>NZ_MBET01000090.1:0-171341 GCF_001954215.1 Mycobacterium sp. IS-2888
TCGGTGGCGTGGGGGTTGTGGGAGCAGGCCAGCGGCATGACCCGACACCTGGGCGAGCGCGACAAGGCCCGCATGACCCGAGCCGGGCTCGCGCCGCTGTCCACCGAACACGCCCTGCAACTCTTCGACGAAGCGATGCTGGCCGAGCGCCCCGTGCTGGTCGCCGCCCGCATCGACGCGGCCGGGCTGGGCGCAAGCGGCGCAGTGCCGCCGCTGCTTCGTGAGCTGGCCGCTCGTCCGGGGCGCCGGCTCGTCATCGATACCGACACTGCCGTGTCGACGTCGGGGCTGGCCGCCCGGCTGCAGGGGCTCAGCGCCGAACAGCGTCACCTGCAGCTGGTGGAATTGGTGTCCACCAACGCCGCAACCGTTTTGGGCCGCCCCAGCGCGGACATCGACGCCCAGCTGCCGTTCCAAGACCTCGGATTCGATTCGCTGACCGCCGTCGAACTGCGCAACCGGCTCAAAACCGCTACCGGACTGACCCTTTCGCCCGCCCTGATCTTCGACCACCCGACCCCGGCGGCCTTGGCCGAACACGTCGACGAGCAGCTCAGCTTTGCGACGATCACCGGGAGTGCGCCCGACCGGTTGGCTCGTTTCAACGACATCGCCCGCGAGCTCCAAACGCTGGTCGACCAACCCGACTGGAGCCCGGATGAGAAAGCCCAGTTCTCCGCCCGCATCCAAGCCATTCTGACCGGTCTGATGGCCCCGGCCCCCAGCCAAACTCACATCGACGACGGCGATGACCTCGCGACCGCCACCGACAGCGAGCTCTTCGCCATCCTCGACGAGGACGTCGGCCCCCGATGACGGATGTGGCGATCATCGGCCTGGCATGCAGGTTCCCCTCCGCCGCCGGGCCACGCGATTTCTGGCGCCTCGTTCGCGATGGCCGGGAAGCCACCCAGTTGCCGGGCGACGTCGCCGAGTTCGACGCGGACTTCTTCAACCTGTCGCCACGCGAGGCCCGCGCGATGGATCCCAGGCAGCGATTGGCGCTCGAATTGGCATGGGAATTATTCGAGGACGCCTTCGTGGTGCCGGAAACGCTGCGCGGCGAGCGGGTTTCGATTTACGTCGGAGCGATGACCGACGACTATGCCGTCCTTACGCTCCACGACACCCCGAACAACCTGGACAATCTCGATCATCATTCGTTCGCCGGGATCAGCAGGGGGATGATCGCCAACAGGATCTCCTATGCCTTCGGGTTGCAGGGCTCCAGCATGACCGTTGACTCCGGCCAATCGTCCTCGCTGGTCGCGGTGCACCTGGCATGCGAAAGCCTGCGCACCGGCGAATCGCCGCTTGCGATCGCCGGCGGGATCCACCTCAATCTGGCCGACGAAACAGCGCTGCTGGAAACGGAATTCGGCGCGCTGTCACCGTCGGGCCACACGTATGCTTTCGACGAACGCGCGGACGGCTACGTGCGCAGCGAAGGCGGTGCCCTGGTGCTGCTGAAGCCGCTGCCCGCGGCGGTGGCGGACGGAAACCGCATCCACGCCATCATCCGGGGAAGTGCCGTGGGCAATTCCGGACACAGCTCTCCCGGCCAGACTGTGCCGTCGGTTTCCGCACAAGCCGACGTCATCCGGCGCGCGCTATGCAGCGCGGGCCTCGACAGTGACGACATTGACTACATCGAAGCCCACGGCACCGGAACCGAAATCGGTGACCCGGTCGAGGCGAGGGCGTTGGGTGAGATCTTCGCCGAACGCAGAGACCGTCCGGTCGGCGTGGGATCGGTCAAGACCAACATCGGCCACACCGGAAGCGCCGCGGGAATCGCCGGCCTCCTCAAGGCCGTGCTGGCCCTCGAAAACGCCATGATCCCGGCAAGTCTCAACTACACCAGACCGCCCCCCGGAATCGACCCGAAAAGCCTTGGCCTGCATGTCCATACCGAGCTGACACCGTGGCCGCTGCGGGACGGGCCGAAGCGGGCCGGAGTGTCGTCGTTCGGAATGGGCGGAACGAACGCGCACGTGATCGTCGAGGAGGCTCCCGCGGCGCCGGAAAGCCTTGTGCCCGAGCGTGATGACCCCGAGGTCGCGTGGGTGCTGTCGGCGCGGTCGGCCGAAGCGCTGGCGAATCAGGCCGGGCGGCTGGCCGAACATGTGCGCACGGATGAACATGTAGGTGTGGCCGACGTGGCGTGGTCGTTGGCGACGACCCGGTCGGTCTTCGAGCACCGCGCGGTTATGGTCGGTGGCGATCGCGGGCAGTTTGTCGCGGGGTTGACGGGATTGGCCGCCGGGCGGCCGGGCCCGGACGTCGTGGTGGGGCGTGCCGAGGGGGCGGGCAAGACGGCGCTGGTGTTTCCGGGCCAGGGCTCGCAGCGGTTGGGGATGGGCGCCGCGCTGTATGAGCGTTTCCCGGTGTTCGCCAACGCCTTTGACGAATCCGTGCGGGCGTTGGACGGGCAGCTGCGGCTGCCACTCAAGCGTGTGATGTGGGGCGACGATGCGGCGCTCCTGGAAAGCACCGAGTTCGCCCAGCCCGCGTTGTTCGCCCTCGAGGTCGCCTTGGCGGCCTTGTGGCAAGCGTGGGGTGTCGTGCCCGACGTGGTGATGGGTCATTCGGTGGGCGAGATCACCGCGGCGTACGTGGCGGGCGTGTTGTCGCTGGGGGATGCGGCAAAGGTGGTCGCGGCCCGGGGCCGGTTGATGGCGGGGTTGCCGGCCGGTGGGGCGATGGTCGCGGTCGCCGCCGGGGAAGACGAGGCGGCCGCGCTGCTGCGCGACGGCGTGAGTATCGCGGCGGTCAACGGGCCAACGGCGGTGGTGATTTCGGGCGAGCAGGGTTCGGTCGCCGCCATCGCGGATCGGTTCGCGCAGCAGGGCCGTCGCGCGCATCGGCTGGCGGTCTCGCATGCGTTTCATTCGCCGTTGATGGACCCCATCCTCGACGAATTCGGCCGGGCGGCGGCGGACGTGTCGGTGGGTCAGCCGCGAATGGGCTTGGTATCCAACGTGACTGGGCAGCTGGCCGGCGACGGCTATGGGTCGCCGCAGTACTGGGTCGAGCATGTGCGGCGACCAGTCCGTTTCGTCGACAGCGTAAGGGCAGCCGAGTCGCTCGGGGCCGACGTGTTTGTGGAGGCGGGTCCCGGGGCGGGCCTCACGGCCGCGGTCGAGCAATCGTTGACGGGCGAGCGGGGCAGGGCGGTGGTGACGTTGGCCGACGACCGTCCCGAAATCGATTCGCTGCTCGGCGCTGCCGGGCGCGTGTTCACCGCAGGTGTGCAGGTGGATTGGCCGTCGGTGTTGACCGGCACCCCGGCCCGTCGAGTGGACTTGCCGACATACGGATTCGCCCGCCACCGGTATTGGCTGGGCGCGGCCACGGGGGCGCCGATCGCGAGCCGCTGGGCGGGCCTGGCCGAGCAGCTGCGGGCGCTGCCTCCGGCCGAGCAGCGCCGCCGGCTGCAGGAGTTGGTGTGCTCGCACGCCGCCGCGGTGTTGGGGCACCCCGGCGGTCATGACATCGACGCCGAGCGCGCCTTCGAAGACCTCGGCTTCGAGTCGATGACCGGGGTCGAACTGCGCAACCGTCTCACGACCGAAACCGGGTTGGCATTGTCGCGCACGTTGATCTTCGACTATCCGACCCCAGCGGCATTGGCCGCTTACCTTCAACAACTTCTGCACGGCGATCATGTATCGGACGACGAGAAGACTTGGTCGACGCTGCGAAAGATTCCACTCCAGGAACTGCGCCGAACAGGATTGCTCGACAAGCTTTTACTGCTCGCCGGCGAATCGGAAAAGGCTGTTCCCGATTCCACCGTTAGTGACGACGTTATCGACTCTTTAAGTCCCGATGCGTTGATCGCGATGGCGCTCAAACAAGATGACGACGATGGCATTGCTTGACGAAAGATGCGCTGGCAGAATCGATTACGCGACGCCCCCCGGGCAACTATTCGACAGATGTTGAATAGCACTGGCTTTGCCGCCCGGCACGTGACGGCTAAACTTTGGGAACCGGGGAAATCCCATTTGAGCAGAGGGTAGGGCATGAGCGTCATCGCAGGAGTGTTCGGTGCCTTGCCGCCACATCGGTACCGCCAAAGCGAAATTACCGACCAATTCGTCGAGCTCCCCGTATTGAAGGAACACGAGGGGATTGTCCGGCGCCTGCACGCGGGCGCGCGGGTGAACAGCCGCCACCTGGTTCTGCCCCTGGAGAAATATCCGTCGCTGACCGACTTCGGTGAGGCGAACGAGGTCTTCATCGAGAACGCGGTGGAGCTGGGTTGCGAGGCGCTGCTGGGCGCACTCGACGAGGCGGGCCTGCAACCGCACGACATCGACATGATCGCCACCACGACCGTGACCGGCGTTCTGGTGCCGTCATTGGATGCCCGGATCGTCGGACGCCTCGGACTGCGCCCCGACGTGCGCCGGGTGCCGATGTTCGGCCTGGGTTGCGCGGCCGGGGCGGCGGGGCTGGGTCGGCTGCACGACTACCTGCGTGGCGCGCCCGACGGCGTCGCGGTCCTGGTGTCGGTCGAGCTCTGCTCGCTGAGCTTCCCGGCGGTCAAGCCGACCGTGTCGGGTCTGGTCGCCACCGCGATGTTCGGCGACGGCGCGGCGGCCGTGGTCGCCGTCGGCGATCGTCGCGCCGAGCAGATGACGGCGAGTGGCCCCGATATCCTCGATTCGCACAGCCGCCTGTACCCGGATTCGCTGCAGATCATGGGCTGGAACGTCGATTCCGCCGGGCTGCAGCTCATGCTGTCACCCGAGCTGCCGACCCTCATCGAGCGCTACCTGGCCGACGACGTCAACACCTTCCTCGCCTCACGCGGCCTGATCAAGGACGACATCGGTGCGTGGGTGGCCCACCCCGGTGGACCGAAGGTGATCGACGCGATCGCCAAGAGTGTGGAGCTTGCGCCCGAGGCGCTCGAGCTGACGTGGCGTTCGCTCGGCGAAATCGGCAACCTGTCGTCGGCCTCGGTACTGCACATCCTGCGCGACACGATCGCCAAGCCGCCACCGAGCGGCAGCCACGTGCTGTTGCTTGCGATGGGCCCCGGATTCTCCTCGGAAATGGTGCTATTGCGCTGGCACTGAGTCGACGACGTCGACGGTCAGGCCCGGCTTGGGTGCCAGCGCGGCGAGGTTGGCGGCGCGAATCCGCTGAGCGGGTAGCCGCAGCCGGGTCCTGGCGACCAGCCGGGCCAGCATGACCGTCATCTCGGTGGTCGCCATCGCCGCCCCGATGCAGCGGTGCAAGCCGCCGCTGAACGGGATGAACTCGTGCGGTGCCGGCTTGCGGTAACCGGGCGCGCCGGGATCCCAACGGGCCGGCCGGAATTCGGTTGGGTTCGGCCAGATCTCGGGAAGCCGGTGCGTCACGTACGCGCTGAAGATCAACAACCGTCCGGCGCGGATGCGGTGCCCGCCGAACCGGAGGTCGCGCATCACCCGCCGGGCGGAGATCACCCCGGGCGAGTAGAGCCGAAGCGTCTCGTGCACAACGCCGTTGAGATAGGTGAGCGCATTCAAATCGGCGGCGGCCGGCGGCCGGCCACCAAGCACGCGGGTCACTTCGTCGGCGGCGCTGTCCCACGCGCCGGGCAGGGTCAGCAGCGTGTAGATCGCCCAGGCGAGCGCGCCGCTGGTCGTTTCGTAACCCGCGGTAATGAGCGAAACGATCTCGTCGCGAATTTCGTTGTTACTCAAGGCGTAACCCTCGTCGCCGCGACCGTTGATCAGCATGGTCAGCATGTGGTCGTCGGGCCTGGGACCGGCGCGGGCGCAGGCGATTTGGGCGTCGACGAAGTCGTGCAGACGCGAGCGCGCGGCCGTCGCCCGTCGCCATCCCCGCAAGTTGAGCCGGCGTTGTAGCGCCACCACCTGCGGCAGTTGATGAGTCAGGTCCAGCAGGGGTTGGAGTTGCTCCCCGAGGAAGTCGGAGTGCGTCGCGATCCGCGAGCCGAACAGGCTTTCTGCGGTGCTACGCCGGACCGCCGAGCGGCACTGCCGATAGATGTCCAGCCGTTGCCCGGGCCGCCAGCCGTCGATGACGGTGTCGATAGTGGAAACCATGGTCTGCACGTAGTCCTGGATCTGCCGGTGCCGCAGGCCCGGCGCCACCACACTGCGCCGACGCCGGTGGTCGTCCCCGTCGCTGACGATCAATGCCGTGGGCCCGTCGACGAGCGCCAGGTTCTCGAAGGTTTCGCGCCAGCTGAACGCGTCGGCGTTGGCGAAGACGAACTTGTTCGCCTCGGGTCCCAGGAGGTAGGTGTAGCCGTGCCGGCCGATACCAGAGTTGATGACCGCGCCGCGACGCCGATACAGCGCGAGCAACGCCTCGCCGGGCAGGTAAGGCACCGGCCGGTAACCATTCATTCCAGCACCTCCGATAGCTCGAGCCAGCGCGCTTCCGTTGCCGCCACCTCTTTTTCGAGTTCGCGCAACTCTTCGGTCAGTCGAGTCAGCGCGACATGGTCGGATTGGTCATGCTCGGCAAGTTCGGCGTGTTTTGCCGCGATTCGCTCGGCGAGGCGAGCCAGCTGGCGGTCCGCCGCGGCCAATTCCTTTTCGGTGGCGCGACGCTGAGCGCCCGGCTTGGGCCCCGGCGGCTCTGCAGTGGGCGTGGTGGTCGCGGAACGGGTTGCCAGCCGCAGATATTCGTCGATGCCGCCGGGCAGGTGCCGCAACCGGCCGTCGAGAATCGCGTACTGCTGGTCGGTCACACGCTCGAGCAGATACCGGTCGTGCGAGACGACGATCAGGGTGCCCGCCCACGAGTCGAGCAAATCCTCGGTGGCGGTCAGCATTTCGGTGTCCACATCGTTGGTCGGCTCGTCGAGGAGTAACACGTTCGGCTCGGACAGGAGGGTGAGCATGAGCTGCAGCCGGCGTCGCTGGCCGCCGGACAGGTCGCCGACGCGCGCGGACAGCTGACCCCGGCCGAATCCGAGTCGCTCCAGCAGTTGGGCGGGGGTGACGTCGCGGCCGTCGACCTGATAGCCGCCGCGCAGCCGGCCCAACACGTCGGCGATCCGGTCGCCCGCGAGCGCGGCCAGCTCCTCACCCCGTTGGTCGAGGACGGCGAGTTTGACGCTCTTGCCGCGCTTGACGCGCCCGGTGTCCGGCTGAATCGTGCCCGCGATCAGTCCCAGCAGGGTCGACTTGCCGGCGCCGTTGGCGCCGACGATGCCGGTGCGTTCACCCGGGGCAATCCGCCATTCGACGTCGCGCAGCACGGGCCGGCCGCCAAACGGGACCGACACGTCGAGCAGATCGACGACGTCCTTCCCGAGCCGCGCGGTCGCCAGCTTGGCCAACTCGACCCGGTTGCGCAGGGGCGGCACGTCGGCGATCAGCTGGTTGGCGGCCTCGATCCGGAACTTCGGCTTCGACGTTCGCGCCGGCGCGCCCCGCCGCAGCCAGGCCAGCTCCTTGCGCATCAGGTTCTGCCGTTTGGCTTCGGCCACGGCGGCCAGCCGGTCGCGCTCGACGCGCTGCAGCACGTACGCCGCGTACCCGCCTTCGAACGGCTCGACGATCCCGTCGTGCACCTCCCACGTGGTGGTGGCGACCTCGTCGAGAAACCAGCGATCGTGCGTCACCAGCAGCAGGCCGCCGGTGTTGCGCGCCCAGCGCTGTTTCAGGTGGTCGGCCAGCCAGGTGATGCCCTCGATGTCGAGGTGGTTGGTGGGTTCGTCGAGGGCGATCACGTCCCATTCGCCGATCAGCAGCCTGGCGAGCTGCACCCGACGTCGCTGGCCGCCGCTGAGCGTGGCGATCTGCGCGTCCCAGGCGATGTCGGAGACCAGGCCGCCGACCACGTCGCGGGCCCGCGGGTCACCGGCCCACTGGTGATCGGCCCGCTCGCCGACCAGCGTCCAGCCCACGGTGCGATCCGCGTCGAGGGTGTCCGCCTGGCTCAGCGCGCTGACCCGCAACCCGCTGCGCCGGGTGACCCGGCCGGAATCGGGCGGCAGCTGGCCGGTCAGCAGGGCCAGCAGGCTGGACTTGCCGTCGCCGTTTCGCCCCACGATGCCGATGCGCGCGCCGTCGTTGACACCCAGCGTGATCGAATCGAAGACCACCTGAGTCGGATATTCGAGGTGTACGGCCTCGGCCCCGAGTAGGTGCGCCACCGGGCCGACGTTAGTCGAGCGAAGTCCGGATATTGGGATCGGTAGCGGCCCACTTCCGGTTAGCTGAGGAAATGTCATACAACCGAACCGCAAAGAAATTCGTTGCCGGGGCGCTGATGTCGGGAGTTCTCGCGCTTACCGGAACCGGACTCGGCCTAGGTATCGCACACGCCCAGCCGTTCATCCCGGGAGACGGGCCGGTGCCGCCCGGCGCATCCGGGCCGTACAAATGCTGCCCGGGAGATGAAAAGGGTGGCCTTCACCCTCAAACCGGCCGCGGCTGCCCGCCAAATGTCAACTGGGACAAGACTCAATGCCACACGTGGTACGGCGTCGTCTGGGGCCACGGAAACGTCACCCCCGGAGTTTGGGAGGGAACCGACCCGCCGCCGCCCGAAGCGACGCAGAAGCCATGGTGCGGGTTTCCCTTCATGTGTTCGGGAACGCCGTGATCAACGGCCGGTAGCCGGCGGGTGACTTTTACGAATTGCCAGGCGATTTCACCGGACTACGTCTACTGTTTTCGCCGTGGGTATGGCAAAGAGTGCGGGCATCATCCGGTCTGCCGGCGCGATCTTCGTGGCCTTCGCGGCTGTGGCCGCCGTCCCTGACGCGAACGCCGATCCGCCACCGGGATGCATCGTGGGGCCCGGACCGGCGCCGGACTGCGCTCTGCGTGCGTTCGAGGCAGACGTCGCCGCGGCCGGTTACCGGGACGCCGGGGGCAGAACCGTGGGATTGGACCAGGCCCTGGATATGTGTGGGCTGATGGACCGAGGCCTCACACCGCAGGAGACGGCGAGCTATTTCCTGCGGGACAATCCGGGGCTGGGTCCGGACGGGGCGAACCAGATCGTCGGGATCGCAATCAACGACCTCTGCCCCTGGCACCACTGACGACCAGCCCGCGGTCAGCAGGTCACGTGGCTGAGCGCACGGATGGGCTCGGTCGAGGTGTCGGTCTCTCCGGCCAGCTCGCGGCGAGCGAACAACTCGAACGCGAGTTCGTGCGCGATGAGCTGATCGACGATCGGCGCGTCCGAACCCTCGACCAACGTGCGGAGCCGCGTGTACCGACCCAGGTATTCCGCGGCCGCCCCGACAAAGCTCTGCAGCATGGGCAGGTACTCGACTTCGGTGACGCTGCCCGCGGCGTCGAGCACGGCCTTGTCCGGCTCCGCGGGGATGCCCAAACGCGCGATCACGGGCTCCAGCAGCTCCTTGGTGGAGCGCTCGAGGCACCTCAACAGGTCGATCTTCTCGCGCAGGGCCGGGTCGGTGTTGCGCTCCGCCATCCCGGCAAAGTACGCCTCGCCCAATACTTCGCCCTGGTAAGACTCCACCCAGAGCTGGGCGGCTTCGTCGTTGGTGGTATTGACTGAATCGGTCATCGTCACAGAGACCACCTCCTTGGCGGCAAAACCCCCGCGGCCAGTCTTGCTTACGGGGGCGCAGGCGCACAATCGCGACGGATCAGTCGCTATCCGGGTCGGTGGTGGACGCGGCGGCAAGCCGGATGGTGATTTCGGCGCCACCAGCGGGACGATTGCGGGCGGTGAGAGTGCCGTGGTTGCGTTGCGTGAGGGTGTCGACGATGGCCAGACCGAGGCCGGTGCCGCCTGTGGTACGCGCGGTGTCGGCGCGAGTGAACCGGTCGAAGGCGTGTGGGAGGAAGTCGGGTGGAAATCCGGCACCGTGGTCGCCGACTTGGATCTCGACCCCGTCGGCGGTGGCCCGCTGGACGTGGATGGTGATCGGCGGGGCACCGTGTTGGGTGGCGTTGTCGATAAGATTGCTGATGATCCGATCCAGGTCGTTCGGCTCGACGCGAACGTATTGGCCTACGGCGCACTCGATCTCGAGTTCGTCGCCGCGGCTGTGTCGATAGCGCTCGCCGATCACTTGCAGATGGCTGTGTAGGTCGATGGCCGGTGGCTCGGGCGAGCTGCCGGTGTCTGCGACGGTGAGCAGATCGCGCGCGAGGCGGGACAGCCGGGTGGTCTCGTTCAGCGCTGAACGGATTGCGGCGACCAGTTCGGGGTTGCTTCGTGGGCGCCGTAGCGCGAGTTCGAGTTCGGTGGTCAACAGGCTAAGGGGCGTGCGAAGTTCGTGGCCCGCATCGCTGACGAACCGACGTTCCCGTTCCAGCGCTTCTTGCAGCCGTTGCAGGAGTTCGTTGAAGGTTGTTCCCAGATGGTGGATTTCGTCATGGGCCGGCGGGACGGGTAGACGCGCGTGGGTGTCGGCGGCGCTGAGCCCGGCGGCGCGGGCGCGCATACGCTCGACCGGTCGTAGGGCGGCGGCGGCCAACAGATACGCGCCCAAGGCCGCGGCCAATAAAACGATTGGGAAACCGGTGGCCAGTTCGTTGCGCAAGTCGGCCACGGCGGCGTCGCGATCTGCCAGGCTCTGGGCCGCCACCACCACGCGTCCGCCGGGCACCGGGCCAGCCGCCACCCGCACCGGGCCCTCGAGGTTGCCAAGCCGGGGGTGATCCGCAATCAGCTGCCCGCGTCGAGCAGTGACCATTTCGGCAGGTGACAGAGCCGTCTGCCCGACGAGATTCGGGGTTGCGGCCAACACCTGACCATCAGGGGCAATGACCTGCTGGGCGGTGTCGGGGTCACCGCCGGCCAGCGTTGGATCGGTCGCGACCGCCAACGGCCGCAGGTTGGCCAGCCGATAGAACAGGGACTCGGTGATCGCCGCGTCGAGCGATTCCTTGGTGTGGGCGACAGTGAGAGCCCCGACGGCCAGCAAGACCATCGCCATCACAGCAGTGAAGGCGGCGGCGAGCCTGATCCGGATCGGCCAGCGCCGCATCATTTGCCCGTTTCGTCCGGTGCACCGCCGTCGGTACGCATCCTGTAGCCGATGCCGCGCACGGTTTCGATAGAGCACGCCCCGAACGGCCGGTCGATCTTGTCGCGCAGTGCGCGGATGTGGACGTCGACCACATTCGAACGTGATTCATACGCGAAGTCCCAGCAGTGTTCCACCAGCAGCTCGCGGGTTAGCACTGTGCCGGGTCGACGCATGAGTAGTTCGAGCAACCCGAATTCCTTAGTGGTCAGGCCGATTTCGAGGTCGCCGCGCCAGCATCGGCGACTGGCGGGATCGGCCCTTAGCGGTCCGACGGTCAACACGCTGGGTCGTGGAGTTGGCCCGCGGCGGATAAGCGACCGGAGCCGGGCGAAGAGTTCATCAAGGTGAAAGGGCTTGGTGAGGTAGTCGTCGGCGCCGCCGTCGAGTCCGGCGACACGATCGGCGACAGCGCCGCGGGCGGTAAGCATCAGCACCGGTACCCAGTTCTGCCGGTCGCGCCATTTACGGCAGATATCGAAGCCGGACATCCCCGGCAGCATCACGTCCAGCACCACCGCGTCGTAGTCGTAAACCATGGCGGCCTCGTAGCCCGTGGAGCCGTCGGCGAAGATGTCGACGGCGTAGCCGTCTTCGGCCAGGCCGCGGCGCAGCAAGTCGGCCATCTTGGGCTCGTCTTCGACGACCAGCACACGCACCGTCGCCACCAGCCTTCCCGGGTTCGGCGTCGAGCCCCGAATCCATCATCACCTTTATGCGGGTGAAACAGGTGTAGTCGGCGTTGATGAAGCCACGATGAGGATGTGCGGGCGGCCTTCATCGTGACTTCATGAAGAAGCGATAGACCGTGGGCATGGCGGGCACCAAGCATGCTGTGCGGATCATCGCGAGTGCCGCCGCGGCGGTGGTGCTGGCGGGTTGTTCGGGCTCCAAGGGTGGCGGGGGTAGCGGCAACGGCCAAGCGGGCAATCCTCGTTCGGCGGTGACCACCAGCGACGCCGATTGGAAGCCGGTGGCCGACGCGCTGGGACGTAGCGGCAAGCTCGGCGACAATAACACCGCGTATCGCATCAACTTGCCGCGCAACGATCTTCACATCACGTCCTACGGTGTGGACATCAAACCGGCGCTGTCGTTGGGCGGATACGCGGCATTCGCCCGATACGACAACAACGAGACGCTGCTGATGGGCGATCTAGTGATCACCGAGGAAGAGTTGCCCAAGGTCACCGATGCGCTGCAGGCGCATGGCATCGCCCAGACCGGGCTACACAAGCATCTGCTGCAGCAAAGCCCGCCGGTGTGGTGGACGCACGTCCACGGGATGGGTGATGCCACCCAACTGGCCCAAGGTCTGAAGGCGGCGTTGGACGCCACAGCGATCGGTGCTCCGACCCCGTCGCCGGCACAACAACCCCCGGTCGACATCGACGTCGGCGCGGTGCAACAGGCCTTGGGCCGCAAGGGAACCCAAGATAGCGGGCTGTTGAAGTACAGCATTCCTCGCAAGGACACCATCGTCGAGGACGGGCACGTGCTGCCTCCAGCCTCGCTGAATCTGACGACCGTGATCAATTTTCAGCCCGTCGGCGGCGGTCGCGCAGCGATCAACGGCGATTTCATCCTGACCGCCCCCGAGGTGCAGAAGGTCATCCAGGCGTTGCGCGCCGGCAATATCCAGATCGTGGAGTTGCATAACCACGGGCTGACCGAGCAGCCCCGCCTGTTCTACATGCACTACTGGGCCGTGGACGACGCTGTCACCCTGGCCAAGGCGCTGCGTCCGGCGCTGGACGCCACCAACTTGCAGTCGTCATGATTCGGATGCTGACCGCGAAACCGGTCGAACAGTCGAGCTGACCGAGGACGGGATTCGGATGTTGTCGTGGGCCGTGATCGGCTACGGGGCTGCGCTGTCGGCCCTCGCCGCGGCAATTCTGCTTGCTCTCGTCGGGCGGGAGCGTCGCATATCAGTACTGGTGTGCGCGGCCGTGAGCGCCCTGTTGGGACCGGTCGCCTGGAATGCGATCCTGCACAGTACCCACGCCGAGCAGTTCTTCCACGACGCACCGATTCCGGTGTTTCCGATCAGCTGGCAAGACACCGGGTCAGGCGTGTTCACCGTCGCGGTCGCCGCGCTACTGCTCGGATTCGGGCCACTACGCACAGACGCGGCACGGCGACTCGCGGGCGTGGCCACGCTGGCGGGACTCGGCGCGCTGCTCGTCGATGTCTACCTCTACTGAGCAGGTCCGGCGACGACCAGGTTTCCGTTATCGCGCGCCGGAAGGCGGTTGGTGGCGGGCTACAACGCAACCGTGGAGGGGCTGTCGGTGGTAATGCATCCTGATAGCGGTGGATAGTTTCGTGCTTGAGCGAGTCAGCGTCGTTCGCGACAAGGCGACCGTGCTGCGGCAGGTCAGCGCGCATTTTCCCGGTGGTCGTTGCATTGCAGTACGCGGTGCCAGTGGATCGGGAAAGACCACGCTGCTGCGGTTGCTCAACCGGCTCATCGATCCGACCGCCGGACGAGTCTTGCTTGACGGGGTACCACTCATCGAGCTAGATGTGCTCGCGTTGCGTCGGCGCGTAGGCCTCGTTGCGCAGGCACCCGTGCTGCTCACCGAGGCCGTGCTCGATGAGGTTCGAGTCGGACGCCCAGACCTTCCTGAAGGTCGAGTGACCGGGCTGCTGGGGCGGGTCGGTCTGGGCGAAAAGTTCGTAACACGTCCAACGTCCGGACTTTCCGGTGGCGAGGCGCAGCGGCTATGTCTCGCCCGGTCGCTGGCCGTCGAACCGGAGGTGTTGTTGCTCGACGAGCCGACCTCGGCGCTGGACGGGCCATCGGCTGCGGTCATTGCCACGCTGGTGCGTGATCATGTAAATGCTGGGGGCACTGTGGTACTCGCTAGTCATGACGCGGCTCTCGTCGGTGATGTCGCTGGCCGAATATTTGAACTCGATCGCGGGCGCCTGACCGCGGGTCGCGGTACCGGCGACACCGACCACACTTCGCCACGATGACAACGCCCGGGCTGGCCGTGCCGGGCTGGGGCGGGGTTGCCGCTTCGCTGACGCTGGTCGCCGTGGCTGCCGCAGTGGCGTACCGAGAGCGGCTTGGTCTGACCCGCGACATCGTCGTTGCGGCTGCTCGCGCCGGGCTGCAGTTGATCGCTGCCGGGGCGATTCTGCTTGCCCTGTTTCGGTGGGCCGGGCTACCCGGCGCCGCGGGCTGGGTGCTCGTCATGGTGCTGATCGCGGGGCAGGTGGCGGGCCGTCGCGGCAGGGGCGTGCCCCGGGCCCGGATTGCGGCGACCGTCGGCATCGCTACCGGCACCGCCCTGACGCTCGTCGCCTTGCTGGCGGGTCGCGTGATCACCGCCCAGCCGCGGGTAATCGTTCCGGTTGGCGGCATGATCGTCTCGGGCGCCATGCTGGCCGCCGGAATTGCGTTGCGGCGGCTACACGAGGAAGCCCAGGCTGCGCGTCCGGCGATTGAAGCGCGGCTGTGCCTCGGCCAGTCCGCCCGCGAAGCGTTCTTGCCGCACCAACGATCCGCCCTGCGCACCGCGCTGATACCCGCGATCGACTCCACCAAAGTCGTTGGCTTGATTAGCCTTCCGGGCGCGATGACGGGACTCATCCTGGCGGGAGTCGATCCGCTGACCGCGATCCGCTACCAAATTGTGGTGATGTATATGCTGCTCGCCGCTACAGCGCTGGCGGCGCTCATCTGCGCGCGCTTGGCTGAACGTGCTTTGTTCGACCGCGCACACCGGCTCGTTTCGCCGGATCTGCTCATCGATGCACGCCATCGACAGCCCGGATAGTTTCGAATCGAAATCGCGAGATCAGTCGTTGTCCGGGGCTTCCGTGCCCACGAAGTGGAACCCCTGGTCGAGGTGCACTTCGATCTGGGTGCCGTCGGGTTTGGTGACGAGCACCCCGTAATAGGCGGCGCCCTCGTTGGTTTCCTTCTCGACCTTGCCGGCTTTGCCCGGTACAGCTTGTACCGCCGCGGTGCGAGCCTGATCCGCGGCCGGTCCAGTGATCTCCTGGTCATCGGCGGCGGCGACGCCGATGCCGATGCCCGTCAGGACGGCGAGGCCGGCCACACCCATGCCGATTTTCGTTCGGAACCTCATCGATCCACCCCTTCCGGTCGTAGCGAAGGCGACGCTAGCGACGGCACATGAAGCCGGGATGAAAGCGATCGTTTGATGCGGGCCGAAGTTGTCGGTGGGGTCACCTATACTCGAACACATGTTCGATACACGGCTCCACGACTACTGGGAGCCTTCCGATACCGGGCAGTCGCGCGCCCTGATAGATCGAATGTGCGCGGCGTGGCGGACCGAGGCGCGGGCGGTGGCCGATCGCTTGGACGCGATCGGGGAGCTGTTCGAGCTGCGCCGGGCCGAACGTGGCGAACATCAGGACTGGGCCGTGGATACGTGGGCGGCGGTGGGTGCCGAGGTGGCTGCTGCATTTCGGATCAGCTTGGCCATGGCCGGCAGCTATCTTCGCTATGCGCTGGCGATGCGCGAGCGGTTGCCGCAAGTGGCCGAGGTGTTCCGGGCCGGCGACATCGATTACCGACTGTTTCAGACGATCGTCTACCGAACCGATCTGATCACCGATCCCGAGGTGCTGGCCCGGGTCGACGCCGAGCTGGCCGTGCGCGCGCCGCGGTGGCCATCGATGACGCAGGGCAAGCTGGCCGGGGCGGTCGATCGCGTAGTGGCCGCGGCGGATCGTGATGCGGTCCGCCGGCACCGCGAGAAGATGCGCGACCGCGAGGTGTCGATCTGGGAGACCGAGGGTGGGATGAGCCAGCTCTATGGCACCTTGTTCACCACGGACGCTGAAGCGCTGGACAAGCGCCTGGATGCCCTGGCGGCAACCGTGTGCGCGGCCGATCCGCGGTCCAAGGATCAGCGGCGGGCCGACGCCCTAGGCGCCCTCGCCGCGGGCGCCGACCGGCTGGGCTGCCAATGCGGCGGCTCTGACTGTGTTGCCGGTGGGCGCACCGCGGCGGGACCGGTGGTCATCCACGTGGTGGCCGAGCAGGCGACCGTCGAGGGGAGGGGAACCAACCCGGGATCGCTGTTGGGTGCCGACGGGCTGATCTCCGCCGAGCTGGTGGCCGAGCTGGCCAAGACCGCCCGGCTGCAACCGTTGCTCCCGCCGGGCGGCGCCGAATCCCACTACACTCCGTCGGCCAAGCTTGCGGCCTACGTGCGAGCACGGGATCTGACCTGCCGGGCGCCGGGCTGCGATCGCCCGGCCACCGAATGCGACCTGGACCATACGATTCCGTTCGCCGACGGCGGTGCCACGCATGCGTCAAACATCAAGTGTCTGTGCAGGTTTCATCATCTGCTGAAGACGTTCTGGGGGTGGCGCGACCAACAGCTGCGCGACGGCACGGTGATCTGGACCATGCCGGATGGGCACACGTACGTCACCACGCCGGGCAGTGCGCTGCTATTTCCTGCCCTGTGCGCGCCCACCGGCGCGCTCCCCACACCCGATCGCGCGGACCTGGATCGCCGCGGCGACCGCACGGCGATGATGCCGCTGCGCGCGACGACACGGGCCCAGAACAAAGCCCAACGCGTCAACGCCGAGCGCGGGCGTAATTATCGAAACCGTCAACCCTGTCGGGCGGTCTCCCTTGCCGCGCGAGAGATCGACTACGTCCCAACCGATCCCGACCCACCGCCCTTCTGACCGCGGCGGCATCGCGCCCGGCCAAAACACCCTGACCAGAACCGCACGTGCTGCCGATGTGCCATGATGGCCACGCTGTCAACAGTCAGGGAGCGCCGGGTGGATCTCAATATTTCGATGGTCACACGACCGGTCGAGCGCCTGGTCGCCACGGCGCAAAACGGTCTGGAAGTACTGCGGCTGGGGGGCCTGGAAACGGGGACTGTCCCGTCGCCGTCCCAGATCGTCGAGAGCGTGCCGATGTACAAGCTTCGGCGCTACTTCCCACCCGACAGCAGGCCCGGCCACGCGCCGGTGGGCCCGCCCGTGCTGATGGTGCATCCGATGATGATGTCGGCCGATATGTGGGATGTCACCCGCGAGGACGGCGCGGTGGGCATCCTGCACGCCGCGGGTCTCGATCCCTGGGTCATCGACTTCGGGTCACCCGACAAGGTCGAGGGCGGCATGCGCCGCAACCTGGCCGACCACATCGTCGCGCTCGGCCAGGCCATCGACACCGTGAAGGACGCGACGGGCAGCGACGTGCATCTGGTCGGGTACTCGCAGGGCGGCATGTTCTGCTACCAGGCCGCCGCGTACCGGCGTTCGAAGAACATCGCCAGCATCGTGGCATTCGGATCCCCGGTGGACACCCTGGCCGCCCTGCCCATGGGTATCCCGGCGAACTTCGCCGCGCCCGCCGCCAACTTCATGGCCGATCATGTCTTCAGTCGGCTGGACATCCCAAGTTGGATGGCGCGCACCGGTTTTCAGATGATGGACCCGCTCAAGACCGCGAAGGCCCGGCTCGACTTCGTGCGTCAGCTGCACGACCGGGAGGCGCTGCTGCCGCGCGAGCAACAGCGCAGGTTCCTGGAACGCGAAGGCTGGATCGCGTGGTCGGGCCCGGCGATCTCGGAGCTGCTGAAGCAGTTCATCGCCCACAACCGCATGATGACGGGCGGTTTCGCGATCAACGGGCAGATGGTCACGCTCACCGACATCACCTGCCCGGTGCTGGCCTTCGTCGGGGAGGTCGACGACATCGGACAGCCGGCGTCGGTGCGCGGGATCCGACGGGCTGCGCCTAACGCCGAGGTCTACGAATGCACCATCCGGACAGGGCATTTCGGCCTCGTCGTCGGATCAAAGGCGGCGAGGGAAAGCTGGCCGACGGTCGCCGAATGGGTGCAGTGGCTGTCCACCGGTGGCGACAAGCCGGTCGGCATCGACTTGATGGCGGATCAGCCGACCGAATCCACCGACAGCGGTGTGGCGTTCAGCTCGCGGCTCGCGCACGGCATCGGTGAAGTCTCCGAGGCGGCGCTGGGACTGGTGCGCGGCGCGGCCGGCGCGGTGATCGCGGCCAACAAGTCGATGCGCACCCTGGCCGTGGAGACCGCGCGCACCCTGCCCCGGTTGGCTCGCCTGGGACAGATCAACGATCACACCCGAATCTCGTTGGGCCGCATCATCGACGAGCAGGCGCACGACGCCCCGCAGGGTGAATTCCTGTTGTTCGACGGGCGAGTGCACACCTACGAGGCCGTCAACCGGCGCATCAACAACGTCGTTCGCGGCCTGATCGAAGTCGGCGTTCGGCAGGGCGACCGTGTCGGCGTGCTGATGGAGACCCGGCCCAGCGCGCTGGTGGCGATCGCCGCGCTGTCGCGGCTGGGGGCGGTCGCCGTCGTGATGCGCCCCGACGCCGACCTGGCCGCCTCGGTGCGGCTCGGGGGAGTGAGCGAGATCCTGACCGACCCCACCAACCTGGAAGCCGCCCGCGAGATGCCGGGCCAGGTGCTGGTGCTGGGCGGCGGCGAGACGCGCGACCTGCACCTGCCCGAGGACGCCTTGGAGCAGGGCCAAGTCATCGACATGGAGCAGATCGACCCGGACGCGGTCGAGCTGCCGGCGTGGTATCGCCCGAACCCGGGATTGGCCCGCGATCTGGCGTTCATCGCGTTCAGCGCCGCGGGCGGCGAGTTGGTGGCCAAGCAGATCACCAATTTCCGGTGGGCGGTGTCCGCGTTCGGAACGGCGTCGGCCGCCAACCTGGACCGCCGCGACACGGTGTATTGCCTGACGCCGCTGCACCATGAGTCGGCTCTGCTGGTCAGCCTGGGCGGCGCGGTCGTGGGCGGTACGCGCATCGCGCTGTCGCGTGGGCTGCGACCGGACCGGTTCGTCAAGGAAATACGGCAGTACGGGGTCACAGTGGTGGCCTACACCTGGGCCATGCTGCGCGAGGTGGTCGACGATCCGGCGTTCGTGCTGCACGGCAACCATCCGGTGCGGCTGTTCATCGGATCGGGCATGCCGACCGGGTTGTGGGACCGGGTCGTCGAGGCGTTCGCGCCCGCCCGCGTCGTCGAATTCTTCGCCACCACCGATGGGCAGGCGGTGCTGGCCAACGTGTCAGGCATCAAGGTCGGCAGCGAGGGCCGCCCGCTGCCCGGCGCGGGCCGCGTCGAGCTCGGCGCCTACGACGCCGAACACGACCTGATCCTGGAGAACGAGCGCGGCTTCGTCCAGGTCGCCGACACCAACGAGGTCGGCGTGCTGCTCGCCCAGTCCAACGGCCCGATCGACCCGACCGCGTCGGTCAAACGCGGGGTCTTCGCTCCCGCCGACACGTGGATATCGACGGAGTACCTGTTCCGCCGCGACGAGGACGGTGACTACTGGCTGATGGGCAGGCGCGGCACGGTGATCCGCACCGCGCGCGGATTGGTCTACGGCGAGCCGGTCACCGACGCGCTGGGCTGCATCAACGGCGTCGACCTCGCGGTGACCTACAACGTGCCGGTCGGTGATCACGAGGCGGCGGTCTCGGCGGTGACGTTGTTGCCGGGGGCCACCATCACCGCGGCGGACCTGACCGAGGCCGTCGCCAACATGCCGATCGGGCTGGGACCCGACTTCGTCTGCGTGGTGCCGGAGATGACGTTGAGCGCGACCTACCGTCCCACCGTCAGCGCCCTGCGGGCCGCCGGAATCCCCAAAGCGGGGCGCCACGTCTGGTATTTCGACGTGGGCAGCAACGAGTTTCGCCGGCTGACCCCGGGTGTGCGGACGGAACTGGGCGGCGAGCACTGACGTGGTCGACGATTCGCTGCTGAACATTCTGGTGTGCCCCGCGGACCGGGGCCCGCTGCTGATGGTGTCCGCGGACGACGGGGCCGAGTTGCTCTACAACCCGCGGCTGCGGCGGGCCTACCGCATCGAGGACGGCATTCCGGTGCTACTGGTCGACGAGGCCCGCGACGTCGACGACGACGAGCACGCACGGCTCACGGCGCAAGCGCGTCCGGCAGATCCCCGGTGAGGTAACGCTGCAGGTTCGGCGCGATGGTGTGCGCGATCTGTTCGGCCGGCAGTGACGCGAACGGTTCGATCCGCACGATGTAGCGCGCCATGACCACGCCCATCAACTGCGAGGCGACGAACTGAGCGCGGATCTTGCCCGTCCCGGGTGGCGTGTCGACGCGCGAACCCACCTCCCTGACAACCACCTCTTGCAGGAATGAGCGCGCCAGACTCACGTCGGCGCCGGCAAGCAGCGACCGCACCGTCGCGATCAACCCCGCGCCCATTTCCGAATCCCAGATCGGCAACAGCACCGACGGCAGCCGTAACCCGAGTTCCTCCACCGGCGTTTCCCGCATTGGCACCAGCACCGTCATGGGGTCGACTGGAAGCTTGATCGCAGCGGCAAACAGCTGCTCCTTGGTGCCGAAGTAGTGATGCACCAGGGCGGAGTCGACGCCCGCCCCCGCGGCGACGGCGCGAATCGAGGTTCTGTCAATGCCGTTGCGGGCGAACAACTCTCGGGCGCTGGTCAGGATCCGCTCCCGCGTGTCGGAAACCCCGGCGGGTCGTCCGGGCCGCCGGCGCCCGGTTTGGGCGGTTGCCACGCTAGGGCGTCCGTCGTCGCAGGGTGGCCGCGGCCAGGCACAGCGCGGCGAGCGCGAAACACATGACCACGACGATGTCGCGTACGGCGATGTACGTCAAATTCGGGTGCGCGCCCACCTGCTGCAGCGCCTCCAGCGCGTAGCTGGCCGGCAGCACGTTGCTGATCCACTGCAACCAGTGCGCCATCAACGCCCGCGGGACGATGATGCCGGCCAGCAGCAGCTGCGGCACCATCACCAGCGGTATGAACTGCACCGCCTGAAACTCGGTGCGGGCGAACGCACTACACAGCAGGCCCAGGCCGACGCCCAGCACGGCGTTGACGATCGCGATCACGAACACCCAGAGCGGGCTGCCCGCGGTGTCGAAGCCGAGGAACCAAAACGACACACCGCATGCCAGAATCGCTTGCGCCGCAGCGGCTATCGAGAACGCGGTGCCGTAGGCGATCAGCAGGTCGAGCCGGCGCAGGGGAGTGGTCAGGATGCGCTCCAGCGTGCCCGAGGCCCGTTCGCGCTGCATCGTGATCGACGTGATGATGAACATCACGAAAAGCGGGAAAAGGCCCAGCAGGATCAGGCATGCGTTGTTGAACGGTGTCGGCGTGCCCGGGCGGTGCGGTGCGTTTTCGAACATGAAGTACATCAGCGTGATGACCAGGACCGGCACCAGCAGGATCAATGCGACGCTGCGACGATCGGCGACCAATTGGCGCAAGATCCGCGTCGTCGTGGCGGTGTACCCCTTGAGGCCTAGCCGGCTTGGCGTGTGGTGCTGTGCCTGATGATGGACAGAAACCCGTCCTCCAGTGACGTGCATCCGGTGTCCTCTCGTAGTTGGGTCGGGGTGGTGTGCGCGACCAGATACCCGTCGCGCATCAGCAACAGATCGCCGCAGTGGTCGGCTTCGTCCATCACGTGGCTCGAGACCAGCAGCGTGGTGCCGCCGCGAGCCAGGTCGGTGAACTGTTCCCAAAGATCCACCCGCAGCACGGGATCCAGGCCCACGGTGGGCTCGTCGAGCACGAGCAGATCGGGTTGGCAGACCAGCGCGCACGCTAGCGAGGCCCTGGTGCGCTGGCCTCCGGAGAGGTTGCCGCAGAAGGCAGTTCGGTGATCGGTGAGCCCGACTCGGTCGATTGCGGTATCGGCGGCGCTGCTGTCGAAGCCATACAGCGACGCCAGGTAGCGGACGTTGTCGACGATCCGCAGGTCGTTGTAGAGCGTCGCGTCCTGCGGCATGTACCCGACTCGACGGCGCAGCGGCGCGGATCCGGCCGGGTGGCCCAGCACCGTCACCGTCCCCGACGCCACGATCTGCGTGCCGACGATGCAGCGCATCAGCGTCGTCTTGCCGCAGCCGGAAGGGCCGAGCAAACCTGTAATGCTGCCGCGGGCAATCCGCACCGAGAAATCATGAAGAGCTGGGCGTTTTCCGCGAATCACGCGCAGGTGGTTGATGTCGACGGCCGGTTCCGCACCGCCCTGCCTTAATTCATCGTGCGATGAAATCATCATGTGATGAATATCCGCCGGCGCGGCGGGATTGTCAAGGGGTGGTGGCGCCGGATCTGGCCGGCCGGGAATCTATCGCTCGCCGACGCCCGGGCGGCGCTGCGGCAGATGTCCGTGCACCCCTTCTGCGTAGGCGGTTTCGGCGTGCTGAGTGACGTCGACGCCGGCGGTCTCCTCTTCGGCGCTGACCCGGAAACCCATCACCCGATCGATCAACTTCGCGAGAACAAATGTCACGACGAACGCATAGAGGGCCACCACGACGATCGCGAGCGCCTGCTTGCCCAGCTGGGCGAAGCCGCCGCCGTAGAACAGGCCCCGCGGGCCCGACGTCATGACGGCGGTGGCAAGCAGCCCGATCAACGACACACCGACCACGCCGCCGACGAAGTGCACACCCACCACGTCGAGCGAATCGTCGTAGTTGAAACGGAATTTCGCGCCCACAGCGAACGAGCACACGATGCCCGCGGCGACGCCGACGACCGCAGCGCCGAGTGTGTTGACGGTTCCGCACGACGGGGTGATGGCGACGAGGCCGGCGACCACACCGGACGCCGCGCCGAAGGTCGTGGGCCTGCCGTCGCGGAGTTGTTCGACCGATAGCCAGCCGAGCATGCCCAGGCAGCCGGCGACGAGGGTGTTGAGGAAGATGGCCGCGGCAGTTCCGTTGGCGGCCATGGCCGAACCGGCGTTGAAGCCGAACCAGCCGAACCACAGCAGCCCGACACCAACGAAGAGCAGCGGCAGATTGTGCGGCCGCATGGCGTCCTTCTTGAAGCCGATGCGGGGTCCGAGCACCAGCGCCAGGGCCAGGGCGGAGCAGCCGGAGACGATCTCGACGACGAGCCCGCCCGCGTAGTCGAGTACGCCCAGCTTGGCGAGCCAGCCGCCGGGGCCCCACACCCAGTGTGCGACAACCGAATACACGATGATCGCCCATGTCGGGACGAACACAACCCAGGCCGCGAACTTGGCGCGATCGGCGATCGCGCCGCTCACCAGGGCGGCCGTGATGATCGCAAACGTCAACTGGAATGTCGCATAGAGCAGTTCGGGCACCGTGCCATGGAGGCTGTCGGGGGTGATCCCGAGCATCCCGATGTGCTCGAGGTTGCCGACGAACCCGCCGGCCCCGTCCTGGGAGAACGCGATGCTGTAGCCCACCAGCAGCCACGCCACCGTGACCAGCGGGATGGAGATGAAGCTCATCATCATCATGTTCAGCACCCCGGTGGTGCGGACCATGCCGCCGTAGAAGATCGCAAGGCCGGGGGTCATGAGCAGGACGAGTGCGGTGCTGGCCAGTAGCCACGCGGTGGCCGCGGGGTCGATCGCATGCATGATGACCGGATACTGCCATGTTCGGGGTGCCGGTAGGTTCGGTGGGTGCGATCCGGTCGCGGCGCGGGCCAGCTGTCAGTAGACCCGGTCGAGGCAGCGCATCGGCTGCTCGGTGCGACCATCACCAGCCGCGGGGTGCGCGCCATCGTGGTCGAGGTGGAGGCCTACGGCGGGGTTCCCGACGGTCCGTGGCCGGACGCCGCGGCCCACTCGTATCGCGGCCGCAATGGTCGCAACGCGGTGATGTTCGGTCCCCCGGGGCGGCTGTACACCTACCGCAGCCACGGGATCCACGTCTGCGCCAACGTCTCGTGCGGGCCCGACGGCGTGGCCGCCGCCGTATTGCTGCGCGCCGCCGCCATCGAGGACGGGCTCGACGCGGCCCAGGCCCGGCGCGGCGAGGCGGTTCGCCACATCGCGCTGGCGCGCGGCCCGGGCAATCTGTGCTCGGCCCTGGGAATCACCATGGCCGACAACGGGGTCGACGTCTTCGACCCAAAGAGCCCGGTGCGGCTGGCGCTCAACGAGGCGCATGGCGCGGTATCGGGCCCGCGCGTGGGGATCAGCCAGGCCGCCGACCGGCCATGGCGACTGTGGCTGGCCGGCCGACCGGAAGTCTCCGCCTACCGCCGCAGCCCCCGCGCCCCGGCGCCGGGGGCCAGCGACTAGCCCGCCAGACCGGCTAGGCCGGGGCGGGCGCCGGTGCGACTGTGCGAAATGCGGGGTCCACGCGGCGCGCGAGGAAAATGAACGTCACGGCCAAAAGCGGCGCGACGGCACTGTATATCGCGGCCGGCGTGGCCATTTCGGCGCTGTTCAACAACTGCGGACTCAACGCAATGCCCATCGCCACCACGGCATTGTGCATTCCGACCTCCAGGCTGACAGCGACGGCCTGCCGCGGTGCCAGCCGCATCAAACGCGGCGCCAGATAGCCGACCGAGAGGCTCACGGTGCAGAACGCGATGACGGCTCCGATCAGCACGCCGAAGTTGTGCCACAGCGTCGTTCGCCCCCCTGCGAAGGCCGCCAGCACGGCGAGCACTAGGAGCGCGATCGCGGCTATTCGGACCGGTTTCTGCAGCCGCCGGCCCAGCTCGGGGAAGTGGTGGCGAATCGCCACCCCGATCGCGATGGGGACGAGCACAAGGCCGATCACCGAAAGGAGCTTGTCCAGCTGCAGGGGGAGAAACCGCCCTTCGCCGAGGAACCAGGACATCGACACCGCGAGGATCGCGGGCAGGGCAACGACCGATAGCACCGCGTTGATTGCGGTCAGCGTGAGGTTAAGCGCCAGGTCACCATTGAACAGATGGCTCAGCAGGTTCGCCATCGTGCCGCCGGGCGTGGCCGCCATCAGCATGAGCCCGACCGCGAGATGAGGTTCGAGGTGAAAGACCTCGGCGATCACCAGGCACACGGTCGGCAGCAGCAGCGCTTGGCAGGCGAGCGCCACGACGAGTGGTTTGCGCAGCGTTGCGGCCCGCTTGAAGTCGTCGACCGTGAGTGTCAGCCCGAGCGCGAGCATGATGATGGCGACGACCAACGGCCAGTACTGGTTGTTCATGACGCTCCGGGTTGTCGTGCGCTAAGGGGGAAAGCCATAGCGCGACGATGCGCCACCTAGTTAGCTTGCCTTAGATAGCCGCGCGGTAGCGAATCGTGGCCGCGCGAGCGACTAAAGTCGTGCGCGATGTCTTCCGGAATCCTCGACGAGCTGGGCTGGCGTGGGCTGATCGCACAGTCCACCGACCTCGACGCGCTGGCGGCCGAGGACCCGCCGCTGACGGTGTACGCCGGCTTCGACCCGACCGCGCCGAGCCTGCACGCCGGACACCTCGTGCCGTTGCTGGCGTTGCGGCGCTTCCAGCGCGCCGGTCACCGGCCCATCGTGCTGGCGGGCGGCGCCACGGGCATGATCGGCGATCCGCGGGACGTCGGCGAGCGCACCCTGAACGAGACGGGCACGGTCGCGGACTGGACCGAAAAGATCCGCGGACAGCTGGAACGATTCGTCGACTTCGACAGCTCACCCACCGGCGCGATCGTCGAGAACAATCTCGAGTGGACGCGCGAGATGTCGGTGACGGAGTTCCTGCGCGATGTCGGCAAGCACTTCTCAGTGAACGTGATGCTGGACCGCGACACCATCCGGCGCCGGCTGGAGGGCGACGGAATCTCCTACACCGAGTTCAGCTACATGCTGCTGCAGGCCAACGACTACGTCGAACTGCACCGGCGGCACGGCTGCACGCTGCAGATCGGTGGCTCGGACCAGTGGGGCAACATCATCGCCGGAGTCCGCTTGGTCCGCCAAAAGCTCGGCGCCACAGTGCATGCGCTGACGGTTCCGCTGGTGACCGCCGCCGACGGCACCAAATTCGGCAAGTCCACGGGTGGCGGCAGCCTGTGGCTCAACCCGCAGATGACCAGCCCCTACGCCTGGTACCAGTACTTCATCAACACCGCCGACGCCGACGTGATCCGCTACCTGCGCTGGTTCACCTTTCTGTCGGCCGACGAGCTGGCCGAGCTCGAACGCGCCACGGCCGAACGCCCGCAACAACGCGCCGCGCAGCGTCGGCTCGCGACCGAACTCACCGTTCTGGTGCACGGCGAGGCCGCCACCGAGGCCGTCGAACACGCCAGCCGGGCGCTCTTCGGCCAGGGCGAGCTGGACCGGCTCGACGAGGCGACGCTGGCCTCGGCATTGCGCGAGACGTCGGTCGCGGAGCTCAAGCCCGGCGGCCCGGACGGGATCGTCGATCTCCTGGTGGCCAGCGGGCTGTCGGCCAGCAAGGGTGCGGCCCGGCGCACGATCGGCGAGGGTGGCGTGTCGGTCAACAACATTCGCATCGACAGCGACGAATGGGTGCCCCAGAGCTCGGACTTCCTGCACGGCCGCTGGCTGGTGCTGCGCCGCGGCAAGCGCAATGTCGCGGGCATAGAGAAGGTCTAGAACCGCGCCGCGAAACGCGTTGGTGCGCAAACCTTTATCTCGCTGTGCCATAAACGTGACTTCCGCTGGCCACTGTTGTCACAGTGATTTGCGCGCGGGGGACTCGGCAGGCGACGGCTCTTCGATTTACCGCGGTGGCAGCGGGTCTGCTCGCCGCGACGACGGTGTCGGCGGCTCCGATCCGGGCTGACATGCTCGGCAACGCGTTTCTCTCGGCGCTGAACAACGCCGGCGTGCCCTACAGCCAGCCGATCAGCACGACGGCGGCGGGCCAGGCGGTGTGTCCGATGCTGTTCCAGCCGGGTGAGTCTTTCGACACGGTCGTCCGCGAAATGGCCGTCAGGAGAGGGATGTCCGAGAAGTCGGCAGGGGTCTTCACGATCGTGGCCATCGCGACGTACTGTCCGGCGGTCTTGGCTCCGCTGCTGAACGGGCGGCTGCAGGCCTAGTTCGCCCGGCGGCCGGCATTCGGCGTGCCCGTATCCTTTGCAGCGTGGTCGACGACAGGCATGGCCGAGACGGGGAGCGACGGCCGCGCTCGGCGTCGCGGTGGTCAGGACCGGGGCGGGCGCGCCCGGCCCAACCGCAGAGCGCTGCGGTGGACCGCCCGTCCCGCGACGCCACGTCCCAAGACGGGCCCCCGATACCGCCCGGCGTGGACGCCAGGCAACTCGCACCCGAAATCCGCCGCGAACTGAGCACCTTGGATCGTGCCACCGCCGACGCCGTCGCACGCCATCTGGTCGCCGCCGGGGAACTGCTGGACGAAGACCCCGAAGCCGCCCTCCGCCACGCGCGGGCGGCGCGGTCGCGGTCCAGCAGGATCGCCGCCATCCGGGAAGCGGTCGGGATCGCCGCCTACCACTGCGGCGATTGGGGCCAGGCGCTGGCCGAATTGCGCGCCGCACGCAGGATGGGCAGCAAGTCCGCGCTGCTCGCGCTGATCGCCGATTGCGAACGCGGCCTCGGCCGCCCGGAGCGGGCGCTCGAACTGGCCCGCGGGCCGGAGGCGGCCGAGCTCAGCGGAGACGACGCCGACGAGCTGCGCATCGTCGCGGCGGGCGCCCGCTCGGATCTCGGGCAGCTGGAGCAGGCGCTGACCGTCTTGTCCACGCCGCAGCTGGACCCGACCCGCACCGGTTCGACGGCCGCGCGGTTGTTCTACGCCTACGCCGACACGCTGCTGGCGCTGGGCCGCGACGACGAGGCGTTGCGGTGGTTCTTGCGCTCCGCGGCCGCGGACATCGACGGTGTCACCGACGCCGAAGACCGGGTCAGCGAGCTCGGCTGAGAGTTTGGCTGACGTGAAAACCCTTGCGCAGGAATATGATTGCCTGCTGATAGACCTGGACGGGACCGTGTTTCGCGGTGCCCAGCCCACCCACGGCGCGGTGCAGTCGCTCGACGAAGTGCGCAGCCGCAAGCTGTACGTCACCAACAACGCCTCGCGCAGCCCCGACGAGGTCGCGGCGCACCTGCGCGAGCTCGGCTTCGACGTCACCGGCGAGGACATCGTCACCAGCGCCCAGAGCGCAGCCCACCTGCTCGCGGGTGAGCTACCCCCGGGATCGGCGGTGCTGATCGTCGGCACCGACGCCCTGGCCGACGAGATCGCCGCGGTCGGCCTGCGGCCGGTGCGCAAATATGAGGACAACCCCGTGGCCGTCGTGCAGGGCCTTTCGACGACCATCGCCTGGCCGGATCTCGCCGAGGCGGCGCTGGCCATCCGGGCCGGCGCGCTCTGGGTGGCGGCCAACGTCGACCCCACGCTGCCCACCGAGCGGGGCTTGCTGCCGGGGAACGGCTCGTTCGTGGCCGCGCTGCGGACGGCGACCGGCGCCGAACCCCGCGTGGCGGGCAAGCCCGCGCCCACGCTGATGACGGACGCGGTGGCGCGCGGCGATTTCCGGGCCGCGTTGGTGATCGGCGACCGGTTGGACACCGACATCGAGGGCGCCAATGCCGCCAAACTGCCCAGCCTGATGGTGCTCACCGGCGTCAATACCGCGCGGGACGCCGTCTATGCCAAACCCGGGCAGCGGCCCACCTATATCGGGCACGACCTGCGCTCGCTGCACCAGGACGCAGGCCTGCTCGCGGTGGGTGCGCAGGCGGCATGGCGCGTCGACGTCGGCGCGGAGGCGGTGACGGTCGGCGCTGGCGGCGACGACGACGGGGACGGGCTATCGATCGTGCGCGCCGTCGCCGGCGCGGTATGGAGCGCCCCATTCGACGGGCGGCCGCTGCGAATCGAGGCCGCGGACGGCCGGGCCCGCGACGCGCTGCGGCGCTGGTCTCTGGTGTACGGCGACTAGCGGGTCACGCAGTGAAAGGAGCCAGAAAACTACCCACAAATTGGCACACCTCTCCTGAACCCCCACCGCGGCTACAGCGTCGCACTTCGCGGTTTCATTCGAGTTACCGCAAGTTACGGATTGCGGTGTGGCGTATGGCCACGGCTGATCGCAGTTGCTGGGCGAGGATATTGTGGCCGCAATGACTATCGATCCTGAACAGATTCGCGCGGAAATCGACACGCTGCTGGCCCAACTCCCCGATCCGGGGGACCAACAGGCCGTGGAGAACGGGCCGTCGCTGGCCGAGCTCGAAGAGATTGCCCGCCGTCTTTCCGAGGCGCACGACGTGCTGCTGCAGGCGCTGGAGTCCGCGGAGAAGGGCTGAGTGCCCCATGCCTCGACGCGCCCGCGTTGACGCCGAGCTGGTGCGGCGCGGCCTGGCCCGGTCTCGTCAGCAGGCCGCGGAGTTGATCGGCGCCGGGAAGGTCAGCATCGACGGCCTGCCGGCGGTCAAGCCCGGCACCGCCGTCGCAGTCACCGCGGCGTTGACCGTCGCCGACGAGGGCGAGCGCACCTGGGTGTCGCGCGGCGCGCACAAGCTCATCGGCGCGCTGGACGCCTTCGATATTTCCGTCGCGGGCCGCCGCTGCCTGGACGCCGGCGCATCGACGGGCGGGTTCACCGAAGTCCTGCTGGACCGCGGGGCCACCCAGGTGGTGGCCGCCGACGTCGGCTACGGCCAGCTGGCGTGGTCGCTCCGTTCCGACCCGCGGGTGGTGGTCGTCGAGCGGACCAACGCCCGCGAGCTATCCCCCGAGGCGATCGGGGGCCAGGTCGACCTGGTAGTCGCTGACCTGTCGTTTATCTCGCTGGCCACCGTGTTGCCCGCGCTGGCTGGATGCGCTTGCCCCAGCGCGGATATCGTTCCCATGGTGAAGCCACAGTTTGAGGTGGGCAGGGGTCAGGTCGGCGCCGGCGGCGTGGTCCGCGATCCCGGGCTGCGCGCCGACTCGGTGCTCGGCGTCGCGCGGCGGGCCGGGGAGCTGGGCTGGCACACCGTCGACGTCATGGCCAGTCCGTTACCGGGACCGGCGGGCAATGTCGAATACTTCTTGTGGTTGCGCGCCGAGACCGATCGGGGGCTGTCCGCCGATGGGCTGGTGGATGCGGTGCGGCGCGCCGTCGCGGAGGGCCCGCAATGACCACTGAACGTACCGTCCTGCTGATCGTCCACACCGGGCGCGACGAAGCGACCGAGACGGCGCGGCGCGTGCAGAAAGTGCTGGGCGACAACGGCATTGCGCTTCGCGTCCTGTCCGCCGAGGCCGTCGACCGGGGATCGTTGCACCTGGCGCCCGACGACATGCGGGCCATGGGCGTCGAAATCGAAGTGGTCGACGCCGACCCACACGCCGCCGAGGGCTGCGAACTGGTGCTGGTGCTCGGCGGCGACGGCACCTTCCTGCGTGCCGCCGAATTGGCGCGCAACGTCGGCATTCCGGTGCTGGGCGTCAACTTGGGCCGCATCGGGTTCCTGGCCGAGGCCGAGGCCGAGGCCATCGACACGGTGCTGGACCATGTCATCGCGCGGACGTACCGGGTGGAGGAACGCCTGACGCTCGACATCGTCGTGCGCCAGGGGGGCCGCATCATCGACCAGGGCTGGGCGCTCAACGAGGCGAGCCTCGAAAAGGGCCCGCGGCTGGGTGTGTTGGGCGTCGTCGTCGAAATCGAGGGACGGCCGGTGTCGACGTTCGGCTGCGACGGGGTGTTGATCTCGACGCCGACCGGATCCACCGCCTACGCGTTCTCCGCCGGTGGTCCCGTGCTCTGGCCCGATCTCGAGGCGATCCTGGTGGTGCCCAACAATGCTCACGCACTGTTCGGCCGGCCGATGGTCACCAGCCCGGACGCCACCGTCGCGATCGAGATCGAGGCAAGCGGTAACGACGCCCTCGTGTTCTGCGACGGCCGGCGCGAAATGCTGATACCGGCCGGCGGCCGGCTCGAGGTAACCCGTTGCGCCACACCGGTGAAATGGGCGCGCCTGGATAGCGCACCGTTCACGGACCGCCTGGTGCGCAAGTTCCGGTTGCCGGTGACCGGCTGGCGCGGGAAGTAACGACGCTGCAACGGTGCTGATGGAATGCTGACTGAAATCCGCATCGAGTCGCTGGGCGCCATCAGCGTCGCGGTCGGAGAGTTCGGTCGCGGTCTGACCGTATTGACCGGCGAGACGGGTACCGGCAAGACGATGGTGGTGACCGGGCTGCACCTGCTCGGCGGAGCACGCGCCGACGCCACCCGGGTGCGATCCGGAGCTGACCGCGCGGTGGTCGAAGGCCGTTTCACGACAACCGATTTCGATGACGAGACGGTCGCGCAACTGGACGGCGTGCTGGAATCGCTGGGCGCGGAGCGCGACGAGGACGGTAGCGTGATCGCGCTGCGCTCGGTCAGCCGCGACGGACCGTCGCGGGCGTATCTCGGCGGCCGCAGCGTGCCCGCGAAGTCGCTGGGCGACTTCACCGCCGAGCTCCTCACCCTGCACGGTCAGAACGACCAGCTGCGGCTGATGCGGCCCGAGGAGCAGCGCGGCGCGCTGGACCGCTTCGCGGCCGCGGGCCCGGCGCTGGAGCGCTACCGCAAGCTGCGCGACGCCTGGCTGTCGGCCCGACGCGACCTCATCGAACGCCGCGACCATGCCCGCGAACTCGCGCAGGAGGCCGACCGGCTGAAATTCGCGCTCAACGAGATCGACACCGTCGACCCGCAACCCGCGGAGGACGAGGAACTGGTCGCCGACATCCGGCGGCTCTCCGAGCTGGACACCCTGCGGGAGGCCGCCGCCACCGCCCGCGCGGCGTTGTCCGCCGACGACACCGAGGCGTTCGGCTCCAGCGCCGTCGACACCCTCGGGCGCGCGCGTACCGCCCTCGAATCCGCCGACGACGCCACCCTGCGGGCACTGGCCGCGCAGATCGGCGAAGCGCTCACCGTCGTCACCGACGCGGGACACGAACTCGGCGACTATCTGGAGCAGCTGCCGGTCGACGCCAGCGCGCTGGAGTCGAAGCTGGCCCGTCAGGCCCAGCTGCGCACCCTGACCCGCAAGTACGCGGCCGACATCGACGGCGTGCTGCGGTGGGCGCAGGAATCCCGGGAGCGGTTGGCGCAAATCGACGTCTCCGAGGAGGGCATCGCCGCGCTGGAACGCCGGGTCGACGAGCTGGCGCGCGAATTATGCGACGCCGCAGTCGATCTCAGCAATCTTCGGCGCAAGGTCGCCAAGCGGCTGGCCAAAGCGGTGACGGCGGAACTGGCCGGGCTGGCGATGGGCGACGCCGAATTCGCCATCAGCGTGACCACCGATCTTGCGTCCGGCCAGGACGATCCCGCCGCCCTGACGCTGCCCTCGGGCGAGCTGGCCCGCGCCGGCGGCGATGGTGTCGACCAGGTCGAGTTCGGGTTCGCGGCGCACCGCGGCATGACGGTGCTGCCGTTGGCGAAGAGCGCGTCGGGCGGCGAGCTGTCACGGGTGATGCTGGCGCTGGAGGCGGTCCTGGCAGCGTCGGCGGCGGGGACAACCATGGTGTTCGACGAGGTCGACGCCGGCGTCGGGGGCCGCGCGGCGGTTCAGATCGGGCGACGGCTCGCGCGGCTGGCGCGCACCCATCAGGTCATCGTGGTGACGCACCTGCCGCAGGTTGCGGCCTACGGCGACGTGCACCTTGTTGTGCATGCCGCCGGGCCGCGGGGGACGAGTGTGGTGCAACGCGTGACCGGCGACGATCGGGTCGCCGAGCTGGCGCGGATGCTGGCCGGGCTCGGCGAATCCGACAGCGGCCGCGCACACGCCCGCGAACTACTGGATGCCGCTCAGAACGACGAGATCTGATTTCGGCGCGGGCGCAACCAAGCCGTTATGAGCTTGTGACAGATGTGACTCTAGATAACTTCTGAGGCTAATGTTACGGCGCGCCTCCTCGCCTCGGCCGGGCTTCACCGACAGAATCGCCCCCATGAAGATGTCAGGCCTGCTAACTCGTAATGCCTCCCGACCGGGCCTTACCGGCACCGCGCGGGTTGACCGCAATATCGACCGACTGCTGCGCAGGGTCTGTCCCGGCGACATCGTGGTGCTCGACGTCCTGGATCTGGACCGCATCACCGCGGACGCCCTCGTGGAAGCCGACATCGCGGCTGTGGTCAACGCGTCCCCATCCGTCTCGGGCCGCTATCCCAACATGGGCCCGGAGGTACTGGTCAACAACGGAGTGACCCTGATCGACGAGACCGGACCCGACATCTTCAAGAAGGTCAAGGACGGGGCCAAGATTCGCCTATACGAGGGCGGCGTGTACGCCGGCGACCGCAGGCTGATCCGCGGCACCGAGCGCACCGACCACGACATCGCGGACCTGATGCGGGAGGCCAAGAGCGGACTGGCGGCCCACCTGGAGGCGTTCGCCGGCAACACAATCGAGTTCATCAAGAGCGAGAGCCCGCTGTTGATCGACGGCATCGGCATCCCCGATATCGACGTGGACCTGCGTCGCCGGCACGTGGTGATCGTCGCCGACGAGCCGAGCGCCGAGGATGACCTGCGATCTCTCAAACCGTTCATCAAGGAGTACCAGCCGGTGCTCATCGGCGTCGGCAGCGGCGCGGATGTGTTGCGCAAGGCGGGATATCGGCCGCAGATCATCGTCGGCGACCCCGACCAGATCAGCACCGACGCCCTCAAGTGCGGCGCCCACGTGGTGTTGCCCGCCGACGCCGACGGGCATGCGCCCGGCCTGGAACGAATTCAGGATCTCGGCGTCGGGGCGATGACCTTTCCGGCCGCGGGCTCGGCGGTCGATCTGGCCCTGCTGCTCGCCGATCATCATGGCGCGTCGCTACTGGTGACGGCCGGCCACACCGCGAACATCGAGACGTTCTTCGATCGCACACGCACGCAAAGCAATCCGTCGACCTTCCTGACCCGGCTTCGGGTGGGGGAGAAGGTGGTGGACGCCAAGGCGGTTTCCACGCTGTACCGCAGCCACATCTCGACGGGCGCCATCGCGCTCTTGGCGCTGACAATGCTGATCGCCGTCATCGTCGCCCTGTGGGTATCCCGCACCGACGGGGTGGTGCTGCATTGGATCACCGACTACTGGAACCACTTCACTCTCGTCGTGCAGAGGTGGGTGACCTAGAACGGTGCGCACGTGATCTCGTTACGCCAACATGCGTTCTCACTGGCCGCGGTCTTCCTGGCGTTGGCCGTGGGCGTCGTGCTGGGTTCGGGCTTTCTGTCCGACGCGCTGTTGTCCAGCCTGCGTGACGAGAAGCGGGACCTGTTCACACAGATCGGCGGGCTCAACGACCAAAAGAACGTGCTGAACGAGAAGCTCAGTGCCGCAAACAATTTCGACACCCAGCTGGGCGGTCGAATAGTGCACGACGCGCTCGGCGGCAAGTCGGTGGTGGTCTTCCGCACGCCCGATTCACGAGATGACGATGTCGCCGCGGTGTCGAAAATCGTCGGCCAGGCCGGCGGTACGGTCACCGGCACGGTCTCACTGACGCAGGAGTTCGTCGACGCCAACTCCGCGGAGAAACTCCGCACGGTGGTCAACTCGTCGGTGCTGCCCGCCGGCCAGCAGCTGAGCACCAAGCTCGTCGACCAGGGCTCGCAGGCCGGCGACCTGTTGGGCATCGCCTTGTTGGTCAACCCAAACCCAGCCATCCCGCCGGTGGACGACGCGCAGCGGGACACCGTGCTGGCGTCGCTGCGTGATACCGGCTTCATCACGTATCAGCCCAGCGATCACCTCGGCGCCGGGACTGCCGCCCTCGTCGTGACCGGCGGCGGGCTGCCGCAGGACGCTGGCAACCAGGGCGTCAGCGTCGCCCGGTTCGCCACCGCGCTGGCACCACACGGCGCCGGCACCCTGCTGGCCGGGCGGGACGGATCCGCGACGGGCGGCGCCGCGGTCGCGGTGGCCCGTGCCGATGCCGCCATGGTTTCGGCGATCAGCACCGTCGACGACGTCGACACCGCGCCCGGCCGCATCACCGCGATCCTGGGCCTGCACGACCTGATCAATGGCGGCCACGTCGGGCAGTACGGCACCGGTCACGGGGCGACGTCGATCACCGTGCCCCAGTAGCCACTCACTAGCCGCTCCGCACACCGGGCGTGTTCCCCGCGGCGCGGCACGGTGGATGTTAGGGTGGATTTCCGTGGGTCGGCAGGCCCAGCTGGTTAAGGCTAGAAAAGTCGAAGCCCTGCCCGTCTTCACGGAGGTCGCCAGTGCGTAAGCACCCGCAAACCGCCACCAAGCACCTCTTCGTCAGCGGTGGGGTCGCTTCGTCGCTCGGCAAGGGGCTGACCGCGAGCAGCCTGGGCCAGCTACTCACCGCACGCGGGTTGCACGTGACGATGCAAAAGCTCGACCCGTATCTCAATGTCGACCCGGGCACGATGAACCCGTTCCAGCACGGCGAGGTCTTCGTGACCGAGGACGGAGCCGAGACCGACCTCGACGTCGGCCATTACGAGCGCTTCCTGGACCGCGACCTGTCCGGCTCGGCGAATGTTACTACCGGACAAGTGTATTCGACCGTCATCGCCAAGGAACGACGCGGCGAATATCTCGGCGACACCGTCCAGGTCATCCCGCACATCACCGACGAGATCAAGCGGCGAATCATGGCGATGGCCGAACCGGACGCCGACGGCCACCGGCCGGACGTCGTGATCACCGAAATCGGTGGCACCGTGGGCGATATCGAGTCGCAGCCCTTCCTGGAGGCGGCGCGCCAGGTCCGCCACGACCTGGGGCGGGAGAACGTCTTCTTCCTGCATGTGTCGCTGGTCCCGTATCTGGCGCCGTCGGGCGAACTCAAGACCAAGCCGACCCAGCACTCGGTGGCCGCGCTGCGCAGCATCGGTATCACCCCGGACGCGCTGATTCTGCGCTGCGACCGCGATGTCCCCGAAGCCCTGAAGAACAAGATCGCGCTGATGTGTGACGTCGACATCGACGGTGTCATCTCCACCCCGGACGCGCCGTCGATCTATGACATCCCGAAGGTGTTGCACCGCGAGGAACTCGACGCCTTCGTGGTGCGCCGGCTCAACCTGCCGTTCCGCGACGTCGACTGGACCGAATGGGACGACCTGCTGCGCCGGGTGCACGAGCCACACGAGACGGTGCGAATTGCGTTGGTAGGAAAGTATGTCGAGCTGTCCGACGCCTACCTGTCGGTCACCGAGGCGCTGCGCGCGGGCGGGTTCAAGCACCACGCGAAGGTCGAGATGGTCTGGGTGGCCTCCGACGGGTGTGAGAGCGCCGCCGGGGCCGCCGCGGCGCTCGGGGACGTGCACGGCGTGCTGATCCCCGGCGGGTTCGGCATCCGCGGCATCGAGGGCAAGATCGGCGCCATCCAACACGCCCGCTCGCGCGGTTTGCCGGTGCTCGGGCTGTGCCTGGGCCTGCAGTGCATCGTGATCGAAGCCGCCCGCTCGGTCGGTCTCACCGAGGCCAACTCGGCCGAATTCGAAGCGGGCACACCGGATCCCGTCATCTCCACGATGGCCGACCAGGAGCAGATCGTGGCCGGCGAGGCCGACCTCGGCGGCACCATGCGGCTGGGCGCCTATCCCGCGGTCCTGCAGCCGGATTCCATTGTGGCCCAAGCGTATGGGACGACGGAGGTATCCGAGCGACACCGGCACCGCTACGAGGTCAACAACGCCTACCGCGACAAGATCGCCGAAAGCGGTTTGCGTTTCTCAGGCACCTCACCAGACGGGCACCTGGTGGAGTTCGTCGAATACCCACGCGACATCCACCCGTTCGTCGTCGGCACCCAGGCCCACCCCGAACTGAAGAGCCGGCCCACCCGGCCGCACCCGTTGTTCGTGGCATTCGTCGGGGCGGCCATCGACTACCAGAAGGGCGAGCAGCTGCCGGTGGAAATCCCCGAGCACACGTCCAACGGCGATCAGCATCTAGACAGCACACGGCGGCCGTTACCCGAGCCGGCGACCCGTGGCTGAGCACGTTTTCGAAACGGCGTCATCCGAAACGCTGCACACCGGAAAGATTTTCGCGCTGCGCCGCGACCAGGTGCGCATGCCCGGCGGCAAGGTCGTCACCCGCGACGTCGTCGAGCACTTCGGCGCGGTCGCCGTCTTGGCGATGGACGACGATGGCAACATCCCCCTGGTCTATCAGTACCGCCACGCGTTCGGCAGGCGGCTGTGGGAGCTCCCCGCCGGGCTCCTCGACGTCGACGGTGAGGCGGCGCATCTGACCGCCGCCAGGGAGCTGCAGGAGGAGGCCGGCCTGCGGGCCGATACCTGGCGGGTTCTCGTCGATCTCGATTCGACGCCCGGGTTCAGCGACGAGTCGGTGCGGGTCTATCTGGCCACCGGACTGACTGAGGTGGAACGGCCCGAGGCGCACGACGAAGAAGCCGACATGACGTTGCAGTGGTATCCGCTCGCCGAGGCCGCCCGCAAGGTGCTCAGCGGTGAGATCGTCAATGCCATTGCCGTGGCGGGGATTTTGGCCGCCCAGGCCGTCACCAACGGCTTCGCGGACCCGCGTCCGCTGGACAGTCCCTGGATCGACAAGCCGAGCGCGTTCGCCGCGCGAAAGGCCCGGGGATGACGGCGCCGGCGCTGGAGACTCAAATGCAGGGCTACCTCGATCACCTGACGATCGAGCGGGGCGTGGCGCCCAACACGCTGAGCTCGTATCGCCGCGACCTGCGCCGCTACTCGAAACACCTGTCGGACCGCGGAATTCACGATCTGGCGAAAGTCGGTGAGGACGACGTCAGCGAGTTCCTGGTCGCGCTGCGGCGCGGCGACCCCGATTCCGGGACGGCGGCCCTGTCCGCGGTGTCGGCCGCGCGGGCGCTGATCGCCGTGCGCGGCTTGCATCGCTTCGCCGCCGCCGAAGGGCTGGCCGAGCTCGACGTGGCGCGGGCGGTCCGGCCCCCGACGCCGGGCCGCCGGCTGCCGAAAAGCCTCACCATCGATCAGGTGCTGGCGCTGCTCGAGGCCGCCGGCGGCGAGAGCCCGGCCGACGGTCCGCTGACGCTGCGTAACCGCGCGCTGTTAGAGCTGTTGTATTCCACCGGATCACGGATCTCCGAAGCCGTCGGCCTCGACGTCGACGACATCGACACCCAGGCACGGTCGGTGTTGTTGCGCGGCAAGGGCGGCAAGCAGCGGTTGGTGCCGGTCGGGCGCCCCGCCGTGCAGGCGCTGGACGCCTACCTGGTGCGGGGGCGCCCGGAGCTGGCTCGCCGCGGCCGGGGGACGGCGGCCATCTTCCTCAACGTGCGCGGCGGTCGGCTGTCGCGGCAGAGCGCATGGCAGGTGCTGCAGGACGCGGCAGAGCGCGCCGGGATCACCTCGGGTGTGTCGCCGCACATGCTGCGGCATTCCTTCGCCACCCATCTGCTCGAGGGCGGCGCCGACGTTCGGGTGGTGCAGGAGTTGCTGGGCCACGCCTCGGTGACGACGACGCAGATCTACACGCTGGTCACCGTGCACGCGCTGCGCGAGGTGTGGGCCGGGGCCCATCCCCGCGCCCAATAGCCCGCGCGGATTTCAGGCCAGGAGCTCGGATTCCAGCACCAGGTCGGAGACCATCGACTGGTATTCGAGGTGCGCCTTGTGCTCGACGGTGTTCCAGAGCTTGCCCTGCTGCTGACGCATGTACTCGCGGTATTTCGGTGCGCCCGGCACCCTGACGTTGTCGGCGACCACGATCGAGCCCGGATGCAGCCAGCCCCGGTCCAGGATGCTCTTCAGGTCGTTCAGGTAGGCGTCCTTGTCGTGGTCGAGGAAGACGAAATCGAGTGCACCAGAAGCGAATCCATACTCGTTGGCCAGCCTGTCCAGGGTGCGGCCGCCGTCGCCGATGGTACCGACGACACAGGTCACCCGGTCGGCGACGCCGGCGTGTTCCCAGATCTGGCGGGCGTTGATGGCGTTGGCCTCGGCGAGTTCGACGGAGTACACCCGGGCGGCGGGGGCGGCCCTGGCGATCCGGAGTGCCCCGTATCCGACGTAGGTGCCCAGTTCCAGCGCGAGCGCGGCATTGGCGCGGCGGACTGCGGAGTCGAGCAGCAGCCCCTTCTCGTCGCCGACGTTGATCAGCATCGACTTCTCGTAGGCGAACTTGTCGATGGTCGCCAGCACGTCGTCGATGTCGCCGGCGCGCGCGTTCTTCAGGACGTACTCCACCGCAGCGGCCTCGCGGCCGTCACCGATCTGCCCAGTCGTCAGGATGTTGCGCGTCCCGGCGGCCATTCGCCAGACCGACCATCGCAGGAGCGGTATCCGTCGCTTGAGATCCATGGGAATCCACGATAGTGGCGCCCGCGCCATGGCCGACCAATGTTGCTGGTGTGACTAGTGTTAACGCTGCGCGCTATTGTGCCCGTTACCAGCGAGATTCGGCAATATTCGCTGGTTATATCGCCCGCGGGTCGCCCGGGTTCTGCGCGTCAACCCATTAGACTCTGCTGCGATGTTCACCTCCCGAACACTCGACCGGCGATGACCGATCCGTCCGACAGCGATATCGCTATCGGTCTGACCGGGCGTCCGCCACGGTCGATCCCGGAGCCGCAGCCGCGCACCTCGCACGGCCCGGCCAAGGTTGTCGCGATGTGCAACCAGAAGGGCGGTGTCGGGAAAACCACGTCGACGATCAACCTGGGCGCCGCGCTCGCCGAGTACGGCAGGCGGGTGCTGCTGGTGGACATGGATCCGCAGGGCGCGCTGTCGGCGGGGCTCGGCGTCCCGCACTACGAGCTGGAAAAGACCATTCACAACGTGCTGGTGGAGCCGCGGGTGTCGATCGACGACGTGCTGCTTTCCACCCGGATCAAGCACATGGATCTGGTGCCCAGCAATATCGACCTGTCGGCGGCCGAGATCCAGCTCGTCAACGAGGTGGGCCGCGAGCAGACCCTGGGCCGGGCGCTGCATCCGGTGCTGGACCGCTACGACTATGTGCTGATCGACTGCCAGCCGTCGCTGGGCCTACTTACCGTCAACGGGCTGGCCTGTTCGGATGGCGTGGTGATCCCCACCGAGTGCGAGTTCTTCTCGCTGCGCGGGCTGGCCTTGCTAACCGATACCGTCGACAAGGTGCGCGACCGACTCAATCCCAAGCTGGAAATCAGCGGCATCCTGCTCACCCGCTACGACCCGCGTACCGTCAACGCGCGCGAGGTGATGGCCCGCGTCGTCGAGCGATTCGGCGACCTGGTGTTCGACACGGTGATCACCCGCACCGTGCGGTTCCCGGAAACGAGCGTGGCGGGCGAACCGATCACCACCTGGGCGCCGAAGTCGACGGGCGCCCAGGCCTACCGCGCGCTGGCGCGCGAGTTCATCGACCGATTTGGCGCGTGAACGACACCGCCAATGGTGAGGCGCCACCGCAGAACGGCTACGCGGCTGGTTTTCAAGTCCGCCTGACCAATTTCGAGGGGCCGTTCGATCTGCTGCTGCAGCTGATCTTCGCCCACCGGCTCGACGTGACCGAGGTGGCACTGCATCAGGTCACCGATGACTTCATCGCCTACACCCGGGCGATCGGTTCCCAGCTGGAGCTCGAAGAGACGACGGCGTTCCTGGTGGTTGCGGCGACGCTGCTCGATCTCAAGGCGGCCCGGTTGCTGCCGGCCGGGCAGATCGACGACGAAGAGGACCTTGCGCTGCTGGAAGTCCGCGACCTGCTGTTCGCCCGGCTGCTGCAGTACCGCGCGTTCAAGCACGTTGCGGAGATGTTCGCCGAGCTGGAGGCCACCGCGCTGCGCAGCTATCCCCGCGCGGTGTCCCTGGAGGACCGTTTCACCGAACTGCTGCCCGAGGTGATGCTCGGCGTCGATGCCGAGCGATTCGCCGAGATCGCCGCGGTCGCGTTCACCCCGAGGCCGGCTCCGACGGTGGCCACCGAGCACCTGCACGAGCTGCAGATCTCGGTGCCCGAGCAGGCCCAAAAATTGCTGACCATGCTCGAAGCGCGGGGCACCGGCCACTGGGCGACGTTTTCCGAGCTGGTCTCCGACTGCCAGGCGCCAATGGACGTCGTTGGGCGCTTCCTGGCGCTGCTCGAACTGTATCGGTCCCGGGCGGTAGCATTCGACCAGTCAGAGCCGCTTGGCGTGCTCCAGATTTCATGGACCGGCGAACGTCCGGCCAGCGAAGCCCTGGTAGAAGTGCGGGACGAATAAGTGACTGAAGAGCTGCCCGAGATCGACCTCGGCTACGGCATCCCCGAGATAGCCGAAGCGGCGCCGATGGACGCCGAGGAACTCGGCTCGGTGCTGGAGGCGCTGCTGCTGGTCGTCGACACCCCGGTCACCGTCGAGGCGCTGGCCGCGGCCACCCAGCAGCCCGTCTACCGCATCGCAGCGAAGCTGCAGCAGATGGCCGACGAACTGACCGAGCGCGAGAGCGGCATCGACTTGCGGAAAACCAGCGAGGGCTGGCGGATGTACACCCGCGCGCGCTTCGCGCCCTATGTGGAGAAGCTGCTGCTGGACGGCGCGCGCTCCAAACTCACCCGGGCCGCGCTGGAGACGTTGGCCGTGGTGGCGTATCGCCAGCCGGTCACGCGGGCGCGGGTGAGCGCGGTGCGCGGCGTGAATGTCGACGCCGTCATGCGCACCCTGTTGGCGCGCGGCCTGATCACGGAGGCGGGCGTCGACGACGACACCGGCGCGACGACGTTCGCCACCACCGAGCTCTTCCTGGAGCGCCTGGGGCTGACGTCGCTGGCCGACCTTCCCGATATCGCGCCGCTGCTGCCGGATGTGGACACCATCGAGGACCTCAGCGAATCACTGGACAGTGAGCCACGTTTCATCAAACTCGCGGGCGGTCAGGCACCGGAGCAGTCACTGTCGTTCGACGTGGATCGGGATTAATGGTCCAGCCGGAGGAGCCCCGGGGAACGCGTCTACAGAAAGTGTTGTCCCAGGCCGGGGTCGCGTCGCGGCGGGCCGCGGAGAAGTTGATCGTCGACGGCCGGGTCGAGGTGGACGGGCAGGTGGTGACCGAGTTGGGCACCCGGGTAGACCCGGACGTTTCGGTGATCCGCGTCGACGGGGCCCGGGTGGTCCTCGACGACTCGATGGTGTACCTGGCGCTGAACAAGCCGCGGGGCATGCACTCGACGATGGCCGACGATCGCGGCCGGCCCTGCATCGGCGACCTGGTCGAGCGCAAGGTGCGCGGCACCAAGAACCTCTTTCACGTCGGGCGGTTGGACGCCGACACCGAGGGGCTGATCCTGCTCACCAACGACGGCGAGTTGGCGCACCGGTTGATGCATCCCTCCCACGAGGTGCCCAAGACGTACCTGGCGACGGTGACGGGTTCGGTCCCGCGCGGGCTGGGCAAGAAGCTGCGAGCCGGCATCGAATTGGAGGACGGCATCGCGCGCGTCGACGATTTCGGCGTGGTGGACGCCATTCCGGGAAAGACGTTGGTGCGGTTGACGTTACACGAAGGCCGCAACCGCATTGTGCGCCGATTGCTGGCGGCCGCGGGCTTCCCGGTGGAATCGCTGGTGCGCACCGACATCGGCGCGGTGTCGCTGGGCAAGCAGCGCCCGGGCAGCATCCGGGCTTTGCGCCTTGACGAGATCGGGCAGCTGTACAAAGCGGTGGGCCTGTGAGCGTGGACGTCGTCGTCGCTATCGACGGGCCGGCGGGGACCGGAAAATCCTCGGTATCAAGGCGATTGGCTCGCGCGTTGGGTGCGCGCTATCTGGATACCGGGGCGATGTATCGAATCGTGACGCTGGCGGTTCTGCGCGCCGGGGTCGAGCCGACGGATGCCGATGCCGTCGGCGAGGTCGCCTCTAAGGTGCAGTTGTCGGTGGGCTATGACCCCGAAAGCATCACGTGTTACCTTGACGGAGAAGATGTTTCGGTCGAGATCCGCGGTGACGAGGTAACCGGTGCGGTTTCGGCGGTCTCGTCGGTTCCCGCGGTGCGCACCCGGCTCGTCGAGCTGCAGCGGGCCATGGCCGGGGGGCCGGGCAACGTCGTCGTCGAGGGTCGAGACATCGGGACGGTGGTGTTGCCCGACGCGCCGGTGAAGATCTTCCTGACCGCGTCGGCCGAAACTCGCGCCCGGCGCCGCAACGACCAAAACGTCGCGGCGGGCCTGGCCGACGACTACGAGGGCGTTTTGGCCGATGTCCGGCGCCGCGACCACCTGGATTCGACCCGGACGGTGTCACCGCTGCGGGCGGCACCGGACGCGCTGATCGTCGACACCAGCGACATGACCGAGGCGCAGGTGATCGCGCACCTGCTGGAGTTGGTCAAGCAGCGAAACGGGGCAGTGCGGTGACCCAGGACGGCACCTGGACCGACGAAAGCGATTGGGAGTTCGCCGAATCGGGCGTCGAAGAAGCGGGCCCCGCGCCGGTCGTCGCGGTGGTGGGCCGGCCCAACGTCGGGAAGTCGACGCTGGTGAACCGGATCCTGGGCCGGCGCGAAGCGGTGGTGCAGGACGTCCCCGGCGTCACACGGGACCGGGTGTCTTACGACGCGCTGTGGACCGGACGCCGGTTTGTCGTGCAGGACACCGGGGGCTGGGAGCCCGACGCGAAGGGCCTGCAGCAGCTGGTGGCTGAGCAGGCGTCGGTTGCCATGCGTACCGCCGACGCCGTGATCTTGGTGGTCGACTCGCTCGTCGGCGCCACCGCCGCCGACGAGGCCGCCGCACGCATCCTGCTGCGCTCCGGTAAGCCAGTGTTCCTGGCCGCCAACAAGGTTGACAGCGAGAAGGCCGAGGCCGACGCGGCGGCGTTGTGGTCGCTGGGGCTGGGGGAGCCGCACGCTATCAGCGCGATGCACGGTCGCGGCATCGCGGATCTGCTCGACGAGGTGCTCGCCGCGCTGCCCGAGGTGTCTGAAGCAGCACCCGCGGCGGGCGGTCCCCGGCGGGTGGCGCTGGTCGGCAAACCCAACGTAGGCAAGAGCTCGCTGCTGAACAAGCTTGCGGGCGACCAGCGTTCGGTGGTGCACGAGGTCGCGGGGACGACGGTGGATCCGGTGGACTCGCTCATCGAGTTGGGCGGCAAGGTGTGGCGGTTCGTCGACACCGCGGGCTTGCGGCGCAAGGTCGGCCAGGCCCGCGGGCACGAATTTTACGCCTCGGTGCGCACTCACTCGGCCATCGATGCCGCCGAGGTGGTGATCGTGTTGATCGATGCGTCCGACCCGCTGACCGAACAGGATCTGCGGGTGCTGTCCATGGTCATCGAAGCCGGACGGGCTTTGGTGCTGGCATTCAACAAGTGGGATCTGGTCGACGAGGATCGGCGCGAGCTGCTGGAGCGCGAGATCGACCGTGAGCTGGTGCAGCTGCGCTGGGCGCAGCGGGTCAACATCTCCGCCAAGACGGGCCGGGCGGTGCAAAAGCTGGTGCCCGCGATGGAGGCCGCGCTGGCGTCGTGGGACACCAGGATCGCCACCGGCCCGCTGAACGCTTGGATCAAGGAGGTGGTGGCTGCCACGCCGCCCCCGGTGCGCGGCGGCAAGCAGCCCCGCATCCTGTTCGCCACCCAGGCCACCGCGCGACCGCCGACGTTCGTGCTGTTCACCACGGGGTTTCTCGAGGCCGGGTATCGACGGTTCCTGGAACGGCGGCTGCGCGAGACGTTCGGGTTCGAGGGCAGCCCCGTCCGGATCAACGTGCGGGTCCGCGAAAAGCGGGGCGGCAAGCGCCGCTGAGCGCACACTGGACTCTCCGCGGCACGTGACCGCTCGACTGTGCGTCTGCGGTAGGCTTTCGACCTGCTGCCGGTGCACTCGCCGGCATCCGGGCTGTGGCGCAGTTTGGTAGCGCACTTGACTGGGGGTCAAGTGGTCGCAGGTTCAAATCCTGTCAGCCCGACTAACTACTTCGTGCCCTGGGGACACCACGCAACCGCGTGTGTCAGGACGGGCTGCTCGAAGCCTTTGAGGCTAACCTCGCCGAGATTTTGGAACGAGAGCTTTTTTCCTTCGCAGAGTTCAGCGACGACATTCGAAACCAGGATTTCTTCGGGCCGCGCGTGGGCGCACAGCCTGGCGGCGAGCTGGACCGTGCAACCAAAGAGGTCGTCATGATGTTCGACCGGCTCTCCAGCCGCGATGCCGACCCGCAATTGGAACGCGTTCGCCTCGTTTTCTTCGCCGTGTTTCCTAATCTCCTGTTGAATCCGGGTCGCGCATTTGACCGCAGCTGCGGCGGACGTGAATGAGGCCATGATGCCGTCGCCCAAATGCTTGATTTCACTGCCGCCCATCTCGGCGAGCTCCTGGCGGACGATGGAATCGTGCACGTCGAGCACCTCCATAGCGGCTTCGTCGCCCATCTTCCGAGTCAGCGAGGTGGACCCGACAATGTCGGTAAACAGGATTGTCCGAATCGCGGGGTCTCGCGCACCTTGCAGCATGACGGCGCCGCTCGCATCCAGTTCGCTGCCGCCCATGAACAGATCGGCAACGCCCGGTTCGACTTGAATAATTTTTTCCGCTACCAGGCCATGGGCTTCGCGATGGACCGCTTCGGCGGCTTCCTCGCTGGGTCCGTGACAAAGGCAAAACACCTTCCCGGCTTTTTCGTTGACCCAATACTTGTGATAGCTGACGCCGTACTTTTCCTGGACGGCAAGGTCCTGGGCATGGGCCTTGGCCAAATCTGCCCGCGTGATGCCGTCTGGAAGTTCGTGAATGTCCATGTAATACGGCATAAACAATCTTACGACGCCGTCGCCACGCCAGCCCCATCCGCACGGGCGGCTGCGGTCCTCGCTGCGTCGCCGCCCGGCTGGAACGCCTTTGCGCTGGTCAGGTGGCTGCGAAAGCCATTGCAAGACAGTCAAATTCGGGCGATGTCCGACTGGGCTATAGTGGTCGCCGGTTCAACTTCTGTCAGCCCGACACACGTCGAAGAGGTTCTCATCGCTGACAACCCAGCTCCAAAGATTTCTCAAATCCCCATGTAACCGATCGTGCAGGCATTTAGGCTCTCATCGATGGTGCCGTGGTGACGTCGACCCAGTGCTACACCGGTGATAATGCTGAAGTGGTGGTTTGGTGATACGGAGTCGACGATGCTGCGCGACCTCGCGGGAGGCCGTCCTCGGGCACGGCGGCATCTCGAAATGCGGTTTCAGTTTCACTGGCGTTGATGGGTAAGGCGTGCCCCTTAAACGTGTCGACGAATTGCAGCCCGGAGACCGGATCCGCATGAAGGTCGGGCACGCCACCGTCATAGCGGTCGCATCTCTTGACGACGACCGCACCCTGCTCACGTTTGCCTACGGCACGAAGGGCGCCGCCGACAACGATCTCACCGTGGATGTCCTCGACGATGACGAGTGGGGTTGGGAGGAAGACCATGAGTGAGTTGGCTCGGGAGCTTGGCCACCCCGACGCGCAGAAGCTGCTCTCCGGTTCCATGGCCCGGCTCGCGTACAACGGACACGACGGCTTCCCGCGGGTCATCCCCGTCGGGTTCTACTGGACGGGCGAACGCATCGTTGTCTCCACGGCACCGACCTCCCCGAAAGTTCGCGCGCTTTCATCCCGCCCGCAAGTCGCGTTGACGATCGACACCGGCTCGACTCCAGAAGAGGCAAAGGCGCTTTTGGTGCGGGGCCTCGCCACACTCGAAACCGTCGACGGCGTCACCGACGAGTACCTCGCGGCGGCGAGGACGTCAATGGACGAATCAGATCTTGCCGAGTTCGAACGCAACGTGCGATCGACCTATAAGCAGATGGTGCGCATTTCGATCGAGCCGCTCTGGGCGCGGTTCTATGACTTTGGCGCCGGCCGGTTACCCGGTTTCCTCGCCGACCTCATCAACGACGGTTAGCGTCTTGCTCGTCGTAATCGCGGGGGCGCTGCTTCTTCTGAACGTTGTGGAAAAAGGCCGTTGCCACTAGGGCCAGCAGCACAATTGCCGGACCAACCCCCACGCCATAGCTAAACAATCCGTCCATTTTCCCCTCCTGACTGTCGCCAGGGTAATAGTCCGCCGGCCACGCCGTCCCGGGATTGGCGAAGATCACAGACTCGGGTTCGAAGCCGTCAGGACCGGGGCGATATGCGCCGCGCGACCTCGCCGTATCGCTCGAAGCGCTCGGGATCGGCGAGGGCGTTGTAGAGGACGATGCGGGTGGCGATTCCTTGGTACTTGTCGACCAGTGCGTCGGCCAGGCCGTCCCACGTCGACTCGGTGGCGAAGGCGGCAATGTGTTCGTCGCTGATCTGCGCTGCCATGCCTTTGAAGTCGCCGGCCTTCTGCTTTTCGCGGATCCGCGCGGTCGTCCCCTCGAATCCCGCCTCGTCCATGATGAACGCGTAGTTGGGTGTGCTTGCGTAGAAGCTCAGGCTGGCTCGCACGAGTTCGCGTTCGGTGTGGCGTGCTTCGTCGGTGTCGCCGACGATCGTGATGACCGGCACGATGACCGCGATGTCCGACGGCGTGCGCCCCGAATTGGCAGCCCCCGCAGCGATGTTCGGCGTTGCGTGGCGCGCGAGATATCCGGGCTCGCCGAGCGGATGGATGTGCACACCGTCGGCCACCTCGCCCGCCATGCGCAGCATCCACGGGTTCACCGCGGCGATGTCGACTTTGGGATCGGGCGCGTCGATGGGTCCCGGGCTCCACTGCGGGGTGATGAAGTCCAGCTCGTAGAAGTCCCCGTGGTGGTCCAATGTCGCCGACCGGAAGGCGGTGAAGCATGCTTTCACGGCGAGCACGTAGTCGCGCAGGCGCGGGCCGGGGCGATCGAAGGGCATCCCGTAGCGGCGCACCACGTGTCTGCGAACCTGCGTGCCAAGGCCCAGCCGAAACTTGCCGTTGGTCGCCTCCTGGAGTTCCCACGCGGTCGCCGCGGTGACGAACGGGCTGCGCGGAAAGGCGACCGCAACGCCGGTCGAGAGTTCGAGGCCGGGCGCGGCCTGCGAGGCAACCGCGGCGTTGAGGTAGGCGGTGCGCCCCGTTTCGGTGAAAAGAAGACCAGAAAACCCCGAGGCCTGCGTGCGTCGGGCAATGTCGGCGATCTGCCCCAACGGCTGCGGAACGGCCATCACGTCGACCTGCATTGTCGAAAGGTACCTCCCTGCGATCGCGGGTGTGCCCGCGCACTATTCACTCCACCGCGACACGCTGGTTGACGTGCATGCGAGGATCACCTGATGGCCCCCCCGCTCACCCTGAACATCGAGCGTGGCCCCGATGGGACGCCGCGGCTGATTGCGACGGGCGAGATCGATCTCAGCAACATCAGTCAGTTCATCCATGCGCTCGACGCCGCCAGCGCGGGGACTCGCAACCCAATCACCGTCGATCTCAGCACGATCAAGTACCTCGACAGCAGGGCCATCAACGCGCTATTCGATCAAGCCGACAAGGTCGACGGCCTGCATGTCATCGTGCATCCCCTGCTGGTTCGCGTCCTCACCATCAGCGGTCTCAACAAGGTTGCGACCGTCGAAGCCGCGCCGTCGCCCTAGGCCAAATGTGCGCTGGCGTCGTGCAATTCGTCGCGGTGCAGATTCATCGGCGTGACGGCGGGGACGTCGCCGCCGGCGATCACCGCCCGGGCGATCGGCGTGAGCGCCCGAAACAGGGCCTCCACCTGGTCGTCGCTCAGCGCATCCAGCGCCGACAGCGCGAGCGCGTCGGTGCTCGTTTCGATGTGGTCCTTCAACTGCCGGCCCGCCGCGGTCAGCGATCCGTCGCCATCGAGCAGGCCCCGCTCGGCGAGCCGCTGCTCCTGCTGGCGCCACGCGTCCTCGTCGTAGTCGCGGGTGCGGGCGATGTAGTCACGGGGGACTTTGCCAGCCGCGGCGTGCAACACGTTGGATTCCCGACCGGAGATGCCCGCCGCGGCCAGCACGGCCACGTGGCCGTCGCCGCGCTGCTCGCGCAACAGCGTCGTCGCGTGCCATAGCGCCGCCAGCGGATCGTCGGGCCACGGCAGCGCCAGGTTCGCGGCGAACAGCGGCCGCCCGTCGACAGGGGCCTGGCGGGCCGCCTTTGCCGCCAATTCGGCTGCGGTGCGGACGTTTTCGTCTACGGTGATGCCGTAGCGACTCAGCGCCGCAACCGCGGATTCCTGCCGGGCGTGCAGCGCGGCTTGCGGACCGGCGATCTGCCATGCCGCCGGCAGGGCCTTCGCGACGCGCTCGGGCGCGAAGTTGTAGAAGGTCGCGGTCACCACCTCTGTCGGCACGATGCCCAGCGGCGCGGACCGGGCGGCGAAGTAGCCCATCCAGAAGCCGCGGTAACCCAGCCCGTCCAGCGCCGCCCGCGCCTCCGGCGCAAAGTACGTCACCGCGTGCACGGGCTCGAATCGGTCGTAAAAGCGTCGGGCCAGTCGCGGTTCTCTGGGCATCGCGGGCTACAACCCCTTGGGCGCGTCGCGAACCGCTTGGACCGCGGCCGCATCGCCCGCGAAGTCGACTCGCGCCTGGCGCCCGACGGCGAACAACAGCAGCTCCTCTGGTGCGCCGGTGACCGTAACGGCCGGGCCCCGCCCGGCGGTCAGCACCGTCTTGCCCTCCGGGGTGCGCAATGCGATGCGGCCGGGAACCTTCGCCAGCGTTAGCCGGGCCATCAGCGGCAGGGTGCGACGCAGTTTGGAGACCAGAGCCGGCGCGAGCGTGCGCGGCTCCCAGCCCGGCTGCGCGCGCCGCACATCCTCGTGGTGGATGAACATCTCCGCGACGTTGGCCACCGGATCGAGCAGTTTGAGCGGCGAGTAGACCGGCGGGCCGGATGCGACCTTGTCCAGCAGCTCCTCCCAGTCGCTGCGTTGCACCACGTCCTTTTGCACCTTGTCGGTGCGGGTGGCGAAGAGCGGGATGACGATGCCGGGCGCGGCGTCGAGGCGGTATTCGCGGATCACCAGATGGGCGGCCAGGTCCCGGGTGGTCCAGCCTTCGCAGAGGGTGGGCGCCTCGGGCCCGACGCTGCGCATGGTTTCGACGAGGGCGGCACGTTCGCGTTGAGCAACCGACACCTTGTCAGCCTAGAGGCTGGCCTGATCGGCGGAAGTGCCTCAGCGGTCCTTTGTGACGACGGCCGAATTGTGGTTGGGGGCCCACGCGCGCTCGAACGTCGCGATCGGTATCCGCTCGTCGCGGCCGGTGTCGATCCCGCTGTCGTTGAGGTGCACCACACCGGCCTTGGTGTCGATGCCGGTTACCGCGACAAAGTGGTTGGCCAGGTCGCGCCTGCCCGGCCGGTTCCAGATGGTTTCGGCGTTGAGGATCACGACGATCTTGCGCCTGTCGGCCAAAACCTGCTCCAGCGCATTGAGAGTGGTCTGGATGTTGTCGGCCCTGATCCAGTAGTGCCAGAACAGCGCCGGCAGGTTTCGGATATCGGTGTTGCCGGAGCGCCTCCAGATCGGTCCGCGACCCGCTGTGCTGGGGGTGGTTTCGGCTACCGCCGTGATCTGCCGCTCGGTGGGCTCACGGCCGGTGATCTCGCCAACCGCGTCGGCCACCGCCATCTCCCCGCAGTCCGAGGAATGTTGCTTGCGCCAATAGCGCGCTGCCGCGGCGGGGTCGCCGTACATCCCCAGCTCGTAGTTGGCGTCCGGGACGGACATGCCGGTTTCGGCATGCGCCGCGCCGGCCGATGCGACCCACGACACGGAGAGCGCCCCACACACCAGAGCGACGACGAGGCACGCGGCCGTCGCGATCGAGGCCCTCGTGGTGCGCGCCATGGATGGATCATCGACGGAGAACAGGCCAAAACGTCGCAGCGACTCGCGGGATTACCCGATGAGCTTGGTGAGCCAGGTCGCGTCCTGATAGTTGATCGCCTTGGTGCCGTCCCACACGAACGGCGTCCCCGTGGCGTTGAACCCGGCCAGTGTCGTGTCCCCGGCACCGGCCTTGGTTTTGGCGGTCGCGACGTCTTCGCCCGACTTGATGCAGTTGATCACGCTGGGGTCGACACCGACGGTTTTGGCCAGCTGGGCCAGTTCGCCGTCGGTGCGATCCTGCGCTGCGTTCTCCGCAGGCTGGAAGTTGCTCGCGAAAAGCCCAGTGTAGAAGGCGCTGTAGAGCTTCGGATCATTTTGCGCGGCAACGCAATACGTCGCCGCCACCGCCCGGGTCGAGTAGTCCTTACTGTGCGACCTGTCGTCGAGGAAGTTGAGCAGGTGATAGCGCACCGCGAGCTTCTTGTTGTTCACCGCACTGTCGATATCGCCCGCATTGGACCGGATGAAGCTGCCGCATGGCGGACAGATGGGCTCGTTGAAGATGTCGATCGTCGTCGATGCCGCAGAGCTGCCGACAAACACGCCGTCGTCGAGCACTCGCAACTCGACGGCGTCGGCCGGCTGCGGCGGGGGCGTCGGCGCGGGCGGGGACGCCTTCCGCCACGGAAGGGCGACCACGAGGACGACGCCGACGACCGCCACCGCGACGACGGCGGCGACGCCGACCCAGAGCCAGGGCTTGTAGCCGCGCTGAGGCGGTTGGCCCCACGGCGGGGTACCCGCGCCCAAATCGCCTGGCGCCCAGGCGGGCGCGCCTCCCCATCCCGTCGGCTGTGGCACCGGTCCGCCGGGACCGACCGGTGACCCCGTGGCCGACGCCCAGCCCGGGCCCGGGCCCGGTGGCGGTGCCGTCGGCGGTGCGTGGGTTGCGACCGCGGGCGGCGACGGCGCGACACTGCCGGGGGGTTGGCCGGCAAACGCGGCCGGGCGCGCGGCCAATTGGCTTCGCTGCAGGATGTCGGTCGCGCGATCCTGATCGGGCGTGGCCAGCGCCGCGTACGCGGCCGCCGACAGATCACCGCAGGTGGCATAGCGGTCCGCGGGCTCTTTGGCCATGCCGCAGGCGATCACGCTGTCAAAGGCGACCGGAATGCTCGGCCGCGCCGCACTGGGCCGCGGGATCGCCTGGTTCAGGTGTGCACCCATCACGCTGATCTGGTCGCCCCGATAGGGCGGCGACCCGGTCAGACACTCGTACAGCACACACGTCAGCGCGTAGATGTCGGCCCGGTAGGTCACGTCGGCGTCGGTAAACCGCTCGGGCGCCATGTATTTGAAGGTGCCTACGGTGGTGCCGAACTGCGTCAGCTTCTCGTCGGAGGTGGCGCTGGCGATACCGAAATCGACGAGGTAGGCGAAGTCATCCGCGCTCACCAGAATGTTCTCCGGCTTCACGTCGCGATGCAGCACTCCGGCGGCATGTGCGGCATCGAGCGCCGAGCCGATTTGGCGCACAATCGCCACCGCCCGCGGCGGGGACAGCGGCCCGTAGCGACTCAGCATGGTCGCCACGTCCATGCCGTCGATCAGCCGCATGTCCACGTAGAGCTGCCCGTCGATCTCGCCGAAGTCGTGGATCGGCACGACGTGGGGCTCCTGCAGGCGTCCCGCGGTCCGGGCCTCGCGTTGCATGCGTGAACGAAACACCGGATCGCTGGACAGGGTCGGTGACATCAGCTTCAGCGCCACGATCCGCTCCCGCACCGTGTCCTCGGCCTCGTAGACGTCGCCCATGCCGCCGCGACCGACCAGCCGCCGCAGCCGATACGGCCCGAACTCCGAACCCTCCCGCGGATCCGCGGTCGTGTCACTCATCGCCGACTCCTCACCCGCGGTGGCGTGCCAGGCATAAGGCTAATGGTTTGGGCAACCGGGGGGCACGGTGAATGCGGAGAATGGCAGCGTGCCGGATCAGCGGTGTTCTTCGCCGCCGGTTCTCCGTTCGCTGAGGCCTTCCCGGGACAGGGCCCGGACAAATCCGTAAGCGTGCATGCCGGCGGGGCCCGGATTTTGGGTGATCCAGTCGTTGATCTTTCCCAGCGCGTTGGCGAGATCATCGCGGCGGACCCGGACCAGGTAGGTCTTTCTGTCGTCGTTCGGATCGTCAGTGGCTTCCGCCACGGCGACGGGGTGCCGGAACGCGTACGCGATCCCGTGCACCGAGTCATGGTTGAGCGCCCAGTGAAGTTCGCTGGGCCGCAGTCGATTCACCGCCAGATTGCGGAAATCCTGCTCGTCGTTGGCACTGCTCACGCCGATGGCCCTCCTAGAACGCCCGCGAGAATTTCGGCGACGTGGACTGAAGGTGATGTCGCGCATGCGATTCGATGAAAGCTTCACCCCGGACCCCCTCATCATAGGAAGGTCCGCGGTTCGTCGCCTGTCGAGCGCGTCCGGCCGGTCAGCGGCCGAGAAGACGTCGTTTCAGCTCGAGGAATTCTTCTTCGGTCAGCACTCCCGAGTCGCGAAGCTCAGCCAGTTCCCGCAGCTCGGCGGCGATTCCCTTGACGACGCCGCCTCGTTCGAGCGACTCCGTGCCACTGGCAGGCGTTCTGGCGCCTTCCCGGCGACCCGTGCCGAGGGCCCCGCTGAGGGCTCGGCTGGCCGTCGCCCCGACGGCCATGTCGCCCAGCGGACTACCGGTACCAATGGTCAGCGCGGCGTTGGGTGCGGCACCTGCGCTGGCCGTCGGCAACCCGAGCGCGGCCGGCCGCACCGCCGGGGCGGCCTCGGCGGTCCAGCCCGCGGGCACCGACAGTGCGCCGATTTTGTTCGCCCCGCCCAGGGACGCCGACGCCGTCGTCCCCCCGGCGAGGTTGGTGATCACGGGGAACGGTGTCGGCGGCACCGGTGCGTTGCCCGGCCAGGGCTGGATGCCAGCCCAGCCACTGACGATCTCGTCGGTGTGGGTACCGGTCAGGGCACTCACAGTGTCGAAGGGCAGGGCCACCGTGCCGACGGTAAGTCCCGCCGCCCCGATTTCTGGGTCGACAAAGATTGAGCTCAGGCTGCCCAGGAGGTTGATCAGGGTCAGCAGCGACGGTGGGTCGGCCGCGGCCGGGGCGGCGAGGCCGGTCAGCGCGTTGGGCACCGCGGCCAGCGACGAAACGGTGCTTTGGACGCTCCCGGCGGCGGTGCCGGTGCTCTGGCCGACGGCGGCGGCCTGGTCGGCCAGCGCTGCCGGGCGGGTGGTTTGCGGTGGTTCGGTGAACGGCGAGAGCGTGGTCGCGGACGCCGACGAGAACGCGTAGGCGTACATCGCCGCGGCGTCCTGGGCCCACATCTCCGCATAGTCGGCCTCGGTGGTCGCGATGGCGGGGGTGTTCTGCCCGAAGAGGTTCGTGGCCACCAGCATTGCAAGCAAACTGCGGTTGGCCGCGATGGCCGGCGGGGGCACCGTGTCCGCGAACGCCGTCTCGTATGCGGCGGCCGCCATCTTGGCCTGGACGGAGGTCTGCTCGGCCTGCGCGGCGGTCGCGTCAATCCAGGCCGCGCTGGTGGCAGCGGCGGCTGCCATCGACGCGGCGGAGGGGCCCAGCCACGGGCCGGCGATCAATCCGGCCATCACCGATTGATACGCACCGGCCGCGGAACGCAGTTCGGCGGCCAGCGTGTCCCACGCAGCGGCGGCGGCCAGCATGGGGCCCGACCCAGCACCGGCATACATCCGCCCGGAATTGATTTCCGGTGGCAATGCCGCGAAGTCCATCGCTACACACCCTCCCGCAGGTCGCGCCGAAGCGGCCCTACGCCGCCGTGTCGTGCCCCGTTCGTGCCACGTTAATCGCAAGTTAATGTGATTTTTCCAGCGCCAACCGTATACCCACTGCCGCACACCCGATCTGGTCGAGTTCCCCCGGCGAATAGCCGTAAAGTGATTGACCATCTCATCTTCGGGGGTTGCGAGGAATCATGACCGAACGCATCGAGATCGATCGCATCATCCCGGCCACGGCGCCCGACATCTTCGCGCTGCTGTGTGACCCGCAGGGGCACGTCGCGATCGACTCATCGGGGATGCTGCAGGACGCCGAAGGCGACCCGGTGGCGGCCGTCGGCGACACCTTCGTGGTCCACATGGACCGCGAAGCGCTGAACGACTTCCCGCAGTTCGGCAAATACGACGTCACCGTCAGCATCACCGAGTTCGAGCGGGATCGGCTCATCGCGTGGACGGTGCTGGGCCAGATCAAGCCACCCATCGGCCATGTCTACGGCTACCGCCTCCAGCCGGCCGACGACGGGGCGGGCACCCTGGTCACCGCGTTTTACGACTGGTCGAACATCGATCAGAAGTGGCGCGACGCCGGAATCTTCCCGGTGTTGTCCGAGGGCGCGCTACGGGCGACGCTGGGCATTCTCGATCGCACGGTGCGCCGCGGTTATCAGGCCTCGTGACCCGGTGCTAAGTGCTGAACGTCGCTGAAGGACACCCACCGCTCGAGTTCGTGCGGAGGGCTGCCGTCAACTGGTTGCAGCAGGTGCCCGACGTGGTCGCCCAAAGAGAAACGATCGAGGATCTCGCCGACGAACCAGGCGGCCGCCTCGCCGAGGATGGGCATCTGCGCGGGACCGTGATGCCAGGAACAGCGGTCGAACTTGTTGACCTTGTCGCCCGTTTGGCTGCCGAACAGTTCGACCACGTCGAGATGCGCGCGGTCGAACACGTGCACCGCCAGGTGGGTGGCTTCGGCGGCCACCCGGAACGTGTGGTTCTGCGTTGACAGACCGACCAGAAACCGGGGCGGATGGATGCTGGCCTGACTGGCGAAGCCCACCAGGCATCCGGCCGCGACGCCACCGGCCTGCGTGGTGACGACGAACATCGGATAGTTCAGCAGCGCAACCAATTTCTCGAACGCTTGCGTCCCAACCACGCGCTCAGTGTTCCCGCTCAGACCGCACCGGAATCGCATGGTTGTTTTGGCGCACTCCGCGATACATGCCCCAGCGAACGATCCACGGCATCACCACCCGATCGACCGACCATGACGGGAAGCGGAATGCATTGCCGGTGGGGAAGAACACCTCCAGCCCGTTGGGCTGGATACCGAACAGCGATCCCCACCGCCGCCCGGGCGTGCGAAAGGTGCGCAGCTTTCGACCGGTGAATTCGGCGCGGATGTTGTGGGCCACCAAGGCATCCCCACGATTGCGGGCGGAGCTGCGCAGCGGGTCGGTAGCCGCGACGTCGCCGACCGCGAAGACGCCGCGATGGCCGGGCACGCGCAGGTCGGGTGTCACCCGCACGAACCCGTGTTCGTCGAGCAGTTCCGCCGGCAGCCAGTCGGTGTTGGGTTGAACCCGGCCTATCGCCCACAGCACCGCGTCGGCGCGAGCCGGGGGTTGTCCCGTGCTCCAGCTGACCGGTTCGCCGGTGATCTCGTCGCCCGCGAATCCCTCCGGGATCACGGCGCGGTGCCCGGGGTGCACGCCCACGCCGAGGTCGGTCAGCCTACCTCGGATGCGCTGCCAAATCCCCGGGTGGTACGCGACCAACGCGCGCTCTCCAGGGAAATAGAGGTCAATCCGCTTGGCGGGCCACGTGGTTGCCATGTTGGCGGCACTGCTGACCGCGGCCGCGCCGCCGCCCACGATGATCACCGAGTTGGCCGCCGCCAGCCGGTCGTGTGCGGCGCGCAGGCCGGCGCCGATCTCGGCGGCCGACTGCAGTGTCGGCTGCCGCCAGAAGCCGTTGGCGACTCCGGTCGAGATGACCAGCGCGTCGTATGCCTCCGTGATGGTGGTGCCATCGTCGCGCCGCCCACGGACCAATCGGGCGGCCAGGTCTACGCCCGTCAGCGTTGCGTGAACGGTCCGGACCCCGTCCAGCCGGCGGAATCTGTCGAACGGAATCCAGTAGTCGCGGGCCCAGTCGTGGGGACGGGCCAGGCGTACGCCGAGTTCCTGGCCGCTGACCAACGCTGGTTTGACCGAGATCCCGACGACGTCGGCGTGGCCGGCCAGGCGGATCGCGGTCAGCAGACCAACGTCTCCCAATCCCGCTACGACGACGCGTTTACGGTTCACGCCGTATCACGTAGGAATCCATGGGAGCCTCCTTACGCGAAGTCGGCAAACTGTAACACGTTCTAGCAGCGTGCACGGCCGGCAAAACGATGGTTCACTATGCCCATCAGCAAAACGGATGCCCGGACCCTCATCGCGACACGCGGTGCCGCGGTGGTCGTTTGCCTCGCCATCGCCACCGTCGCCGCCCTCGCAGCGTGCGCCTCGCGCACGTCCTCGACCTCGTCGTCCACCAGCGCCGCACAGTCCCTTGCCACCAGCAGCGCGGCGTCCCCGGCTGCCGAGGGAGCGCCCAGCAACTCGCCGTCGACCCCGCAGCCGACCATCGGCCCTGGCGTGTACGGCGACCCGGGTGCGGCGGTGAAGTTTTGGCGCGCGCAGTCAAAGGAAGACAACTGTGGGCTGATGGCGGTGTCTTACATAGTCGGTGAGCGCACCGGTAACCAGCCGAGCGAGCAAGAGATGATCACGCTGGCGCAGAGCACGCCGTCGAGCGTCAACCCGGGGACGATGATCTATGCGGCCTCGAACGATCCGAGCCATGAGGGCGCCAATGGCGGTGTCTCCGTTGAGGATTTGGTCGTGCTGCTTGACCACTTCGGCATCAAATCGGCGATGACCTATGGCGACCAGACCAGTATGGAGCAGCTGCAGCAGTATCTCGGTGGCGGCCGCAAGGTCATCGCCTGGGTGAATTCCACGATCATCGGCGACCAAACCGGAAACGGCACCGACCAGCGCACCAAGGCCGATCACTACGTCGAAATCACCGCGATCGACACGAACAAGGAAATCGTTCACCTCAGCGACCCCGGCGTCGATCACGCCGACGAGCAAATCCCCGTCGCCACGTTCACGAGCGCATGGCAGACAGGGCAGGACACGATCGTCGCCACCGCGCCGCCCGCCTGAGCGCGCCGCGGCGCCAGTGCCCGGACGCTACGGTGGAGCGGATGTCGGAGTCGAGTAAGCCCAAACGCCAACCCGTGCGCGGCGCGCTGCGCGCCTCGATGAGTGCATCGCCCGCCCATCGCGTGGCCGCCGAACGGGCCGCCGAAGACCTCGGCAAGGGTCCGTGGTCGGCGTTGCGGTCCGAGGTTCGCTGGGCGTTCACCCCGCCGCGCATCTGGCTGTCGGGGGTGCTGGCCAACCTGTTGCTCGCCGTGGCGTGGTTGGTGGTGCAGCACCTGACCGCGCCCACCCACCACCACACCCACTCCCACTACCATCACGCCGGTTTTTACCATCACCATCACTTCGACTGGGTCGTCCTGATCAGCACCTACTTCGCCTCGTTCGTCCTGGCCGACGTCACCACGACCAACCTGCTCGGCGCCGACCACCACCGCGTCGCAAAGGGTTTGTCGGACGGGGTGTCGTTTTGGCGGGTGCTGCTGATCAAGAACCTGGCCCTGATTGTGATCGTGGGCCTGCCGACTTTGGCGATGGCGATGGCGTTGACATTGTGGAAGCAAACGCCGGCGCAACTGGCAGTCACGATTCCCAATGTTGCGGTGCCCATCATCACCTGGTTGGGCGTGGGCAACCTGATCTCCGTGCTGTTCCCGGTGGGCGCCGAGCCGTTGCTGCAGCGGTGGGAGGATCGCCGCGACTGGCGGCGCACCGGCGCCTGGATTTTCGCGCTGGCGCTGCCCTATGCGGTGTACTACCTCGCCGACCCGATGGGCGGAATCGAACACAAAGTGTTGTGGACACAGGTCCCCGCGGCGATCGGGCCGGTGTTCGGGCGCGACACCAAAAGCTTCGTGCATCTCGGCATCGCCCTGGCGGTCTGGGCGGCGGGAACCGTGTTGGCCGTGCTGTGGGTCCGCAAGCGCGGACTGCACATCAGGTGAGTCAGCCCGCGGGCGTGATTCCCGAGCTGGAGATCGTGAAGCCGCGGCCCGACGCGACCGTGCACGTGATTCCGCTGACCTCCGACCGGCAGCTGAACGGGCCGATGCCGGCGGTTTGGCCGTAGGGGAGCGTTGCCTGGCCCAATCCCGGGTTGCCCAAACAGGTTTCACCCGTGCAGACCGTGAACGCGCCGGTGGGATCCATGCGCACGGAGTGGTGCGGCGACATGGTCTGGCAATAGGCCTCGTCGGGCATGCCGGCGCCGCGTTGGTAATCGATCTCGCAGCTGATGTTGTGCGACGGGGAATAGAAGGCGCACACGTCGGCTAAACAGATCGGGTCGTCGGCGGCGGCAGCGGGGATTCCCGCACAGCAGCCCGTCGCGACGATCCCGGCGAGCGTGATCTTCACTGCGGTAGGCGTGATGTTGCTCATGCGGTGTCGGTGTGCAGCCGCACCATGCGCGTCGTGCTGCTCTCGTCGAGGTCGACGAGATCGCTTCGCGAGCGCAGGAAGTCGCTGAATGACTTGAACCCCAAGGACTTCTCGCTGAACGACGGGTCCATCCGTTTCATCTGGGCCTTGACCGCCGAGTTATGCAGCCAGTCGGCGTCGTCCTTCTCCTGGCCGATGCGCAGCGCGCGCTCGAGCAGTCCGGTGGCGGCGGCTTGCGGGTCGGCGGGCGCCGGTTCGTCGTCGGGCTCGGACGCGTTGGTCTTTCGGCCGCGCCTGCCGTTCTTCGGGGCCGACGCGGCGACGGTCGGTATCCCGGGGAGCGCGTCGTAGGTGACGAACTCGTCGCAGGCGGCGGCCAGCGAGCGGCTGCTGGCGCCCGCCACGCCGATGCCGACGACGTAGCGGCCCAAGCGTTTGCAGCGCTGGGCGAGGGCGATGTAGTCCGAGTCGCCGCCGACGATGACCACGTGGGTCAGGTCGGGAAGCCGGAACATGTCTTCGACGGCGTCGACGGCCAGCCGGATGTCGGCGCCGTTCTTGCCGTAGGCGGCAGCGGGGAACAGTTGGACCAGATCGACCGCGCGGCCCACGAGCTGGCCGTGGTAGGCGGCGTTGACGTCGGCGGACCAGTCCGCGTACGCGCGGGTGAGCACGAGAGTGCCGAACGACGAGGCGAAGTCGATCACCGCGCCGATGTCGACGGCCGCGAGCTCGAGACGCTCCTTGTCCAGCCCTTTGGCTTTGTCGCGCTGAAATGAGTTGCGCCCGTGCACCTGGTCGTACCGCGAGATCACGATGTTGTCGAAGTCGAGGTAGACCGCAACGCGGGTGGGGCCGGAGTCGGTCATGGTGCCAGCGAACCATACGGATCAACTTGGGTGAAGCCGCCATCATCGCTGGTGTCCCGGCCAGCGGTCAGTGTCGCGCAAAGTTCCGTTCTGTGTTGTTAACCTGGCGGCGTGGACTCCGAGACGGATCCTGCCAGCGAGAACCCGACGAAGGCGGCACTCGCCGCTACCAGTTGGGCACTGCTGGGCATGATGTCCTACGAGGAGGAAGTCTCTGGCTATGACCTCAAAAAGTGGATCGATTGGAGCGTCGACCTCTATTACTGGAGCCCGTCGTACAGCCAGATCTACACAGAGTTAAAGAAGCTCGAGGGCCTGGGACTGGTGACATCCCGCGTCGAACGCGACGAGGGTACCCGCAGCCGTCGGCTCTACAAGATCACCCCGGCCGGGATGGAAGCCGTCACCGACTGGACCAACGACGCGCCCGTGGACCCGCCGGTGCTCAAGCACAGCGTGTTGCTGCGGGTGACGTTCGGGCATCTCAGTAACCCAGCTCGGCTCAAGGAGTTGCTGCAGGAGCACGTGGCGTACGCGGAATCCCGGCATCGCAAAGCGATCGAGGATGCCGAAGGGGCCGAGGCGGAACCCGCCTGGGCGTATTCGGTGATCGCCTTGCGTTGGGCGGCGAAATACTATGCGGCAGAGCGTGAGTTCGCACTGGAACTGATGAAGGACATCGACGAGGCCGACGCCATCATCGCGAAGGCCGCAAAGGGTGGTTTCGGAAGACCCCGCCCTACGCCTGGCTACTGGCGTGAGGTCGAGAAGCAGGTCGAGGCCAAGCGCGCGGCGGACTAGCCGATCCGAAGTGTCCCGCTCACTGAGATGAGCCCTCGCTAGCGGTTCGCCCGGCCCGGAACCTAGCGAGTACATTTGCAACAACGGAGGACCGATGGCTGCAAGCTGGGACACGATCGATCGCTACGTCGTCATCTCGACGGACACCCACGCCGGGGCGGATCTCCATGACTACAGGCAGTATCTGCCCGCCCGCTTGCACGACGACTTTGATGCCTGGGCCAAGGAATACGTCAGCCCCTTCGACGACCTGATCATCGCAACTGCAGACCGAAACTGGGATCACGATCTCCGGATCGCCGAGATGGACGCCGACGGGGTAGCCGCCGAGGTGCTATTACCGAACACGGTCCCGCCGTTCTTTCCGACCACTCCCAACATCACCATCAGCCTGCCCCGGACCCGCGACGATCTCGAGAAGCGGTGGGCCGGAGTGCAGGCCCACAATCGCTGGCAGATCGACTTCTGTTCGCTGGCCCCCGACCGTCGCCGCGGGTTGATTCAGATCTTTCCCAACGATGTCGAGCTGGCTTTGGAGGAGATCCGCTGGGGAGCGGAGCAGGACTGTTTCGGCGGCGTGCTCATCCCCCCGGTTTCCCCCGGTGACCCTCAGGTCGCCCCGCTCTTCCACACCCGCTACGAGCCGATCTGGGCACTGTGCACCGAGCTGGACCTGACAGTGGTGCAGCATGCGGGAGCCGGTAGCCCCGAGATGCCGATGGACCAGCCAGCGTCTAACGCGGTCCTGATCACCGAGATGGCGCTGTGGGCCCAACGCACGCTTGGCCACCTGATCCTGGCCGGGGTTTTCGAGCGGTACCCGACGCTGCGGTTCGTGCCGACGGAGCAGGGCACGTTGTGGGTTCCTCCGCAACTGGCGATGCTCGACGCCATGGTGCCCACCATGAAATCCGAGGCTCACAACCGCACCTACGGGATGTTCGGCGGGTCGTCGGTCGACGCACTGACCATGACCCCGAGCGAATACGCCAAGCGCAACTGCTACCTGGCCAGCGAGCTGGCACCGTTTGACTCCGCGATGATCGACTTCATGGGGGCTGACCACATCATGTGGGGCAGCGACTATCCCCACGAGGAGGGCTTCGCGCCCCAGTCCAAGCTGGCCATCCGCTGGGCGTTGCACGACAGGTCCGAGGACGACTGCCGAAAGATCCTGGGCGGCAACGCGGGACGCCTCTACCGCTTCGACCTCGACGCGCTGGTACAGGTTGCCGCCAAGATCGGTCCGACCGTCAACGAGGTGCACTCGCCGCTGGAGGACACCGGCTACCGTGCGCCGGCCGCGTTCGGGTACCGGCCGTTCGAAGGCGGGCTGGCCCTGAAGCGTCTGGCCCCGGAGCGCAATTAGCAGTACAACTATCCGGCGGCGTCCCGGGCTGCGATGTAGCCGTACACCAGCCCCTGCGCGATGGTCGCGCCCGCGCCTGGATAGGTCGTGCCGAACGCATTGGCTGCGGTGTTGCCGATCGCATACAGCCCGGCGATGACGCCGCCGTCCTCGCGCAGCACCCGCGCGCGCTCGTCTGCTCTCAGGCCGCCGCAGGTACCCAGATCGGACAGCACCATCTTCACGGCGTAGAACGGGCCTTTGATCAACGGACGCAGGTTGGGGTTCGGCTTGATCGTCGGGTCGCCGTAGTAGCGGTCGTAGGCGCTGCGGCCCCGACCGAAGTCGGGATCCGCACCGGCAGCGGCGTTTTGGTTGAAGCGAGTCATCGTCTGGAAGAATTCCGATACCGACACACCCATCTGCTCGCCCAAGGCGCTGAAGTTGTCGGCGCGCACCGCGATGCCGGCGTCGTACCACGCCTGCGGAATCCGCATCCGCGGAAAGAGCACGGCACCAAAGACATAACTGTTGCGGTATTGCTGATCGAAGATGATCCACATCGTTTCGACCGGGCTTCCGGTCCGTTCCAACTCGAGCAACCGCTGGCCGAAGGACATGTAGTCCGCCGACTCGTTGGCGAACCGGTGGCCGTTCTGGTCCACGATCAGACAGCCCGGCAGTGACCGCTCGGCCAGCATCACGGCGGGTGCCTTACCGGGCAGCGGCGCGACGGCGGGGAACCACCATGCCTGATCCATCAGATCGAGGTCCGCGCCCAATTCTTGTCCCGCCCGGATCCCGTCGCCGGTGTTGGTGTTCGCGCCCAGGCTCACGTTGGCGCCCAACGACTCCGACTGGAATTTCCACCGCATATCCATGGCGTGGTCGAAACCACCGGTAGCCAGCACCACGCCACGCCGGGCGGTGATGGTCACCTCGCGTCCGTCATGGTCCACGACAGCGCCGGTCACGCGGTCGCCGTCACCGGTGAGACGCAGCAGCGCGGTGTCGGTCCACACGGCGATACCGGCGCCCAGCACACCCGCGAACAGCCCGGCCATCAGGCCCTGGCCGCCGGCGGCATAACGCCGGCCGAGCAGCCGCCCGCCGACGCCTTGCGTCAGTCGCTTGCCGAACGTCGGAATGCCCTTGTGCGGTACGCGTGCAACCAGGTTCATCCAGCGGTAGTCGGCGCCCGTCGTGGGAATCGGGACACTCGATTCCATCACGCCGGGCTGTAGCCGGGCGCGGTACTCGCCGAGAACCGAGGTATCGAAGGGGCGGCATTCGCAGGTGCGGCCTGCCGCGCTGCCGCCGGGCTCCTCGGGGTGGTAGTCGGAGTAGTCCCGAGCCCAAAACAGTCGTAGGGGGGTCGTTCGGCGCAGCATTTCGACCGTTGCGGACACGTGCGCTAAAAACTCGGACGAACGCTGCCGGGACGCCGATCCTGCGACCACCGAATCCAGGTAGGCACTGGCGCGCTCCGTGGTGTCGTCGGCGCCGGCCTCCCGCAGCACGGGGCAGGCGGGGAGCCAGAGAGCACCACCGGACCGCGCCGTCGAGCCACCCACGTAGCAGGACTTTTCCACGATCAGAACGGACAGCCCGAGTTCATGGGCCGCCAGCGCTGCGGCCATGCCCGTGCCTGAGCCGACAATTAAGAGATCGACGGTTGTGTCGGCCACCGGAAGTCCCGCAGGGATGGTCGTGCCGTGCGCAGTCACGGGGAGAACGGTAGGCCGGGGCGGCGCGACGCAGGAAGAGCCGTCCTGATGAGTGGAACAAGCGGCTGCCACGGGTCGGGCCGGGGGAGTTAGATCATGGCGATGACGTCGCAGACTGAGGCCGACCCGGTTCGGCTTATTGAAGCGCACGCCGCGCCGACCCGGTTCGCCCGCGGCTGGCACTGCCTGGGCCTGATCAGAAATTTCGGTGACGGCAAGCCGCACGCGATCAACGCGTTCGGCCACAAGCTTGTCGTCTTCCGGGGCGGCGACGGCAAGATCAGTGTGCTCGATGGTTACTGCCGGCACATGGGCGGTGATCTCTCGCAGGGCGAGGTCAAGGGCAACGAGATCGCGTGTCCGTTCCACGACTGGCGTTGGGGCGGCGACGGCCGCTGCAAGCAGGTGCCCTACAGCAGGCGCGCACCAAAACTGGCCCGCACACAAGCGTGGACCACGCTTGAGCAGGACGGCATGTTGTTCGTCTGGAACGACCCCGAGCGCAAACCGCCGCCGCCGGAAGTCGCCATCCCGCGCATCGAGGGCGCCACCAGCGACGACTGGACCGACTGGCACTGGTACACCACGGTCGTGCATAGCAACTGTCGCGAAATCATCGACAACGTAGTGGATATGGCGCACTTCTTCTACATCCACGGCTCGTTGCCCACGCATTTCAAGAACATCTTCGAGGGGCACGTGGCGACGCAGTACATGAACGGCGGGAGCCGACCCGATCTGGGGAGCGCCGAAGGGGCGCAGATGCTTGGTACCACCTCCGTTGCGTCCTACTACGGCCCGTCCTTCATGATCGACGACCTGACCTATCACTATCAGCACGGCGATGCCAAGACGATCCTGATCAATTGTCATTATCCGATTGACTCGAATTCTTTTGTGCTGCAATACGGCATCATCGTGAAGAAAACGGACACGTTGCCCGGCGATCAGGCCACGGAGGCGGCGATCAGTCTCGGCGACTTCGTGAAGCTGGGCTTCGAGCAGGATGTTGAGATCTGGCGGCACAAGGCGCGCATCGACAACCCGCTGCTGGTCGAGGAGGACGGCCCGGTTTACCAGCTGCGGCGTTGGTATCAGCAGTTCTACGTCGACGTCGCCGATGTGCAACCAGATATGGTGGACCGCTTCGAGTTTGAGCTGGACACCACCCGACCCTACGAGGCATGGATGAAAGAGATCGAGGCCAACATGGCGGCGCAGGGAGCCGGTTCGATCTGATGAGGCTTGATCCGTCTGTCCAGCACGACAATCGCCTCGACGAAATGCCAATGATGCCAGTCGTGTGCCGCAGTTGCGGCGCGCGCGTGTCGGCCCGCAAGAGCAGTTGGAACCAGACCAATGTGCAGTGGAACGCCGAGGCGACGGCGCGTTGCGCCGAGCGTGCCGAAGCTCAGAAGATATCTGCGCACGGCCATGGTGTGTTCCTGGCGTGCTTAGCGCTAAGTGAGTCGATAACCGAGGCGGTGCGACACGGCGACTTAGCTATCGTGGATGAAATAGCAAGGGTGTCACTGTAATTTACGGCGCTGGCGGGGATTGCGACCCGTCCACGCCCTTGTGTTCTCGTGGCGTGATGAATACGCCCTCGGCTTCCACCGAGACGCCGTCGACGTTACGGAGTTGCCCGACCGCATATGTTTTGGTGCCATCGATCCGCTCCATCCGCGCCTCGGCTCGCAACGCACCTAGCCGGGTGGGGCGCAGATAGCGCACCGTGAGGGTGCCCGTGTAGGCGGGTTTACCCGGTTGGTGTGCCGTCGCGCCCAGGACATGGTCCAGGATGAGAGCGCACATCCCGCCGTGCACGTGGCCCGGCGGCCCCTCGTAGCCGGCGCCAAGGTGCACGTCGGCATGAACGCCGCCCGCCTCGTCGTGCTGGATGACTAGGGGCGGAGCGATCGGGTTACGCAGCCCGACGGCCACATTGCCCCAAACCACGTTTTCACCGTCGGGGTTGGTGCGCACACCGAACGATCCAGGCATGAGGCGCGTGCTCAGCAGCTCGACGGTTTGCTCGACCAGAGCCAAGGCCTGCGCCACGGTGCCTTCGTCGGCCTCGCTGCGAATGGTGACGTCAATGAGCCGTCGCACCGACGCCGTCAGTCGTTCGTGGAGGGCGTCAGTCATGTGCGCCACCGTTCATCGCCGTCGCACAGCAGCGTCTCGATCGGATCGACTGAGTCGCAAGGGCTGCCGGCCGCCGCAAGCGCATAGCCCTTGAACACCCGCGCCGCCGGGCTTAGCACGTGTTGGACCGTGGCCATCGTGCGATTGACCCCGCTGGGCCACCCCTCACCCCACAGCGCCACTTCGGTCGGCTGGTGGTCCAGGGCTTCGAACACTGTGTCGCGGATGCGAACATCCCCGGTGAGGACCTCAGCGCTGACCGCCAAGCTGTGCCCCGGCATACGGCTCGCCGTCGAGACCAACTCCAACGCGGATTTCGTGTTGAGGTCCAAAGCCTGCAGCCCGAGGATTCGTAGCGGTCGGGTATCGCAGCCGCGCGCTATCAACACCGACACCGACCAACCCGCCCTGGCCCGGTCAAACAGCCAACCTCCGGCGGACTGCACGACGTCGGCGGCGCCGGCGGCAAACACGTCAAGTCGATATCGCAAATACTCGTCATCAGCGCGGGTTGCTCGCTCGGTTGCGATCCCGCCGGTCCGGCTGATGTGAATACTCGTGACCATCAGTTCCCTACTTGGTCCTCAGGCGTGCGCGCCGCCGTCGATCCGGATCTCGGTGCCCGTGATGAACGCACCGTCGTCGGAAGCCACCATGGCGATCACCGACGCGACGGAGCTCGGGTCGCCGAGGATGTCGTCGGCTCTCCCGTGCAGCAACGGTGTCTGCTTGGCCCACAAGCCGATGTCGTAGCCGGCGGGCATCTTGTCCAATGTGCTCAGCGCCAGCGCGGTGGCGACGCCGCCCGGTTGGATGTTGACGGCGCGCAGCCCCTGTTTGGAGTATTCAAGAGCTAAGGAATGCGTCAGCGACAACACTCCACCCTTGCTGGCGGCATAGGCGGCCATGTAGGGGTGCGCGAAAGACGCTGCGGTGGAGGTGAAGTTGACGACCACACCGCGGCCGGATTCCAGCAGGGCCGGCAACGCCTGGCGGATCATTAGGAACGTGCCGGTCAAGTTCACCGCCAACGTGCGGTTCCAATCGTCCAGCGTGTGCTCATGCGTGTTGGCACAGCGCTGAATGGCAGCGGCGTTGACCAGAACGTCGAGGCCGCCCAGATCGTCGACGGCACGGCTGACCGCGCCGACGACCGTGTCTTCGGCTGACACATCGACTATCTCGGTGCTCAGCCGTTTGGCCGTGCCTGCCGTCTCTGCCGCCGCAGTGGTTATGGCCAGGCCGTCAGGCGAAACGTCATATCCCACGACGGTGCCGCCCTCGTCGAGCAGTCGCAGCGTGGTGGCCTGCCCGATGCCCGAGCCCGCGCCGGTGATGATGATTCTGCGGCCGTCGAATCGATCTAGCATGCAGGACCTTTCGTTACGCCGGCTGGAAGGCGCTAAGCGGCGCCTCGTGCGGATAGTTCGACGGACCGCCGAGGTCGTAGGCCGCGTTCAGGGTGCGGATGAACTCCGGGTCGTGTAGCGGGTCGTCCGGCATGGCAAGTTTTATGCCCCGCGCATTGACATCCTTGACCATGATGTCGATGGCCCGCTCGGGGGTCAGGTCGTCCGAGCCCTCCATGTTCTTCTTTAGCTCGTCGAAATCCGAGAACACCTCTGCCGACCAGTGCACCAGGAACCGCAGTTCGTCGGTGTGGTGGCGCGCGATCACGTCGCCGCCGTTCTTCAGCAACCAATGGTCGCGGTCCTCGGGATCACCGGTGAAAACCGTGTCGAACGCCAAGCCGGCCGGAACCTGTTGATCGAGTGGCCCGTTCGCCTCGCCGCGATGCACCATCATCTCGTTCTGTACGACCACGCCGCGGTTGTTGATTGGCGGCAGGACTCGCTGCGGCGGCTGCAGCGGACCGTTTGGCCAATAGGTGAAGCCGCTGCCGGCATCCAACGAAAACCAGGTAATTACCTGCGCCATTTTGATCAGGTAATCCTGGAAGAGGCCCGATTTGCCCATGACGCTGGTGAGCCATGTCGGCGCGTTCTCGTATCGCACGCCGCGGAAGCTCGGTGAATCCAGATGCCCCGGATCGCGATTGGCACATGGGCCGTTGATGTTGAACAGCATCAGCTGCGGCTTGGCGTATTGCGCGTTCCAATAGCTCTTGGCCATCTCCAGGAACCGCGCGTTGTAGAAACAATCGTGCAGTTGCGGGTAGAGCACCGCGCCATAGTTGGCGAGGTAGCCGCGGAAGGTGGGCGTGATGAACAGGTCCAGCGACGGCTCGAAGCCTTCGGGGAAGGCGCCGCTCATCGTGGCGATCAGTTCCTCGGGGGACGCGAAGTGTTGCGCAATGATCAACTTCCACGGGCCCTCCGTACGCACGACATCGAGCAGGCGTTCGCGTTGGTCTTCGGTGTAGACGTTGTCGATCTCGCGAGGGGGTGCCGCTGGCCGCAACACGTCGGAAAGCTCCATCCGTCGCTCGTCGCTGAGCATCAGCTGTCTCCTTCTGCCAATTCTGCGTTGGCGTGATTGTGCGCGGCGTCAGTGCCCCGCGGCGGCGCCCTGTCCGGTGATCGGGACGTCGAATCGGATCGGGTGCGCGAACTTCGCTCGCAGCAGGGCGCCGATCTCGGCGACGGCCAGCCGGCCCCGCGCCGTTGCGTCAGAGCGCATAAGAAAGCCGTGATACATGCCGGGATAACGGGTCGTGGTGGTCTGGACGCCGGCTTCTCGGAGCCGGACCGCGTAACGTTCACCCCAGTCCTGGATCGGATCGCAGCCCGCAGTCACCACGATCGCCGGCGGCAGGCCGGACAGATCGGACGCGTAGGCCGGGACCAGGTACGGGTCGCGGGGCGGACCGGCGTTGCCGTCGACGAGGGCATGCATGTAGTCGATGTCGTCGCGCGCGAGCAGCGGTGCATCAGGCAGCCCAATGATCGACGGGACCGTCATGTCGCGATCCAGGCCCGGGTACAGCAGCACCTGCGCACAGATCGCCGGCCCGCGACGGTCGCGTGCGGCCAACGCAACCGCGGCCGCGAGCGACCCGCCTGCGCTGTCGCCGACTACCGCAACGCGGCCGGAGTCGACACCGAGGCCGCGTGCGTTCCGTGATACCCACTCGGTGGCGGCGTAGGCGTCGTCGAACTGCGCGGGGGGCGGCGACTCTGGCGCCAACCGGTAGTCCACGGCCACGACGGTGGCGCCCGACGCCGACGCCAACTCGCGGGCAAGCGGTTCGAACGAGTGGTTGGAGCCCATGACGAGCCCACCGCCATGAAAGTAGACCAGCACGGGCAGAACGGAATCGTCTGTGGGACGGTAGATCCGGACAGAAATCGATCCGGCGGGGCCGGGTATCGTCACATCGCCGATGCTGGCCATCGCGGGCATTTCATCGGGCAGTGGCGCGGATTCGACCGCGGCTCGCACCGCGGCCAATCCGCGCTGGCGCATCGGTGGTACTGCTCCGAAGGACGCCACTCGCGCGGCGGCGTCGGGATCGAGTTCCGGCGTCACCTCAGCACCGGAGGTCGTTGTGCAGCAAGCACATTCGCGCGGTCTGCCATGGCCGATGCGACGGTTTGCTGGGTCAGTAGATAGAACCTTCCCTCGGCGGCCTGCTCGAATAACGTCTCAGCGGCCGCAAGCGGATCCATGGCCGCGGCCTTGATGTCCAGCATGGCGGAGCGTTGCGCCTCGGCGGCGCCGGCATCGCTGGCGTCAGGGTCGACTCCGCCGGCCGCCTCGAAGATGTTGGAGACCACCGCGCCGGGCAGCACGGCCTGGACGTGGATGTGGTGGCCGTGCCCGGCCAGTTGAACATCCAGATGCAGGCATTCGGTCAACGCGAGCACCGCGTGTTTGCTCATGATGTAGGGCGCCTGCAACGGAATTGCGCGTACTGCACCGACCGACGACAGGTTCCACACCCAGGCTTCCTCGTCGGTGGCCATCATCTTCGGCAGAAATGCGCGGATACCGTGGAAGACGCCGCTGATGTTGATGTCGACGACGCGCCGCCAGTTGGCTATTGGGGTGTCCCATAGGTAGCCGAACTGCTCGATGCCTGCGTTGTTCACCAGCAGCCGCACCGGGCCGACGTCGCGGTAGACACGGTCGGCGAGTTCCTGGACGGCATCGGGGTCGCGCACGTCGCACCCGATGTCTATCGCCGTGCCGCCCGCGGCGCAAAGGTCGCCGCGCAACGCGGCGATGGCAACGGCGTCGATGTCGGCCAGGACCACGGCCATGCCCAGGCCGCTGGCATATCGCGCCAAGCCCGCGCCGATCCCGGCGCCGGCCCCCGTGATGACGGCGACGCCGTCGGAGAATGTAGCGCGCGCGCTCACGAACCTGTGGCGCTGTCGGCGGCGAGCTCCGACAGCAGGACGGAGTCGGTGGCGTCGAGCACGACGTCCATCTCCGTGAACACCAGCCCGGCGGCCTCGCGCCGGACGCCAACGTTGACGACACCGCTCGACACCGCGAACGGTACGAAGTTGGCGATTTGGTTGACGAGGATATAGAACCGCGCGCGGGTAACGTCACCGTCGGTTCCGGTGCGGTGCACGTTGGTGGCGTGGTGGCGGAGCGGGTACGGGCTCTGCTTGCGATGTTCCGACAGCCATTCCATCACTGCATCGCGGCCGCGCAGTTCGGGTGACATCAAATCTTCGAACGGGCTGGCTCCCGAATCGCTGCGGGTCAGGTAGTGCACGTCTTCGGCGTAGCTCGCGGCGAGTTCGTCGTAGTGCGCTTCGTCGTAGTGGTACCAGAAGCTGCCGATGAACTCCTGCAGTTCCGGCAGCGTGACGTCGTTGCTCATGTCGGCGAGTCAACCCTGGTGTGGCCCTGATGACACCGCGGATGCCCGGTCAGTGGAACACCGTACTGGCGTCAGCGTCCGGCGCAAGTGCGGGCCGAGTGGAAGTCTAGAATCGGCCCGCTTACTGCTGAGTAAGGCTGAAGCCTTCGCGCAGTTCGCGTTTAAGCAGTTTGCCGCTGGGATTCTTCGGCAGTGAATCGACGAAGAAAATGCGTTTTGGCGTCTTGAACCCGGCCAGGTGCTCCCGGCAGTGGATGACCAGGTCCTCTTCGGTCAGGGCCACTCCATTGCGGGGCACCACCGCCGCCGCCACGGCTTCCATCCAGACCGGATGCGCCAAGCCGAATACCGCGACTTCCTGGACCCCGCTGTGCCGGTACAAGACTTCCTCCACTTCGCGGCTGGCCACGTTCTCGCCACCAGTTTTGATCATGTCCTTCTTGCGGTCGACGACGTGCAGCAGGCCGTGCTCGTCGAAGTAGCCCAGGTCGCCGGAATGGAACCAGCCGGCGCGAAAGGCCTCGGCAGTCCGTTCGGCATCGTCGAGGTAGCCCAGCATCAAATGCGGGCTGCGGTGAGCGATCTCGCCGACGACACCGGTGGCCACCGGGATGTCGTTGTCGTCGAGAATCGACGTCTCCACGTTGACCACGGGGCGGCCGGCGGCACCCGCGTGGGCGTCCTGTTCGTCCGGTCCGAGCGCTGACGCGAGCGGCGCCATCTCGGTCTGCCCGTAGAAGTTCCACAAACTCAGATTGGGTAGCCGCGTGCGGATCTCGTTGAGGACCTCGACGGGCATCGCCGAGGCGCCGTAGTACCCCTTGCGCAGGCTGGACAGATCCACCTCGTCGAAGACCGGGCAACGCAGCAGGCTGATCCATACCGTCGGTGGCGCAAAGTAATTCGTCACGCCGTAGCGTGCGATGGTGCGCAGGACCAGTTCAGGGTCCGGACGCGGGAGGATGATGCTGGTAGCGCCGAGATAGATATCTGTGGCCAGAAAGTTGTCCAGCTGTGCGCAGTGGTAAAGCGGCAGCGAGTGGATCTCGATGTCGTCACCGGACATCGACCCGGCGACGATGGTGCTCACGTATTGCCACATCAGGCTGCGGCTGGAATGCATGGCCGCCTTCGGGCGCGACTCGGTGCCACTGGTGTACATCAGCCGCACGAGCTGGTCGTCGTCGATGCGCGGGTTGGGGGCCGCGGCGGTACTCATCAACCAATCTGCGAAGTCTTCCCAGCCCGCTGCAGCCGTGCGCCCGCCCGGCAGCAGCGCAACCTTCGTCGTGACTGAGCCGCCCAGTCGCATCGCTTCTTCGGCCGCGGGCATGAGCTCCGCTTCGACGATGAATCCACTGACTCGACTGTGGCCAAGGAGGAAGGCGATTTCCTCGGCGGTAAGCATGAAGTTGATCGGCACCAGAACCACCGCCGCGCGCGCGGTCGCGAATGCCAGCACGGCGTACTGCCAGCAGTTGTGCGCCAGCAACGCGACGCGGTCGCCAGGTGCAAAGCCGTTGTCGCGCAACGCCGCCGCCGCTCTGTCGACGAGACGGTCGAACTCGGCGAAGGTCAGTTCGACATCCCCGTCGATGATCGCAGTCTTGTCCGGTTGCCGGCGGGCCGACCGGCGAGGAATATCGCCGAGCGAATGACTACGGGCCCGCGCGATGGCGATGTCCACCCGCTCGCCGAAGTGCACCCGGTCCATGCGTCGGAGGCTATGCTCGCGATGGCGCCGCAGGTCTCCTCGTGTCCCGCTGAGTAGACAGATCGCCGCGCGACCCAACCGTCCGCCTCGATACTCGATGGCATGACCGCCGCCACGGAATCGACGTCGCCCACCGGCCCCGGCGTTCCCGACCCCGGCGAACTGCGGGACAACCTGCGGCAGGCCGACCCTGGCGTCCTGGTCGCGGTGCTGGCCCAGCTCACCGGAGACCCCTCGGTGATCGAGACGTACGCGCCCAAAATCTCGCACATTCCTGACCCGCCCGAAAGGGCCGGTGTCACCGACCCCGATACTGGCGAGGCGCTGGTGAACGCCGTCATCGACGCGCTGGGTCAGCCGCGGCGAGCCGATGCGGTGGCCGCCGACGATCGCGACTTCTTCGCCCGATTGCTGCCGATCGCGCTGGGTTCGGAAGTCGAGGACGAGCAGGTGGACCTCCTACTCGAGCAGGGCGGCTTCCAGCGGTCGCAGCCGACGTTGCCGCGCACGGTGCCGATCCCCGATACCGTGACAATCGCCATCATCGGGGCGGGCATCGCGGGGATCAGCGTCGCGCTGGCCGCCGCCAGTGAGGGCGTGTCCTACGAGATCTTCGACCGCAACGCGGAGGTCGGCGGCACTTGGCTGACCACAACCTATCCGGGCATCGGCGTCGACACACCGTCGGCGTACTACTCGCTCTCTTGGGAGGTCAACCCCGACTGGAGCAGCTACTATCCGCAAGGCGCGGAATATCAACGCTATCTGGTGGCGCTTGCCGACAAATACAAGCTGCGCGAGCGGACCCGGTTCCGCACCGAGGTCGACGCCTTGTGGTGGGACGCCGATCGGAACCAGTGGCAGATCCATTCGGTTGATGCCGACGGCCACCGTGACATCAGCTACGCAAGCGTAGTGATCACCGCGGCCGGCTACCTCAACCGCCCGCGCTGGCCCGATGTCAAGGGTCGAGAAACGTTCGCGGGCATCAGTATTCACTCGGCCCAGTGGGATTCCTCGCTGGATCTCACCGGCAAAAGGGTGGCGATCATCGGCGCCGGGTGCACCGCGGTGCAGATCGTCGACGCGTGCGTCGACCAGGTGGACCACCTGACGGTGTTCCAGCGTCAGCCGCACTGGGTGGCGCCACGCAAACGTCCCACCGACGAGGTCCCCGCGCATCGGCGCTACCTCGGGCGCCACCTGCCGTACTACGCGAATTGGAACCGGCTCAAATCGTATTGGGGAACCGCCGACAACAACTACCCGGTCATCCTGCAGGACCCGGAGTGGGCCAAGGACCACTTGTCCATCTCTGCGGCCAACGACGTGCTACTGCAGATGTGCCTGGCGTACATCGAGCAGACCTTCGGCAAAGACACGGAGCTGGCCAAAAAGGTCACGCCGGATTTCGCGCCATACGGCAAGCGGATCATCCGCGACCCGGGCGGGTATTATGCGGCGTTGACGCGCGACCATGTTGACGTGGAGGCCAGCGAACCTGCCGAGGTCAACGCGAAAGGCATTGTCACACAGGACGGTCGGCAGATCGACCTCGACGTGATCATCTATGCCACCGGCTACTACCTGGACTTCCTGTCCACAATTGACATCCGCGGCCGTGACGGCAAGAAGCTGACAGATGAATGGGGCGAAAGTCCCCGTGCCTACCGCGGCGGAACCGTACCCGGCTTCCCCAACCTGTTCACCATGTCGGCACCGAACTACAGCCCCGGTCACGGCGCCGGCGCGAACTTCTCAATGGAGGTGCTCGCCCACTACATCATCGAATGCCTGCAGTTGATGGCGCTCCGCGGCGCCGACACTATCGAAGTCACTCAGCGGGCCTACGAGGACTACGTTGCGGAAATCGACGAGACGATGAGCGGTACCGTGTGGTGCCACACGCCGAATGCGCACACCTACTACCGGTCGGGATCGGGGCGGGTGGTGGTGGCGACGCCATATCGACTGGTCGACGTCTGGCATCAGCATCGCGCGCCGATCGAAGAGGATTTCACGTTGCGATGAGTCAATTGCTCATGGGCAAGACGGCTTTGGTCACCGGCAGCAGCCGCGGCATTGGACGCGCAATCGCCCAGCGTCTCGCCGCGGAAGGCGCGACCGTCGCGGTCACGGCGCGCGCCTACCAACCGTCGCAGTCCATCCGCGCCGGGGTCACCTCTGCGCTACCGGGGACCATCGATGAGACCGTCGCCCTGATCGAAGAGGCTGGCGGATCAGCCTTCGGACTGACCGCGGACCTCGAGGACGGCGCGGCGCGCGATGGCCTGGTGGACGCGGTGCTGGAGCGCACCGGCCGCATCGACATCCTGGTCAACAACGCCGGTTTCGCCGACTACTCGGTGATCGAGAACATGTCGCTGGAAACCTTCGACCGGACCATCGAGCACTACCTGCGGACGCCGTTCGTTTTGACCAAAGCTGCGGTGCCACATATGCGTAGACAAGGTGGCGGGTGGATCGTCAACATCGGCTCGGTCACCGGGCTCGCACCGGTGCGGCCGTACCGGGAGTACAACAAAACCTCCGGTGACGTCATCTACGCGTCGTGCAAGGCCGCACTGCATCGCTTCACCCAGGGCGTCGCTGCGGAGTTGCTTGATGCCAACATCGCCGTGAACTGCGTCGGCCCGTCGGCGGCCGTCCGCACACCTGGTGCGGCACAGTTGATCCCGGAGACTTTCTTTACCGAGCCGGTCGAGTATCTGGCCGAGACGGTGCTCGCGATGTGCCATCTGCCGGCCGCGCAACGCACCGGCCTGGTGGCCTTCAGCCTGCACTACCCGTGGTCACACGGGCTGCCGGTGCGCAGCCTCGACGGTAGGTCGGAGCTGAAGCCGCTGGAACCGCCGGCATCTGCTAACCCGAATATCCTCCCCGCCGGGCTATAGCCCGAAAGATAAAGAAACATGCCTACGGGACGTGGTGCCTGACAGAGCGGATCAAGGCCAACCGCGCCCACGTCGGATCGCTCAGCGTCTTCAGCAGCCAGTCGGCAAGGGCGCGTTGCATCGACAGAAGCTGTGGCACACCCGGTCGCGTACGATCACGTCAGGACATTCCGGATCGAACCATCGGTCCACCACCGCCCAGTGGATCGGATGCATCAGGTAGGGACCCATCAGTCCGTCGAGATCGCTGAACTCCTGCTCGAACACGTGCGTCCATGACGAGGCCCCGATTGCATCGTCGACGCGGCTCAGCTGCCACGCTCTGATGGCCGGTATGTAGTGAGGCATCCGGGACAGCTCGTCTTCGAAACGTGCAGCTGTGGCGGCGTCGGTATCTGGCGCTACCCGCAACAACAGGGCGCGATAGACGGTTCCCGGGTCGCCGCCGTTGTGGTTCGGAACACCGGGGTAAGTCGCTCCGTTGACTCGCGTAATCCCGGGATCGTGCAGCACCGCAGCGAAATCATCTGCGGCCGAGAGCCATTGACTTCGGGAATCGAACCTCAAGTGAACCAGGACGTCACCCCCGTTGCGCGACCCTGGCATTGTCGGCTCGACGAGACGGTGTAGTGCGGGAGTCGCTTCCGCCGCCGAACGCACGGCCGCCAGCACCCGAGGCCGCTCTTCCTCGGCGATGTCGATGAGCCTGGTGATGCTATACATCGCAGAGGCCATCGACGTCGTCGGCTGCGGCGGCGAAAGACCGCGACCGCTCGGTGACCAATTCGCTGATCCGAGACCACCATTCGCCCAGCGCCGGGTCCGGCCGACCCTTCCAGGTCATCTCCCACCATGCCTGCGCGCTCGGCAGCGTCCAGCTGATGGTGACGGTATTTGAGAGATCATTGGACCAGATCGGAGGACTGACGAGGATGTCGCGCAATGTCATCCCACGGGAGCGGGCACCGGGCGCGTACTCGGCGAGGTAGGTGTCGACGAACGTCCTGGCGCATCCTGGCTTGGTCACCACTGTGTCGATGACGAATATCCGACCGTCAGCCATGGTCCGACCTTTCAGCGAAGCAGTTGAGCCAGTGCCGAACACGACTCCCGACGGGCTTCGTGAGCTATATCGAGCATCGACATCGTCATAAACCCGTGGATGCCGCCGTCGAAGGGGCATCGCACAGTGATCACACCCGCAGCCTCGAGCGCGTCGGCGTAGGCGTTGCCCTCGTCACGAAGTGGATCGTGACCGGCAGTGACGATGACTGCGGGCGGCAGACCGGCCAGGTTTGCCCGAAGGGGCGACGCGTATGGGTGTTCCCGATCGGCACGCGCCGGAACGTACTGATCCCAATACCACTGCAGCGCCGGCTTCGGATTGTAGAAACCGTTGCCGAACAAGCGATAAGACTCGTTGTTAAAGTCGGCTGCGATCACCGGATAGATGAGCAACTGGCCCGCGATCGGGGGACCGCCGCGATCGCGCGCCATCACCGCGGTGACGGCGGCTAGGTTTCCTCCCGCGCTGTCGCCGCCCACCACAACGCGCAGTGCGTCGCCGCCGACCGCGTCCGCATTGTCGGCCGCCCAGCGGGCGACCGTGTAGACGTCCTCGGCCGCGTCAGGCCACCTATGCTCCGGCGCCAGGCGGTAGTCGACCGAAATCACCACGGCAGGAACATGATTAGCGATAGTGCGGCACAGGCCGTCGTGACTCTCCAGGTCGCAGAACACAAAGCCGCCACCGTGGGCGTACACGAGGACCGGCAGGTGCTCGCCGTCGGGTCGGTAGATCCGCACCGCGATGTCGCCGCCGGGCCCCGGAATGGATTCGTCTCTCACCTCGGCAACGGGCTCGAGTTCTTCAGGTGGCACGAAGCGGGAGCGGATGGTTGCCCTTGCCTGCGCACCGGTCATGGTGTGGACCGGCGGGAAGCCGGCGTCCAGCGCCTCGATCAGCGGCGCGATCTGTGGATCGAGGCTCACGCGTACTGCAGGGCGGGACGCGGCGCGGAGCGCGCCAGTCGCAGTGGCCGCAGCGGTTGCAGGGTTGGCGCCACCCGCTGCGGGCCGTCCTCGACGTTGCGCCACACGGCCATCGCGGTCATGCGCACGGGGGCGGCCAGGCGCTGATCGAACATCATGCGATTCATCGGACCGCACACCGACACCGCGGCGACCGCCTCACCCGGGCTGCCGATCGGGGCTGCCACACAACCGAATCCGAGCAGCGACTCCTCGCGCTCGAATGCGACACCGTGGGCGCGCACCTTGGCCAATTCGATCGCCAGTTGCGAGCTGTTAACGATCGAGTACTTGGTCTTGCGGGCCCGCAGATCCACGGCGGTGTCCTCGTCACTGTAGGCCAGGATCGCCTTGCCCACGGCGGTGCAGTGCGCGGGTTGACGGCCCCCAACTCGGGTGGGGATCGCGGCGTTCATCGGTTCGCCGACCTTGTCGAGATAGACGACGTCGGGTCCGTCCAGGACCGCAAGGTGTACGACAAGCCCGGTGGCGCGGTGCAATTCGCCCAGCAGCGGACTGGCCGCGCGCACCAGACGGTCCTGGTGTACGGCTAGCGAACCGAGCTCCACCAAACGCATACCGAGCTCGTAGTCGCGGCCGCTGCGGCGCAGCCAGCGCAGTTGCACCAAGCGCTCGAGCATCCGATGCGCCGACGAGCGCGGCAGGCCGGTGCGGCGGACGATCTGTGCCAGCGTCAGCCGTCCCGGTCCATCGAACGCATCAAGCACCAACGAGATGCGGTCGATAACGGCACTGGGTGTTGGTTGGGCGGTCGCGACGGCGTCGGCTCGTGACATCGGTGTCCTCGGGTTGTGCTATAACTGGCTGGAATATTCCTATTAGGAATATCTGTACCATACCCGTGTGGCTGTTGTCACACAAGACACGAAAAAGCGCCGCCTGACGCGGGTTAGTCGACGGATTAGCGCAGGTCAGCCCTTGGCGGCGGAGCGTCCCGCGCGGCGGCCGTAGAAGCTGCCGTCGCCGAGCGAGATCCCGCTGGCGTAACCCCACGCGGCGAGACCCGCGGTCGAACGCCCCGCGGCGAAGAGGCCGGGTATGGGCTCACCGCTGACGTGCAGCACCTCGGCGTCCAACGTGGTACTTAGGCCGCCCAGGGTGAAGCCGCCAGTGCTCTCGCGCAGGTCGATCGCGCCGACCGGGCAGCCGATCGGCTTCACCCATTCCGGCTTCTTGTGCAGCAGCGGATCCTCGCCCCGGGCGGCGCCGTCGTTGTAGGCGGCGACGGTCGCCTGCAACGAACCGGTCGTCAGCCCCATGTCGCGTTCCAGGTCGGCGACGCTGTCGGCCACCCACGTCGCGGGCCGCAGCATGAACTTCGGTGACCACGACGCCATCGCCTCCTCCTGGGCATCGCCGTCGATGATCAGGTAGGCGGTGTTGTCCTGCTGATACAGCGTGAGCTGCCCGATCCGGCCCGGGTAGGTGTCCTCGGTGACGTAGCGCTGACCGCGGCCGTTGACCAGGATCCCGCGCACCAACTGCTGCGGGTCGATGAAGATCGCGACCTCGGTGGCGTCCATGTGGGCCAGGTCCGCGCCCAGGGCCTGTGCCATCCGGATCGCCTGCCCGTCGTGCTGTTCGATCGACGCGGCCGGGCGTCCGGCGATCCGCGGGGCGTAGCGCGTCACCATCGCGTCGTTGTAGGCGAAGCTGCCCGTCGCGAGCACCACGCCCGAGCGCGCCCGCAACGCCATCTCGGTGCCGTACTGCCGCGCGCGCAAGCCGACCACCCGCCCGTCGGACTCGACGATCAGCGACTGCACCCGCACGTCGTAGAGGGCGCGCGCGCCCGCTGCGGTGGCCGTCTCGACGAGCGGCTTCATCAGCATGTAGCCGGCGCTGGCCTCGCCCTGCTTCTTGTTCGACATCTGCGGGACGTGTCCGCGCGGGGCGGGGGAGGCGATGGTGTTGAACGGGTAGGCGTTTTCGCCGCCGCTGTACATCAGGCCCTGGTCGCCCATCGGCTCCCAGCCGGGCTCGGAGAAGAACTCCGCCTTGAACGGCACACCGCAGCCGACGAGCCAGTCGAAGTGGGCGACGCTGCCCGCGCAATAGTCGGCGATCCGGCCCTCGTCGGCTCCCGGCCCCATCGCGACGTTGAGGAACGTCGCCATGTTCTCGACGGAATCGCTGAAGCCGCAAGCTTTTTGCAGCGCGGTGCCACCACCGAGGTATATGAAACCACCCGCCATAGCCGCCGCGCCGCCCCACGAGCCGGTGCGCTCGAGGACCAGGACGTCGGCGCCGGAGCGGGCCGCTTCGACCGCAGCGGCGGCGCCGGCCACTCCGTAGCCGGCGATCACGACGTCGGCCTCGTCGTCCCACGAAGTGATCGACGCGGCGGGAATGGGTGTGACGTCGGTGTCGGGCGTCATAGCCGCATCGCCGCGGGCATCTCGCCGACCCACTGGTGACCCCAGTAGCTGTCGGCGGTGATTTCCTCTGCGGTGTAATACGTTTCGTCGACCCGCATGCCGTCGGTGCCGAATTCGATGTCCCAGTCCCCGGGCGCGCGAACGTAGAACGAGACCATCTTGTCGTTCGTGTGGCGTCCCAGGGTGGACGACAGCTGGAACCCCTCCGCGTTGACGCGGTCAAGCGCCTGGCCCACCGCGTCGAGCGTGTCCACTTCGACCATGATGTGCACCAGCCGCGGGTCGCGCTGATGTGCGGCCGGGACGATCGCCAGGCTGTGGTGTCGTTCGTTGATGCCCAGGAAGCGAACCCGCACCGGGCCGAACTCTTTCGGCAGGGGCACCCGGAACGCGCCGCGGGAACGGAAACCCAGCACGTCGGTGTAGAAGTCGAACAGCCCGTTGGGATCCATGGCCGGCACGACGACATGGCCCAGCCCCTGGTCGCCGGTGACGAATTTCGCGCCGAACGGGGTGACGACCGGGCTGTGGTCGAGCACCGCGCCGTGAAACACCTCGAGCGTGGTGCCGGCCGGGTCCTCGAAGGTGATCACCTCTTCCACGCGGCGCGCCTCGGCCTCGTCGGTGGACAGCTGTTTGAACGCAACCCCCGCGCCATCGAGGGCGGCCTTGACCCGCTGCAGCGCCGGGTGGTCCCGCACTTCCCAGCCGACGGTGAGCACCCGGTCGGTCTCACCGGGCACCACGATCAGCCGGGCCGCGCGCTCGTCCATGCGCAGATACAGCGCGGACGCATCGGGGCCTCCTCCTTTTGGTGGGGAGCCTTCCGCGAATCCGAGGACGCCGAAGGCGAATTGCCGCCAGCGATCGATGTCGTTGGTCGAAATGGTGATGTAGCCAAGGCTTTTCAGGTCGCTCATGGTGAAGCGTTCTCCTAAATCAAGGCTCGCAGCGGACCTTCCGGCGGATCGATGCCCAGCGAGCTCAGCGCCGACGCGTGGTAGGTGGTGCCGGGGACGTGGATAGCGTGCAGGTGGCCGACATGCACGTCCCGCCAGTACCGCTGCAGCGGCTTGTCCATCCGCGCCGCGTTGCCGCCCGAGCGGGCGAAGATCTCGTCGACCGCCGACACCGCGCGCCATACCGCGCGAACCTGCGTGCGCCGACCGGCCGCGCGGTCCGCGAACGACACCTCCTTGCCGGCGGCAACCATGTCGTAGATGCGGTCGGCGTTGGCCAGCAGCTCCTGGCGCGCGGCGTTGATGTCGGCCGCCGCCTCGCCGATGGCGTGCATGACGTAGGGGTCGTCCTTGATCGCTGTTCCCGTGGCTCCGACGCGCTCCCGCTGGTAGTCCAGGTGGGCGGCGAGCGCTCCCTCGGCGATGCCGATGGTCGCCGCCGAGATGCCCAGCGGGAACATCGTCGACCACGGCATCAGGTACAGCGGCTCGGTCATGCCCGCCTCGCGCTGGGCGGTGCCGTCCATCACCTTCGTCGCGTCCATGGTCCGATAGGTCGGGACGAACGCGTCCTTGACGATGACGTCCTTCGAGCCGGTTCCGCGCAGCCCCACCACATTCCAGGAGTCCTCGACGATCTCGTAGTCCTTGCGCGGCAGGATCATGTGCAGCATCTGCGGCGGCATCAACGGGATGCCCTTCTCGTCGCCGAGCATTGCCCCGAGAATGATCCAGTCGCAGTGGTCGGTGCCCGAGCTGAACTGCCAGCGCCCATTGAAGATGTAGCCGCCGTCCACCGGCTTGGCGACACCCTGCGGTGCGTACGGGGAGGCCATCCACGTGTCGACGTCCTCTGCCCAGATTTCCGCGGAGACTTTCGGATCGGCATAGGCCAACTGGTAGGGATGCACACCAACCACGCCGACGATCCAGCCGGCCGCCGGATCCAGCGCCGCAGTGGCCATCGTCGTCTCGGCGAACTCGCGGGGGTGGACCTCGAAGCCCTGGTATTGCTTGGTCTGCAGCAGCCGGATCAGGCCGGCACCTTTCATCAGCTTGACGGTGTCGTCGGTGAGGCGGCCAATCCTTTCGGCTTCGGCGGCCTGGTCGCGCAACTGATCGGCCATGGCAACTACCCGGTCGAGTACCCGCTCGCTCATATCGTTCGTCCTAACGTGTGGGGGCGTAGTAATGGTCTACCGCAGTCCGCGCCGAACCCGAAGGCAATCCCGGTGAGCGGACGCAAACGCGGTCAAAACTCGATGCGGAGATGGTCGCTGGCCGGCCTGGCCTGACACGCAAGAATCAGGCCGCCTCGCAGGTCGTCGGCTTCCAGGAGGTCGCACGCCGCCATGACGGTCTCGCCCGCGACGACGGTGGCCACACACGAACCGCAGCGGCCTTCGCGGCACGAGTGGGGCGCGTCGATGCCCGCATCGAGCAACAGGTCGACCAGGGTCTGACTACGTGGCCAACGCAAACGATGTCGCTGACCATCCAGCTCAACTTCGACATGAGCAACTTCCGACATGAGCCGATGGTCTGCGATATGCGGCGGGGGGCGGGTGCGCACGCCCGGTGGACGGGAAAACTCGGCCGGAGCGTCCGTTGACCGGGAAGGGGAACCGCGCGCGACGACTAAGGCCCTACCGTGGCTGCCTGTGACCGATCCCGGCCAGCAGCCTCTCGACGTACTAGTGGTCGGCGCGGGGTTCGCCGGCCTGTACGCCCTACACAAGCTGCGTAGCCAAGGCCTGTCGGTGCGGGTGCTCGAAGCCGCGCCCGAGGTGGGCGGGACCTGGTACTACAACCGCTATCCGGGCGCGCGCTGCGACGTCGAGAGTGTCGACTACTGCTACTCGTTCTCCGACGAACTGCAGCAGGAATGGAACTGGACCGAAAAGTACGCCACCCAGGCCGAGATCCTCGCCTACCTGAACTGGGTCGCCGACAAACTGGACCTGCGCCGCGACATCGCGCTCAACACCCGCGTCGCGTCGGCGGTGCTGGATGAGACTGCGTTGCGCTGGACTGTTACCACCGACGGCGGGCAGGTGCTCTCGGCGCGGTTTTGTCTGATGGCAACCGGCCCGTTGTCGGCCGCGCTGACGCCGACCTTCGACGGCTTGGACGATTTTGCCGGCCAGATCTACCACACCGCCCAATGGCCCCACGATCCCGTCGACTTCACCGGCAAGCGGGTCGCGGTCATCGGCACCGGATCCTCCGGAATTCAGTCGATTCCAATTATCGCCGAGCAGGCGTCCCATCTTTACGTCTTCCAACGCACCCCCAATTACAGCGTCCCGGCGGGCAACAAGCCGTTGTCGGCGGAAGAGCTCGACGACATCAAGGCCGGCTACGCGGAGCGGCGCAGACTTTCGTGGCGCAGTGGCGGTGGCTCGCCGCACATCACCGCCCCGAAGCCGACGATGGAGTGCACGCCAGAGGAGCGTCGAGCGGCGTTCGAAAAGCGATGGCTGCTGGGTGGCGTGCTGTTCTCGAAGACATTCCCCGACCAGATGATCGATCTGGCGGCCAATGACGAGGCCCGAAAGTTCTACGAGGAAAAGATCCGGGCCGTTATCGACGATCCCGCGGTCGCCGACATGCTGATTCCCAATGACCACCCGATCGGTACCAAGCGAATCTGCACCGACAGCAACTACTTTCAGACCTTCAATCGGACCAACGTGTCGCTGGTCAGCGTGCGCGCCACCCCGATCGAATCCGTCGACGCGACCGGGATCAACACCACCGAGGCCCGGTACGACGTCGACATGATTGTTCTGGCAACGGGTTTCGACGCTATGACCGGGGCGCTGGGCAAGATCGACATCGTCGGACGCGACGGCACGGCCCTACGTGACGACTGGGCGCACGGACCTCGCACCTATCTGGGGTTGGGCGTGGACGGGTTTCCCAATCTGTTTTTGATCTCCGGCCCGGGAGCACCCGCCGTCCTGGCGAACATGGTGCTACACGCGGAAGCTCAGGTGAACTGGATTGCTGAGGCCATCACCTACCTGGATAACCACGACTACGCCGCGATCGAAGCCACCGTGGACAGCGTGGACGGCTGGGTCGCCGAATGCTCCCGGCGCGCCGAGACGACGCTGTTCACCAAGGCGAACTCCTGGTACATGGGCGCCAACGTGCCCGGAAAGCCAAGGGGTTTCATGCTGTTCGTTGGGGGCTTCGCGACCTACAACGACATCTGCGCCGACGTCGCCGACTCCGGCTACCGGGGATTCGACCTGATCAAGATGCCGCAATGACAGGACTGGTTGACAAAGTCGTGCTGGTAACCGGCGCCGCCCGTGGCAGCGGACGCGTGCATTGCGAGCGGTTCGCCGACGAGGGCGCCGACGTGATCGCGCTGGACGGGCAGGCGGCCGCAGGCGAATTGAGCGATACCGCAAGGGAAATCGAAAATAGGGGCCGGCGCTGCGTGGCCGGCGTGGCCGATGTGAGCGACCTCGAAGCGATGACGGCCGCGATCGATCACGGCGTCGCCGAGCTGGGTCGGCTTGACGTGATCGTCGCCAACGCCGGAATCCACCTCCCCGGCGCGCCCTCGTGGGAACTGGACCCCCGGGACTGGCAGCGCACGCTCGACGTCAACCTCACCGGCGTATGGCACACCGTCAAGGCGGCTGTGCCGCACATGGGGGAGGGCGGCGGCTCCATCACAATCATTAGTTCCACCAACGGAATACGCGGCACGACCAACACCGCCCACTACACGGCAAGCAAGCACGCGTTGGTGGGCCTGGCGCGCACCCTGGCCAACGAACTCGGGCCGCGCCGCATCCGGGTCAACACCGTCCACCCCGGCGCGGTCGCAACAGCCACGGTGCTCAACCAGGCGACGTTCAAGCGCCTGCGGCCCGATCTGGAGAACCCCACGGCGGCCGATGCAGCCGAGGTCCTCCAGGCGCGCAACCTGCTGCCTGTGCCGTGGCTGGAGCCGGTCGACGTGGCCAACGCCGTGGTGTTCTTGGCCTCCGACGAGGCCCGCTACATCACGGGTACGCAGCTCGTCGTCGACGCGGGTCTGACGCAGAAGACGACGTGAAAGGGCGGCTTGCGGGAAAAGTCGCCCTGATCACCGGCGCGGCGCGCGGGATCGGGCGCGCGCAAGCCGTGCGCTTCGCGCAGGAGGGCGCCGACATCGTGGCGCTCGACGTGTGCGGACCCGTCGATACGGTGGTGATCCCGCACAGCACGCCCGCCGACCTCGACAGGACGGCGGCCCTGGTTACCGAGGCTGGTGCCCGGGTGCACACGGAGATCGTCGACGTGCGGGACCTCGCCGGCATGCACGCCGCCACCGACCATGGCGTCGAGCGGTTCGGCGGACTGGACGTGGTGTGTGCGACCGCGGGAATCACCTCTCGCGGCATGGCCGTCGATCTGAACGAAACCGCGTGGCGCGCCATGCTGGATGTCAACCTCACCGGTGTGTGGCACACCTGCCGGGCCGGTGCGCCCCACCTGATCGCGCGCGGTACCGGTGCGATGATTCTGACGAACTCGATCGCTGGACTGCGCGGGCTGGTCGGGGTTGCGCACTACACTGCCGCCAAGCACGGAGTGGTCGGCCTGATGCGCAGCCTGGCCAACGAGCTCGCGCCGCACAACGTCCGGGTCAATTGCGTTCACCCCACGAATGTCGACACTCCGATGATCCAGAACGACGCCGTCAGGAGCGCGTTTCGCCCCGACTTGGACCGGCCGCCCACACGCGCCGAATTCGCCGAGTCGGCGCGGAACATGAACATGCTTGGGGTGCCGTGGGTGGATGCTGTCGACGTGGCCAACGCGGCGCTGTTCCTTGCCTCCGACGAGGCGCGGTACATCACCGCAGTGACCCTGCCCGTCGACGCGGGTGCCACCCAGCGATGAGGGCTCGACGGGCAGTTAGCCGTTCCCACGGGACAGGAATGCCAGGACCGTACTTTCGAACGCCTCCTTGGCTTCGATCATCGCCCAGTGCCCGGAGTTGGGGAATATGTGAAGTTCCGCGTCGGGAATGGTGCGCATGGGGATCAGCGCCATGTCGGGCGGGCTCACCCTGTCGTCGCGGCCCCAGGTCAGCAGGGTTGGCACCGTCAGCTTGTGCATGACGGCCCACGGCAGCGGCCGGTCGGACGCCGCCATGGCGGAGTTCATCGCGGCGAACGCCGCCTTGCCGTACATGCGGCGGGCGGCGTCCAGCGTCGCGGGATCGGTGGCCAGCGACCAGCGTTCCTCGGCCAGCTCGTCGGTGACCAACGACTGGTCGTACACCATCGATTTCAGCCAGTCGACCAGCCGCTGCCGGGTGGGGTCTTCGACGAACTCCTGCAACAGCCGGATGCCCTCGCTGGGGCTGGGGCTGAAGATGTTTGTCCCGATGCCGCCGATCGTGACGAGCCGACCGACGCGATCGGGATTGGCGATGGCGAAATTGATTCCGACGCCGCCGCCCATCGAGTTGCCGACGATGTGCACCTTGTCGACGCCCAGCGCGTCCAGGAAAGGCGACACGGTGCCGAACGCCGTCACCATCGGGTGGCCGCCGAAGTCGTCGCTGACCCCGAAGCCGGGGAATTCCAGGATCAGGCAGCGGAAGCGCTCGGCGAAGGTGGGCAGCACCCCGCGGAAGTTGCGCCACCCGGTGACCCCGGGGCCGGAGCCGTGCAGGAACAGCAACACCGGTCCGGACTCGGGGCCGCAGTCGTAGTAGCGCAAAGCGCCCTTTGGGGTACTGATCTCACGCAGGTCGTGCTCGACGGTCGGAGTCTTGGCCACGAGGTCACCCTGCCATGCCGCCGCGTCGGGCGGGAGCGGTGGTTCCGCTGATCGGTCGCCGCCTCGTCTACAGTCTTGATGCATGCGCTTGCTGGTCACCGGCGTTGACGCGGCTGGGCGGTCATGCGCCGCCCAGGATGGCCCAATCACCCTGCAGGGGGACGCCGGCCTCGGCGGCATCCGGTATTCGATTCTCTACGCGACCGCATCGGCCCCATCGATCGATGCGGGCGGCCGCGTGGCCGATCTGCTCGACCTCGCGGTCCCGCCGGGCTCGATCCGTTGGGCGGCCATCGAGTACGGTCCTGGCGCGGAATTCTCAATGCACCATACGGACACGGTCGATTTCGATGTCGTGCTTTCGGGCTCGGTGGAATTGATCCTCGATGACGGTGTGCACCTACTGACGGTCGGCGACAGCGCTGTGGTCACGGGCGTCGACCACGCCTGGCGCGCCGGCGCGGAAGGCTGCCGGCTCAACATCATGACGATTGGCGTTTCGGCGCCGAACGTGTAATCAGTGCGACGACACGCCGACGCCGGTCGCACTGATTACACGTTCGGCGGCCGTCGGGCCATGACCGAGTCGGGGGCTGCCCAATCGGTCGACACCTTGCGGTGCTTGATCAGCCAGGTATCACCGTCGGGCACCAGGACGTCGCGATAACGACCGAAATGGTCGAGCCCGATATGGGTGACCACCGTGAAGTACGAATCGACGTGGGCCTCGTCCTGGGTCAGGCCGGTGAACACCACGGTGGCGACGTTGTGCCGCACAACCGGTTTGACGTCGATGTTGTCTGCGAGGTTGCCGGTGACACCGCCGAGAAAGGCCGCGATCTGGGCTCGACCGCGCAGTGGTTCGGACCCGCGTATCTCGAGAACACCGTCCGCGCAGAATGTTTCGGCAAGTCCGTCGAGCCGTCCGGCATCACCCGACCAGTTGTACCGCGCGAGGGTGTCGCGGATCTGCTCACGCGCGACCAGTTCCCACATCTCCATCGTCGGGACTTTAGTCAGCGCTGCGGAGTTACCTGACGAGGTGGGGGCGGAAGCCGTGGGTGGCCGCCGGCGTGACTCCGTTTAGGTCGAAGACGGCGATCAGGGCCCGCAAGAGGGCGGGGGACCAGTCCTCGAATGGGTGCGCATCGATCCGGTCGAGGACCTCGCGGCGCAGGTACTCGATGTCGTGCCGATCGGTCATGTACCCGACGCTAGGGTCGGCGTCTCGCCGTTGTACAGCCGACTTGTCAGATTCAAATGTGTCTCAGACCCGATCATCAGCGGTTTGTCAGCGAGTGCCGCGATTTTTGGGTACTTCCGCTACCGAGAGTAGCGGAATACAGTGAGTGGGTGACGACCGGCAATAACGGCAGGCATCTGCGTACCTGTCCACTGTGTGAAGCCATGTGCGGCTTGGAAATTCACGTCGAAGGCGGCCCCACAGACGGGAAGGTCACCAGCATCCGCGGCAATCCCGACGACGTGTGGAGCCGCGGACACATCTGTCCCAAAGGCGTGTCACTGGCCGCGCTGCACGACGACCCGGACCGCATCCGCCGCCCACTGATCAAGGTCGACGGTCGCTGGCAGGAGGTCAGCTGGGACGCGGCGTTTCGCCGCTGCACCGAGCTGCTGACGCCGGTCATCGAAAAGTACGGAATCGGCGCGGTCAGCGCCTACACCGGCAACCCGCTAGCACATTCCTTCTCGCTGGCCCGCTACTCGGGCGTGCTGCTGGGCATGTCGGGGATGCCAGTCACGTATTCGCCGGGGACCGTCGACCAGTGGCCCAAGAACCTGTCGTCGCACCTGATGTACGGCCTCTGGTGGAACTTCCCGGTGCCCGACATCGAACGCACCGACCTGATGGTCATCATGGGCGCCAACCCCGCCGCGTCGCAGGGATCGCTGCTGGCCGCGCCCAACGTGATGGGCCTGATCGAAGCGATCCGCAAACGCGGCAAGGTGATCGTGATCGATCCGGTGCGCACGCTGACCGCCGCCCGCGCCGACGAGTGGCTTCCTATCGTCCCGGGCACCGATGCGGCGCTGCTGCTTGCGGTCGCGCACACGCTGTTTGACGAAGACCTGATCGACCCCGGACCGCACGTCGACGGCGTCGATACGATGCGCCGGGTCGCCGCGGACTGGCCGCCGGAACGGGTCAGCGCCGTCACCGGCATCGACGCGGATCGGATCCGCGGGCTGGCCCGTGAGCTTGCGGGCACCCCCAAGTCGGTGGTGTACGGCCGAATTGGCCTGTGCAATCAGGAGTTTGGCAGCCTGGCCAGCTGGCTGGTCGACGTGATCAACATCTTGATCGGCCACTTCGACACGCCCGGCGGGGCGATGTTCCCGAAGCCGGCGGCCTGGTCGATCACCTCCCAGCCGCTGCCCGGCCTGGAGGGCGGCGCCGCCGAATTCGGCCGGTGGCACACGCGCGTTCGCGGCGCGAAGGAAGTTCTCGGCCAGGCACCGGTGTCGTGCATGGCCGAAGAGATCGCTACGCCGGGCGACGGGCAGCTCAAGGCGCTGATCACGGTCGCGGGCAACCCAGTCTTGTCCACGCCGGGGGGAGACAAACTCGACGAGGTGCTGCCGATGCTGGACGCGATGATCTCGATTGACCTGTGGCTCAACGAGACAACGCGGCACGCCGACGTGATCCTGCCGGGGCTCTCCCCGCTCGAGCAACCTCACCACGACGACCTCATCTTGTTGTTTGCGATCCGCAGCATCGCGAACTACTCGGCCCCGGTGTTTGACCCGGGTGATCGCCCGCACGAATGGGAGATCCTGATCCGGCTGACGGGCCTGTGCACCGGCACACCCGCCGAAGACGTCGACGTCGCGGCGATCGACGACGGCTTCTTCGACTACCTGGCGTTCACGCGCGGCCTCGACGGCGCGGAGATCCGCAAGCTCTATGACGATGCCGGTTTGAAAGGCGGCCCGGAACGGATGCTCGACCTTACGCTGCGGACCGGCCCGTTCGGGGACCAGTACGGGCAGAACCCCGGCGGCCTCACGTTGGACATGCTCAAGGCCAACCCCAACGGGATCGACTTCGGGCCGATGGTGCCCCAGCTGCCCGACATCCTGGGCACGCCCGACAAGAAAATCCGGCTCGCCCCCCAATACCTGCTCGACGACCTGCCGCGGCTGGCCGCGCGCCTGGAACGGCGCGACGAGCCGCTGGTGCTGGTCAGCCGGCGACACCTGCGTTCGAACAACACCTGGCTGCACAACGTGCCCGCGCTGATGAAGGGCAAGGACCGGTGCACGCTGCTGATCCACCCCGACGACGCCGCGCGCTTCGGTGTGGCCGACGACGACGTCGTCACCGTGAAATCGGAGGCCGGCGAGATCAGGGTCCCCGTCGAGATCACCGACGCGATCAAACCCGGCGTGGTGTCGATGCCGCACGGCTGGGGCCACGGCAAGCCGGGCACCCGCATGTCGGTGGCCAACAGCTCGCCGGGCGCCAACACCAATGTGCTTTCCCCGCCGGCGTTCATCGACGAGCCCTCCGGTAATGGTGTCCTCAACGGTATTCCGGTCACCGTGATCCACGAGCAAGCGCGATTTCGAGCCGCGCAAAGCGTCTGAGCTCACAGCGGATCGATAACTGCGATCCAGGCCGCTGCTAACACCGAAGCGCAATGTTGCGTGATGGCGGCGCACAAGCAACGCATTTTGATCCAAACCGTTCTCGCCGGTATCGCGACGTTTGCGATGCTAGCGCTATTTCACACCCCGCAATATGACGACACGAAAACCGTTGGGGGATCGGGGCTTACCCGCGTCGTAGCAGACGGCAACGACGACGAAGCCCAACTGCAACAACAGCTCCAGGCCCAGCAGCAGATGCAACAGGCCGAACAGCAGGCCCAAGAGCAAGAGCAACTGGACCGCCAGCAAGCCCAGCAAGACGAGCAACAGGGGCTGCAGGTCGAGCAGCAAGCCACTCTCTCGGTCCCCGGAAGTTGACGGCGGGGTCAGGGTGCGATCGGGCGATTCGTCCATTCGCGATCCGCCCGGCGCGACGAGCGGAACCATCCGCCCGCCGCCCCGGTGCCGCCGTCGGTCGGGATGGTGTGGCCGGTGACGAACGCCGACAGGTCCGACGCCAGGAAGAGGATGACGCGGGCCTGGTCCTCGGGCAGGCCCATCCGGCCGACGGGAACCCATTGCGGCCACTGCGTCTGCTCCTCGGCGGATAGCCACTGCGAGTAGGGCACCTGCAGCGATTCGGTCACGTCAGGACCAACGCCGTTGACCCGCACTCCATCGCGGCCCACCTGGACCGCGAGGCTGCGCGTGAAGTGGATGACGGCCGCTTTGAACGCGGCATAGACCGGATCCTCCGGGTAACCGCGCAAGCCTTCGACCGACGAGACGTTGACGATCGCACCCGCGCGCTGGCCGATCATCGCCGGCAGGAATGCGTGGGTGACGAGGAAAACATGGTGCAGGTTGATGCGGTAGAGCTCATCCCACAGCTGCGGGTCGGTGTCGACGAAATTGCCCGGGTGACGCAACCAATGACCGACATTGTTCACCAAAACATCTATCCGCCCGTCGCGATCCAGCACCGTTTGCGCCAAGGCCGCAACCTGATTGGCGTCGCGAACGTCGGTGATCACCGCCAGGGCAGAACCCCCGGCCGCCGCGATGTCGTCGGCCGTTCGTTGTGCGAGTTCGGCGTCGCTGTCGGCGATGACCACCCGCGCGCCATGCTGGGCGAACAGCCGCGCGGTGGCCGCGCCGATTCCTCCGCCGCCGCCCGTGACGACCGCGACCCGCTCCGCCAACAGCCGACCGTTGATAGCGTCCATGCCCATATCTTGGGCCATCGCGCTCGGCGCGCACATAGATAAAGCCGGAATACCCGGCTTTCGCACGCGTAAACCGTGAGAAACCCAACTTTGCCACGGGCTTTACACAGAGTTTTCCTGGTCCGGAGGCCGGGTATCCGCTTGTCCAAATAGGAGTTGTTGCCAATGGCCACAAGGGATCCGAAGCGTCGCCGTTATTCGTTGCGGCGCAACATGAGCAATCGACGAATTCACCACGGGCACAGCGCACAATCGGTTGCTGTTTCGTTGGCCAGCCGGTTGATCGTGAAAAACGCAGTGCGCGCCTGGGCAATTCAGCCGCATCTGCGCTGGCCATTCGAATACGTCGACAGCATGGCCGGTTTGCTGCCACGCATTCGCTCGTCGGCGACGATCGAACCGATACAACTCGAACATTGCGGCGCGGAATGGGTTCGCGCGCGGGGGGCGTCGCCGGCGCGCGCAATCCTCTACTTACACGGCGGCGCGTTTCTGACCTGCGGCCTGAACACCCACCGCTCCGTGGTGTGTCGTTTGTCGAAGGCGGCCGACGCAGGTGTGCTCACGGTCGGATACCGAAAACTGCCGTCGCATCAAATCAGCGACGCGATCGAAGACGGCCTCAGCGGGCTGCGCTGGTTGCGGCAGCGGGGTTACGACGATGACCGAATCGTCGTGGCGGGCGACTCCGCCGGTGGGTACCTCGCGTTCATGACCACGCTGGCCGCCATCCGGAACCGCCTTGCGAAACCGGCTGGAATCGCGACGGTTTCGCCCTTCACGGACCCGGATCCGGCCCGCAAGCTCAAGCATCGGAACGCACGCAAGTGCTCGATGTTCACCCGCGGGGCGTTGTCGATGTTCGCCCGATACCTCGGCGAGGTGCAACTGCCGATGGGCAACGGGAGTGCCAAGGCGCGCGTGGTCTCACCGGTCGACGCCGACCTGTCCTCGCTGCCTCCCGTGACCATCCACGCCAGCTCCGATGAGCTGTTGCTCCCAGACGCCGAGCTCATGGCGAAGCGCTTGGAAGCCAGTGGAATCCGCTGCGATTTGCATCTTTGGGACGGGCAGATTCACGACTTTCCGTTGGCGGCCGACATCCTGCCCGAGGGGCGGCGCGCCATCCGCTACATCGGGGACTTCGTCAAGGATGTCACGACCGGCCCCGGCAGCGCTTGGCGCACGCCGGAGATCACCGCCGCCGCCGGATAGCGGGAGCCGAGCAGCCGCCGCGAAAGCGCGTGCACCGCAGGACTATTCGTACTGATCGGGCTCGTCGAGTTCCGGGTCGATCACGACCGTCTCACGTTGTTCCTGCCAGTCGGAGGGGGCCGCCTCGAGCGGCACGTCGCCGTCGTCGGGCCAGGATGTGGCGTCGTCCTCGTCGGCCGGCGAACCGGAGGTCGGCTGCTGTTGCTCAACGGCATCCGCGACCGGCACGTCGTCGGGGAAGTCATTGTCGCTGTGCTGCATGGACGGCGGGTTACCCGCCGTTTCACCATCGAAAACGTTGCGATGGCTTGCCCTGCGTTTGCCGCCAGCCGATACAGTTGGCGTAATGAGCCGACCAGCCCCGCCTGTGCTGACCGTGCGGTATGACGGAGCCGAGCGCACCTTCGCCGCAGGCAACGATGTCGTGATCGGGCGTGACCTGCGGGCGGATGTCCGCGTCGCTCACCCTCTGATATCGCGCACGCACCTGCTGGTGCGATTCGACCAGGGCCGATGGGTCGCGATCGACAACGGCAGCCTCAACGGCCTCTATGTCAACAGCCGGCGGGTGCCGACCGTCGACATCCTGGACGGCCTGCGGGTCAACATCGGAAACCCGGATGGTCCGGCGCTGGCCTTCGAGGTCGGTCGCCACGTCGGCTCGGCCGGGCGCCCACCCTTGACGACGTCGATTCCGCTTCTCACCCCGCAGGGCGAACCGAGCGGCCCAGCACCGGCCCAGGGCCCGCGGGCAACCGTCACCTCGCCGTGGGTGGGCCAGCCGCAACCCTCCCCGTCCGGGCCGCAGCCGCGCTACCCGACCGGCCCGCAATCGGTTCAGCCATCGGGCCCGCTGCCCAGTCACCCATCCGGGCCGCAGCCGCGCAACCCGACCGGCCCGCAACCGGCGGCCCCGCCCAGCGGATCGCACTCGTCACCCCAGATCTATCGGGCGCCGCCGGCGAAAGCGCCCCAGGCCCCCGCGGCCGGACCCGAGACCATGCGCGTCGGCGCCGATGCGTCGAACCTCGCGACCTCGATGATCAAGATGCTGCGGCCGGGTAAAGCGGCGGAGTCGACGCCGGGGGCGATCAAGATCGGCCGCGCCAACGACAACGACATCGTCATTCCCGAGGTGCTGGCATCGCGCCACCACGCCACCCTCATCCCGACGACGCGCGGCACCGAGATTCATGACAACCGCAGCATCAACGGCACCTTCGTCAACGGATCCCGAGTCGAGGTGGCGCTGCTGCACGAGGGCGACGTCGTCACGATCGGCAACATCGACCTCGTCTTCGCGGGCGGCGTCCTGGCGCGTCGCGACGAGTCCGCGACCGCGACGCGCACGGGCGGCCTCGACGTGCGCGGGGTGACCTGGACGATCGACAACAACAAGACGCTGCTGGACGACATCTCGCTGGGCGCGCTGCCCGGAACGCTGACGGCCGTCATCGGCCCGTCGGGCGCGGGGAAGTCGACGTTCGCCAGGTTGGTAGCCGGGTATACCAGCCCGACCAACGGCACGGTGGCCTTCGAGGGCCACAACGTTCACGCCGAATATGCCTCGCTGCGCAGCCGGATCGGCATGGTGCCGCAGGACGATGTCGTGCACGGTCAGCTGACCGTGCAACAGGCGCTGATGTATGCGGCCGAACTGCGGCTGCCGCCGGACACCACCAAGGAGGACCGCGCCCAGGTGGTGGCCCGGGTGCTCGAGGAACTCGAGATGAGCCAGCACCTGCAGACCCGGGTGGACAAGTTGTCGGGCGGCCAGCGCAAGCGCGCGTCGGTGGCGCTGGAGTTGCTGACCGGGCCGTCGCTGCTGATCCTGGACGAGCCGACCTCCGGTCTGGACCCCGCCCTGGACCGGCAGGTCATGACGATGCTGCGGCAGCTGGCCGACGCCGGCCGGGTGGTCCTCGTGGTCACCCACTCGCTGACCTATCTCGACGTCTGCGATCAGGTGCTGCTGCTCGCCCCCGGCGGCAAGACCGCCTTCTGCGGGCCGCCCAGCCAAATCGGCCCCGCGATGGGAACCACCAACTGGGCCGACATCTTCAGCACGGTCGCCGGCGACCCCGACGCGGCCAAAGCGCGGTACCTATCGCAGACGGGCCCGGCCCCGCCGCCGCCACCCCCGGAGAAACCCGCCGAGCTGGGCGATCCGCCACAAACCAGCCTTGTCCGGCAGTTCTCCACGATCGCGCGACGACAGATTCGCTTGATCGTGAGCGACCGCGGCTACTTTGCTTTCCTTGCGCTGTTGCCGTTCATCATGGGCTCGCTGTCGATGTCGGTGCCCGGCGACGTCGGCTTCGGCATACCCAATCCCATGGGTGCCGCGCCGACCGAGCCCGGCCAGATCCTGGTGCTGCTCAACGTCGGTGCGGTCTTCATGGGGACGGCGCTCACCATCCGGGACCTCATCGGCGAGCGCCCCATCTTCCTGCGCGAGCAGGCGGTCGGGCTGTCCACCACCGCCTACCTGCTCGCGAAGGTCTGTGTCTATACCGTGTTCGCGATCGTCCAGTCGGCGATCGTCACCGCCATCACGCTGCTCGGCAAGGGCGGCCCGACCCAGGGCGCCGCGGCGCTGGGCAAGCCCGGGCTGGAGCTGTTCGTCGATGTCGCGGCGACCACGGTCGCCTCGGCGATGCTCGGGTTGGCGCTGTCGGCCATCGCCAAGTCCAATGACCAGATCATGCCGCTGCTCGTCGTGGCGGTCATGTCGCAGCTGGTGTTTTCCGGCGGCATGATTCCTGTCACCGCGCGCATCGGGCTGGACCAGATGTCTTGGGCCACACCGGCGCGGTGGGGTTTCGCGACGTCGGCCTCCACCATCGATTTGATTCGCCTGGAGCCGGGACCGCAGGTGCCGAAGGATTCACATTGGCATCACAATGCCGGCACCTGGTGGTTCGACATGGCCATGCTGGTGGTGATCAGCGTTTTCTATCTGTGCTTCGTGCGCTGGAAGATTCGCCTCAAGGGAGGCTAGGCGCCCTTGAGGACCACGTGGTCGGCGGCGGCGTGCATTCGGTCCGACAGTTGCAGGAGAGCATGCTCGCCCACGCCGTGGGGCATCGTGTATGCCAGCTGCCGCAGTTCGACGGCGTAGTTGCGCAACTCCTCGCGGAGGCTCTCGATGGTGGGCATGCCCAAAATTTTCGCAGCCCCCGCGCCCATTCGCGATGGCAGCGAAGTGTTTTAACGGGAGTTTGACAGCGTCTTTACAGTCGGGGCACCCAAGGGTGAGGCTGCTCCCGTCCTCCGGTTTCGCTTCTGCGCATCCCGTGGTCAGCACCTACAGTTGGAAGCTGTGTTGAGCCGTAAAGGTGGGACGGCGGCCACGATATGCGGTGGTGCGGCCGTACTTGCGTTGGCCGTCGCGGGTGTTGGCGATTTCGACAAGCCGCTGACCAACTCAATGAGCGCATCCGGTGCGGCGCCGGCACCCCCGTCGCCCGCGCACGCCCCCGCTGGTGGCGGCGCGTTGCCGGTGCACCCTGTCGGTGGCGGCGGCTGCATCATCGGCTGGAACTGCGGGTGTCTTCGGTTCCAAACCTGTCCCACCCCGCACCCGCGTCCCGGCACTCAACGCGACCACCAACGCGCTCTTCCTGGCGCTCAGACTCCGTAGCCGCTACCCACCAGTACTTGGCCGCCGAAGCGACTTCCTATCATTTGGGGATGAGCGCCGGCGGGCTGGAAACCCTGGGCTCGCCGGCTTTCAGCGACGAGGACCCGGCCCGGTTCCGTGCGGCCGGCTGGTGGTCCGACACCACGCTGTCGGATGCGGTGCGCCGCAACGCCGTCCGGTCGCCGGGCCGTCTCGCCTATGTCGACCACGCCGGTGCCTCGTTGACGTGGCGTGAATTCGACGATGCGGCAACCAACCTGGCGGAACAACTGGCGGGTGTGGGTATAACGCGGGGCGATCGAGTCGCGGTGTGGCACGGCGACTCCGGCGCGATCCACGCGCTGTTCGTGGCAATCGAACGCTGCGGCGCGGTCGTCGTCGGCATCGGCGCGCGCGCCGGCACCCGCGAGGTCGCCGCGATACTGCGCGGTGCGCGGCCAAAGGTCCTGATCAGCGACCACCAGCGCCGCGAGCTCGCAGCGGGTATGTCCATCGAGTCGATGACCTTGAGTCACGACGCGGGAGGCCTGCGCCTGAACATCGATGTGGAGCCCAAACCACCGGAAGTCGGTTCCGGGCTCGGTCCCGACGACGTCTTTCTGATCAACTCCACGTCGGGGACCACTGGCCTGCCCAAGTGCGTCGTGCACACCCAGAATCGTTGGTACTACTTTCACCAGAAGGCCGTGGCCAACGGGCTCCTGACGTCAGACGACATCTTCTTGCCGGTCATACCCACGCCCTTCGGCTTCGGAATATGGACCAGCCACACCACCCCGATCCACCTCGGTGCCACCGCGGTGATCCTGGGACGCTTTACGGCGAAGGCGGCATGTGAAGCGATCGCCCGACACCGGGTCACCGTATTGTGCTGTGTCAGTACACAATTGACAATGCTGATGGCCAACCCCGCGTGCCGAGACTACGACCTCAGCACCTTGCGCGTCGTGTTCGCCGGCGGCGAGGCGTTACCGTATCGGCCCGCCGTCGAGTTCGAGCGCCTCACGGGCGCAAAGATTCTGCAGTTCTACGGCTCGAATGAGACCGGGCTGCTCAGCGGGACCACGCTGGATGACCCACCGCAGCGCCGGCTGCGCACCGGGGGCCGGATCGTCCCCGAGATGGCGGTCCGGCTCTTCGACGGCGACCGGGACGTCACCGACACGGGGCGTGGGCAACCCGCATGCCGCGGCCCGGCGACGAGTCTGGGCTACCTCGACGGCATCGACCACGACCAGCTGTTCACCAGCGACGGGTGGATGCGCATGGGCGACATCTGCGAGATCGATTCTGACGGTTATCTGAGCGTCACGGGCCGAACGTCCGATTTCATCGTGCGAGGCGGCAAGAACATCAGCGCCGCCCAGGTCGAGGACGCGGTGATGACGCACCCGGCGATCGCGCTGGCGGCCGCGGTGGCGATGCCCGATGCGGTGTTCGGCGAAAAAGTGTGCCTCTACGCCGAACTCGCCGATTCGCGGGCCATCGACTTGCCCGAACTCGTCAACCACCTGCTGGCACTGGGGGTTTCCAAGGAGCTGCTGCCGGAACGACTCATCGTCGTCGACGAACTACCCCGATCGTCCGGAGGAAAGATCGCCAAAGGCGAGCTCCGCCGCGATATCCGAGTAAGGATGGAGGCCGATCATGAACGCTCCTGAGGCACGGCGAGGCGGTCTGGAGGTCTGGGCGCCTTCGGTGGTGCCCCCGATCCCGGAACTGTCCGACGAGCAGGCGCTCGCGGTGGCGTTTCGCCACCTGGCCGGCATCGGCTTCGCCGAGAACATGGCCGGGCACATCACCTGGCAGCCCGACGGGCACACCGACATGTTCGTCAACCCGTGGGGACTGTGGTGGGCCGAACTCACCGCCTCGGATATCTGCGTGGTGGATGGCGACGCGCGGGTGGTGCGCGGCCGTTGGGACGTGACGCCGGCGATCCACATCCATACCGAACTGCACCGGGTCCGCGAAGACGCCCGGGTCGTCATCCACAACCACCCCTACTACGTCTGCGTGCTGGCCGCGCTCGGCAGGCTGCCCGAGTTGGTGCACCAGACCGGTTCGCTCTTCCTGGATGACCTGTGCCTGGTCGACACGTACGACGGCGAAATCGACAGCCCCGCCCGCGCAGCCGACCTCGCGGCCCGTATCGGCGGCGCCAACCTGACGATTCTGGCCAACCACGGCGTCATCGCGACCGGAAGCAACCTGGCCCAAGCCGTCTATCGCGCGGCATCGATCGAACGGGTCTGCAAGCTGGCCTACGACGTCATGCTCACCGGCGCCGAACCGGTGAAAATGACCTGGCCGGACATGGCGGGTATGCAACTGTCGCTGATCGAACGGGCCGCCGACGTGTACTGGGCGGGGGCCGCCCGGATGACCATCAAGGCCGATCCCGATGTGCTCAGGTGAATCATGAAATCGATCGACGAGTTGGCCGCCAACCTGGACTTCACCACCGCGAAGACCGGTGAGGATCGCTCCGTCACGTTTCTCCCGGACCCGCCCCGGGCACCGCGGCGCTACACCGTGATCTCGGTGGACGATCACATCGTCGAACCGCCGGATACGTTCGCCGGACGCGTGCCACGCAAGTTCGCCGAGCGTGCACCCAAAGTGGTGGACACCGACGAAGGCGGACAAACGTGGGTCTACGACGGCCGCGAATTGCCCAACGTCGGGTTCAACGCCGTGGTCGGTCGGCCGGTGGCCGAATATGGGTTCGAGCCGGTCAGATTCGACGAGATGCGCAGGGGCGCATGGGATATCCACGAACGGGTCAAGGACATGGACCTCAACGGCATCTACGCCTCGCTCAATTTCCCGTCGTTCCTACCGGGGTTCGCCGGCCAGCGGTTGCAACAGGTGACCACGGATCGTGACCTCGCCTTGGCCGCGGTCCGCGCCTGGAACGACTGGCACCTCGAGGTGTGGGCGGGGTCCTATCCCGAACGGATCATTCCCTGCCAGCTGCCGTGGCTGCTGGACCCCGAGCTGGGCGCGAAGATGATCCGTGAGAACGCCGAGCGTGGATTTCACGCGGTGACATTCAGCGAGAATCCCGCGATGCTCGGCTTGCCGAGCATCCACTCGGGTCATTGGGATCCGATGATCGCGGCATGCGCCGAGACCGGCACGGTCGTCAATCTCCACATCGGTTCGTCGGGCTCGTCGCCGTCGACCACCGACGACGCGCCGCCGGACGTGCAGGGTGTGCTGTTCTTCGCCTACGCCATCTCGGCGGCGGTCGACTGGTTGTATTCCGGCCTGCCCAGCAGGTTCCCGGATCTCAAGATCTGCTTGTCGGAAGGTGGAATCGGCTGGGTCGCAGGGTTACTCGACCGCCTCGATCACATGCTCAGCTATCACGCGATGTACGGCACCTGGCAGGCGCTCGGTGAGAGTCTGTCTCCCGCAGAGGTTTTCACCCGCAACTTCTGGTTCTGCGCGGTGGAGGACAAGTCGTCGTTCGTGCAGCGCGACCGGATCGGTGTGGACAACATCATGTTGGAAGCCGACTATCCGCATTGCGACTCGACGTGGCCGCACACCCAACAAACGATCTACGAAGAAATCGGCGACCTACCGCCCGACGCGATCCGCAAGTTCACGTGGGAGAACGCGTCGCGCCTGTACCAGCACCCGGTGCCGGTCGAGGTGCAGCAGAATCCGGACGCATTCTGACTGCCCGCGCCGGGCGGCGGCCTATTCGCTCGCGTTTTGAGCTGCCGATGCCGGGGTAACCCCCCTTCGGCGATTTTGCGGCCGGTCGCGCGATCGTCACTGAAGTCGCACAGAGTGGGCGGGGCAGATGAATACTCTCGTGTTGCTCGCTGGCCGGTACGAGATGCACGGCAGGCTGGGCCTTGGTGGCATGGCCGAGGTTCGTGACGGCTGGGACACCCGATTGCACCGGCCGGTCGCCATCAAACTCCTCCACCCGGCGCTGAGCGCCCAGAACGGCATCCGGAACCGGTTCGACGCCGAGGCGCGCGCGGCCGCGGCGCTCAACCACCCGAACATCGTCGCCGTCCACGACATCGGCGAGCACGACGGCACACCGTTCATCGTGATGGAACGGTTGCCCGGAGAGAGCCTTGCCGACCAGATAGCCGCCGGTCCACTGCCCCCGGCACGGACCGGTGCGATGCTCGACAACGTCCTCGCCGCGCTGACCGCGGCGCATAAAGCTGCGATCCTGCACCGCGACATAAAACCCGGAAACATCCTGCTCGCGGCGGGCGGCGAGATCATGAAGGTCGCGGACTTCGGGATCGCCAAGATCCCCGAGGCCACCAACACCCTGACCGGCCACATCGTCGGGACCATCGCCTATCTGAGCCCCGAGCGCCTCGCCGGTGCGCCCGCCTGTGTTGCCGACGACCTCTACGCGGTCGGTGTCGTCGGCTATGAGGCGCTCGCCGGGCATCGCCCGTTCCCACAAGAGAATGTGGCCGCGCTGGCCAGCGCCATCTTGCATGGCCGGCCGCCCCCACTCGCCGCGCTGCGGCCCGACGTCGATCCCGGCCTGATAGGGGTGATCGAACGCGCGATGGCCCGTGACCCGCGGCAGCGGTTCGGCTGCGCCCAGGAGATGCGGGCCGCCCTGCACGGCGGTCGGATCGCGCCGGCGGCGGGCGTGCGGGTCGCCGCGCCGCGGCGTCCAGCCACCAAAGTGCTGGACGGTCCGCCACCCGGGTTGGTCACGAACACGTTTTTCCCTGCGTTAGTCCCACCGATGACGGCCACCCGAAGGAAGGTGCTGGGTGCGGTGGCGGTGTTGGCCGTCCTGATGCTGATCCCGCTGGCGTTCGCGCTCGATGCGTCGTCCTCGCACGCGCCCACCAAACCCGTGACCACCAGCACACCCGTGCCTGTTCCCGTCGGCAATCCCGCGCCGCCGCCGACGCCGACGGCACCGCCCCCGGGCCCGCCAGGGCACGGCCCCGGCAAGGGCCACGGCAAGGGGCACGGCGGCGGGTGAGACTAGCGGAGGGCGTCGATCAGAGCTCGGAGGCCAATCGTCGCAGAATGTCGCCCGTCGGCTCCGCGGTGGCGTGGCGGTACCCGGTGCCCGCCCACAGATGGACGTAGTCGGGTTTGCCCGCCGCGGCCGCGGCCTTGCGCATCGCGGTGGTGAGGTAGTGAAGCGCCGGGTAGCCCAGCGGGGCCTCCGCCTCGTGCGCGTCGATGAACGCATTGCGCAGGCCGCGGGCCGGCCGGCCGGTGAAGGCCCGAGTGATCACCGTCTCGGTGTACGCGGGGTCGGTGAGGGCCGCCTGGTGGGTGGCCGAGGCGCCGCTTTCGGCGGCACGAAGCAGGACCGTTCCGACCGCTGCCGCCGCGGCGCCCGCGCGGATCACCTCGGCCACCGCGGCCGGAGTGGCGAGCCCACCCGTTGCCAGCACCGGCAACGGCACGGCCGCGGTGATCCGTTTGACGAGGTCGACGATCGGGACCGGGGTCAACGGTTTTCGCGGCGAAAGCGTGGCGGAATGCCCGCCCGCGGCCGAAGCCTGCACGGCAAGCATGTCGACCCCGGCCTCGTGCGCTTGCGCGGCCTCCTCGGCGGTTGTAACCGTTTGAACGACAACGCTATTCGCCCGTTGCAGCGCGGCGATCGCGTCACGTGGCGGTATCCCGAACGTGAAAGACACCATCGGCACCGGATCATCGAGCAACAGCGCGATCTTCTCGTCGAAGGCATCGGTGTCCTCGATCGGCTCCGACGGCACCGTCAGGCCGAACTGGTCGGCCTCCCTCTGAATCGTTGCGGCGTACGCCCGGTAGCTGTCGGGGTCGACCGGTAGCGGATTGGGGGCAAACACGTTGATACCGAACGGGATTCCCTCAGCGCGAACGGTCTTGATCTCGGCTTCGACAGCCTCCACGGTCTTGTACCCGGCCGCGAGGAAACCCAGACCACCCGCGCGGGTAGCCGCCGACACCATTGCCGGGGTCGTCGGGCCGCCCGACATCGGGGCGGCGACCAACGGAATGGACATCCCAAACTGTTGCAGCATCCCATGACCATATCGGCGATGGCGCTGGCCGCAGAAGTTCCCTTCGGCCGCTAGACCTGACAGGATGCTTGACCGTGACGCGGCCCAACTTCTTGGTCATCGTGGCGGACGATCTGGGGTTTTCCGATATCGGCGCCTTCGGCGGTGAGATCAACACGCCGAATCTGGACCGGCTCGCCTACGCCGGGATCCGGCTCACCGATTTCCATTCGGCGCCGGCCTGCTCGCCCACCCGGGCGATGTTGTTGACAGGAACCGATCACCACATCGCCGGCATCGGAACGATGCTCGAGGTCGCGATCCCCGAATTCCAGGGCGCGCCCGGCTACGAGGGCTATCTGAACGATCGCGTCGTCGCGCTGCCGGAGCTGCTGCGTGACGCCGGATACCTGACGCTCATGTCGGGCAAATGGCACCTGGGCGACACCATCGAGACCTCGCCGTGGGCCCGCGGATTCGAGCGTTCGTTCGCGCTGTTGCCGGCCGGTGCCAGCCATTACGGCGGTGCCGCGGCAGAGGGTTTCGCGCCGGTGCCAAGGCTTTACACCGAGGATGACCAGTTCGTCACGGTCGACGAGAACTTCTACTCGTCGGACTTCTACACCGACACCCTGCTGCGCTACTTCCGCGAACGCGCCGAGCGTCCCGGAGATCAGGACCGGCCATTCTTCGCCTACCTGCCCTTCCAAGCGCCCCACTGGCCGCTGCAAGCACCCGACGAATCCATCGTTACCTACCGCGGACGCTACGACGCGGGTCCGGACGCCTTGCGCGACGCTCGCCTGGCGGCGCTCGAGCGACTCGGCCTGTGCCCACCGGGCGTCACCCCGCATCCCGTGGTCGCCGACGGGGCTCCGGAGTGGGCCGACATGACCGCCGAGCAGCGCGCGCTCTCGGCCCGCAGCATGGAGGTCTACGCCGGCATGGTCGACCGGATGGACTGGAATATCGGGCGGGTGATCGACTACCTGGCCGACACCGGCGAACTCGACGACACGGTCGTGATCTTCTTGTCGGACAACGGCGCCGAGGGCGCGATCGTCGAGGCGATGCCGCTGCATGGCGCCCGGATCGCCGCGCAGATCGAAAAGTACTACGACAACAGCCTCGACAACCTCGGGCGGCCCACCTCGTACATCTGGTACGGGCCGCGCTGGGCCCAAGCTGCCACGGCGCCGTCGCGGCTGCACAAGGCGTTCACCACCGAGGGCGGCATCCGGGTGGTCGGGTTCGTCACCTGGCCCGGATTCGAGCGGCAGCACGAGATCGGCACCGCCTTCGCGACCGTGATGGACATCGCCCCGACGGTCCTGGAACTCGCCGGCGCCACGCATCCCGGCACCAGTTATCGCGGCCGCGAAATAGCACCCATGCGCGGCCGGTCGCTGGTGCCGTATCTCTCGGGCGACACCGACGCGGTGCACGGGGGCGACACCGGCACCGGTTGGGAGTTGTTCGGCCGCCGCGCCATTCGCCAGGGCGACTGGAAGGCGTTGTGGCTACCCGAACCGTACGGCCCGGGCACCTGGCAGCTCTACGACCTCTCGGCCGATCCCGGTGAAATCGACGACCTGGCCGCCGCGCGGCCCGAGAAGCTGGCCGAACTGCTCGAGTTGTGGGATCGCTACGTCAAGGAAAGCGGCGTGATTCTCGATCCCGTTTCCGTTTTCGAAATCGACACCCAATTGCTCGGCTGAAATCACCACGTACGCTGAGCGCTGATGGTCGACAGAACCACGTGCGCGATTATTGGCGGCGGCCCGGCCGGGATGATCCTAGGGCTGTTGTTGGCTCGGGCGGGAATCGACGTCACCCTGCTGGAGAAGCACGGCGACTTCCTGCGCGACTTCCGCGGTGACACCGTGCATCCGACGACGCTGCGGCTCCTCGACGAGCTGGGCTTGTGGGAGCGCTTCTCGGAGCTGGACTATAGCGAGGTCCGCAAGGCGGCGTTTGAGTCCAATGGCCGCTCGGTGACTTATGTCGACTTCGAGCGTCTGCGCCAACCCCATCCCTTCATCGCCATGGTGCCGCAGTGGGACCTGCTCAACCTGCTGGCCGAGGCCGCCCAGGCCGAGCCGACCTTCACGTTGCGGATGAAGACCGAGGTCACCGGGTTGCTGCGGGAAGGCGGCAAGGTCACCGGGGTGCGCTACGAAGGGCCCGAGGGCCCGGTTGAACTGCGGGCCGAGTTGACGGTGGCGTGCGACGGCCGGTGGTCGATCGCGCGCCGGGAGGCGGGCCTCAAGACTCGGGAATTCCCGGTGAACTTCGACGTGTGGTGGTTCAGGTTGCCGCGGGACGGCGACGAGCAATTCACCTTCTTGCCTCGCCTGGCCCCCGGCAAGGCCCTCGTCGTGATCCCGCGCAAAGGTTACGACCAGATCGCCTACCTCGGGCCCAAGGGGGGCGATGCGCAGTTGCGCGCACGCGGCATCGAGGCCTTCCGGCGCGACGTCGACGCGCTGCTGCCAGATGCGGCCGTGTCGGTGGCGGCGCTCACCTCGATGGACGACATCAAGCACCTGGACGTCCACGTGAATCGGTTGCGCCGCTGGCACACCGACGGGCTGCTGTGCATCGGTGACGCCGCGCACGCGATGTCTCCGCTGGGTGGTGTCGGCATCAATCTGGCCGTCCAAGACGCCGTCGCGGCGGCGGCGATCCTGGCCGAACCGCTGCGGCGGCACCGCGTCACGGATCGCGACCTGGCCGCCGTGCGGCGGCGCCGGGTCGTTCCCACGGTGGTGACCCAGGCCGTGCAGCGGGTGTTGCAGAGGGCGCTGCTGGGTCCGCTGCTGCGCGGCGCGGACCCCACCCCACCGGATGCCCTGCTGGGCCTGGTGCAGCGGCTGCCGTGGCTGTCGGTGGTGCCCGCGTATTTCGTCGGCGTCGGGGTTCGACCCGAGCACGCGCCCGCATTCGCGCGGCGCGGATCCGCCTGACCGGCCCGCGGGGGCTGCTAGCGTCGGTCCGTGTCTGAACTCCTACGTATCGGCATTCTGGGTGCGGCCCGCATCGCGCCGTTGGCGCTCGCCAACCCCGCCAAGGACAACGCAGAGGTCGACGTGGCCGCCGTCGCGGCGCGCGACGTGGCGCGCGCCCAAGCCTTCGCCGCCAAGCACCACATCGCGCGGGTGCACGACGACTACGACAAGCTGATCGCCGACCCGGGCATCGATGCCGTCTACAACCCGCTGCCGAATGGCTTGCACGGCAAGTGGACCCGCGCCGCGCTCGCCGCCGGCAAACACGTGCTGTGCGAAAAACCGTTCACCGCCAACGCCGCCGAGGCCCGCGAGATCGCCCAACTGGCCGCGAAGTCGGATCGGGTGGTGATGGAGGCGTTTCACTACCGCTACCACCCGCTGACATTGCGGGTCGAGCAGATCATCGCGTCGGGGGAGCTGGGCAAGCTCCAGCGGGTGGAGGCCGCGCTGTGCTTCCCGCTGCCGAAGTTCTCCGACATCCGCTACAACTATTCCCTCGCCGGCGGCGCGACCATGGACGCCGGCTGCTACGCGGTGCACATGGTGCGTACGTTCGGCGGTTCGACCCCGGAAGTCGTTTCCGCGCAAGCGAAATTGCGCGATCCCCGGGTCGACCGGGCCATGACCGCCGAGTTGCGGTTTGCCGATGGGCACACCGGCTGGATTCGCTGCTCGATGTGGTCGACGCGCCTGCTGCAGATCAACGCCAAGGTCGTTGGCGACCGGGGCGAGCTACGGGTGCTCAACCCGGTGATGCCCGCTTATTTTCATCGGCTCTCCATTCGTTCGCCGGCCGGCAAACGCACCGAGCGATTCCCGCGCCGCGCGTCTTACGCGTATCAGCTCGACGCTTTCGCCGGGGCGGTGCTGCGCGGCGAGCCGATCAAGACGACGCCGGAGGACGCGATCGAGAACATGACCGTGATCGATGCCATCTATCGCGCCGCCGGCCTCCCGTTGCGCGAGCCGACCCGATCGTAACCCGTTCAGCCAGTTGATATTTCGGCCAACAAACGACCGGCCGCAGCCACGCACGGGCGCAGGCGGTCGATAGGCCCGACGCCCGCCAGCGCCAGCGAGCGTTGGGGTACTTCGAGTTCGATCACGACGTCCGGTGGCAGTGCGGCCAGGATGTCGCGCAGCGGTAATTCGCCTTCACCGGGAACCATGCGCTCGTACATGGCTTCCTCCATGTAGTTGTCCAGGCGCGGCGCCAGCGTGGTGTCGTTGAGTTGGGCGTAGCCGATGTGTTCGGGCTCCAAGGCCGAAAGGTCCGCGGCGCCGGACCCCGAGCGCACCAGATGCATGGTGTCGATCAACAGCCGGAAATCGGGTCGCCCGACGTGTTCCAGGGCGGCGACCGCGGTGGGCAGGTCGCCGACGGTCAGGCCCGGTACCGGTTCGACGTTGGTTTCGATGTCGCGTTGCGCACCGAGTTCGGTCAACGCCGCGAATTGGTCGAACGTGCGGCTGAGGTCGGGATCGAGGCTGACCACGTTGATCCGGGGAACGCCGAGCTCGGCCAGGACATCGAGATCCGAGCGGAAGTCGCGCATATCGGCCCCGGGCAGCACGAGAAACCCGTCGCCGAGCGTGATCGTCACACCCCTGTCGTTCATCGCCGCGCGCAGCGCCTTTCTCTCGGCGGGGTCCTTCAGCGAGAATGGCCGAAAGCCGAGAGGCACCAGCGGCTGTCCCCGCACGACGGTCGAGATGTGCTGGCAGCCAAGGTCCGCCGCGACACCGACGAACTCCACTGGCGGAAGTGCGAACACGCTGAGGAAGCCGACGGCGAGCTCGGTCACGCGGGGCGGCCCGCAAGTTGTGTCAACTGATCCGCGGCCTGAACGGTCTGCGTGGTCAGCGCGATCTGCCCGGAGGCGACCTGGTACTCGATCAACGGGGCTTCGAGGACGAGATCGTCACGGATGAAGGCAACGTGGTCGTGCAGATTCGCGGCGGTGAACGACGCCCAGGCGGCCGCCGACGGTCGGTCCAGCGTCAGCAGCACCTCGTAGAAGCCGGCGGTCAGCGACTTGGGCGGGTCCACCTGAGTCAGCCCGAGCCGCATCGCCTCGGGGCCCAACGTATAGAGAGTGGTCCGGGCGAGGTCACAGGCCATCAAAACCTTGTCGGGCGCGGCGGGAGCGTTCGGATTCGCGGCGGGGCACTTGTCGGGCGAGGCGGGTTGCGACTTCTCTACCTTCCGAACCGGCAAGGGCTGAATGTTGACGGGTGCCGCCACCGATTGGCTCGTTGCGGGCGGCGCCTTGGTGGTCGAGGCGGTGGGCGACGCCGGGTGCTGAGTCGCCTGGCAGCCACACGTCACCGCGCCGAGCAGCACGACGGTCGTCAATGATTTCTTCGCCGCTTTCTTTGCCGCTTTCTTTGCGGCTTTCTTTGCCGGACCCACCGCACTCCTTTCGCACACGGGATCAAGCCGATCGTAGCGGCAGGTTCTTTACCGACACTACGAACATAGAGTAATGTCGGCCGTCTCATGGCTCGATACACGCCGGCCGCGGCGAAACGACGAAAGCCCAATCCCGTGGAGCGTCGCCGCGACCTTTGCGATGTGGCGATCCAACTGCTGGCCGACGACGGGGCCAAGGGGCTGAGCCATCTGAAGGTGGACCGCAGGGCCGGTGTGCCCGACGGCACCACTTCCTTCTACTTCCGGACGCGTTCGGCGCTGCTGCGTGCCGTCGCGGAGCGACTGGCCGAGCTGGACCTCGCAAGCCTGCAGTCCGTCGCCGACACCGCCGATGGCCGAGGGGACAACCCGTCGCCGTCGCGATTGTCACAGGTGGTGATCCAAGCCGGCGCCGAGCCGCAGTTGTCCCGAACAAAGGCACGCTACGAGCTGACGTTGCAGGCCGTCCGCGATCCGGCGATGGCCGCCATTCTGCAACAGGCCACCGATGGGTTCACCAAGTTGCACCGGGAAATCCTGGTGCAGCTCATGCCGCGCGGCGCCGAATTGGAGTCGGCGGTCGTCGACGATTTGAGCAACATCACGCTGACGTTCATCAACGGGCTGCTGCTGCGATTCGCCCACGGCGACAGGATCATTGACAGCCCCGAACGACTCGACCGGATCTTGGCGGCGATCGCTACCGGCGTGCTGAAGAGTCCGGACAAGGGGCGCTTGACCGGTTCGGGCGGGCGCGCCAACTGAAACGCTAATGGTAGGAGGGATTTCGTGACGGCGAGCACCGATAGTCAGGTTCATTTCGACCCCTACGATGTCGATCTGATCGCTGACCCATATCCGATGTTCGCCCGCCTGCGCGACGAGGCGCCGCTGTATTACAACGCCGAATACGACTTCTACGCGTTGAGCCGCTACGCCGATGTCAGCAAGGCGCTCATCGACCACGGCACCTACAGCTCCGCCCGCGGCGTGATCCTCGAGCTGATCAAGGCCAACCTCGAAATCCCCTCGGGCATGCTCATTTTCGAAGACCCGCCGATCCACGACGTGCACCGCAAGCTACTGTCGCGCATGTTCACCCCGCGCAAGATCAACGCGCTGGAGCCTTTGATCCGGGACTTCTGCGCGCAGCTGCTGGATCCACTGGTGGGTTCGGGGCGATTCGACTTCGTCACCGATCTTGGCGCGATCATGCCGATGAAGGTCATCAGCATGCTGCTCGGCATCCCCGAGGACGATCAGGAGTACATCCGCGACCGGGGCAACGCACAGCTGCGCACGGAAGCAGGCAAGCCCATGAAGGCCGCGGAGCAGGGCCTGTCCGTCGGCGAACAGTTCGAGGCTTACATCGACTGGCGCGCCGAGCATCCGTCGGACGACATCATGACCGAGCTGCTCAACGTCGAGTTCGTCGACGAAACCGGCACCACGCGGCGCCTGACGCGCGAGGAAATTCTCGTGTACCTCAACGTGGTCGCGGGAGCGGGAAACGAAACGACGACGCGCCTGATCGGTTGGGCGGGGAAGGTTCTCGCCGAACATCCCGATCAGCGCCGCGAACTCGCCGAAAACCCCGCGCTGATCCCGCAGGCGATCGAGGAGCTGTTGCGCTTCGAGCCGCCGGCACCGCACATGGCACGGTATGTGACCCGCGACATCGCGCTGCATGACCGAACGGTGCCCGAGGGCAGCGTGATGATGATGCTCCTCGGGGCGGCGTGCCGTGACGAGCGCCAGTTCGGCCCGGACGCAGGTGAATTCGACATCCATCGCGAGGCCCGGCCGCACCTCACCTTCAGCGTGGGCACCCATTTCTGTCTCGGTTCGGCGCTGGCGCGTCTGGAAGGCCGCGTCGCGCTGGAAGAAATCTTGAAGCGCTTCCCCGAGTGGGAGATCGACATGAGCAACGCCAAGCTCAGCCCGACGTCGACGGTGCGGGGCTGGGAGTCCCTGCCTTCGTTGCTGCCTAGATGACCCATAACAGAAGTGGAGAGAACCGATGCCTGAGTACGACTACGTGAAGCTGAAGAAGGAAGCGGAGCAGTACATCAAATTCGAGAAGGACAAGAAGAACAGGATCGCCTACATCACTTTCGATCGTCCCGACGCGCAGAACTCCACCACCCTGGGGATGCGGCAGAATTACGCCGATCTGATCCACAAGTGCAACGTGGACGACGACGTTAAAGTCGTCGTGATCCGCGGCGAGGGTGAGGATTTCGGTAGCGGTGGCGATTTGCCCGAGCAGCGCCCGATGCTGGAGAACCCCGGCATGCCGCTGCTGCACGAGCTCGCGATCAACGATGACGACGTCAAGTATCCGCCGGGCGGCTCGTACCGCTATCTGTCCACCGTCACCGATTTCTATGCCAAGGCCCCCGCGGGAAACCGGCCGCTGCAAGAACTGCGCAAGATCAGCATCATCGAGGCCAAGGGCTATTGCTACGGATGGCATTTCTACCAGGCCGGTGACGCCGATTTGGTGATCTCCTCCGACGACGCCCTGTTCGGTCACCCGGCGTTCCGCTACGTCGGCTGGGGTCCGCGGCTGTGGTGGTGGGCCGAGACGATGGGTCTGCGCAAGTTCTCCGAAATGCTGTTCACCGGGCGGCCTTTCAGCGCGAAGGAGATGTACGAGTGCGGCTTCGTCAACAGCGTGGTCCCGCGCGAGAAGCTCGAAGACGAGACGCTCAAGTACGCGATGGCGTGCTCGCGCTCCCGTCCGACGGACACCGTCGCGGTGCAGAAGACCTTCCTGGAGCTCTACAAGCAGCACAAGGGCGAATACTTCGGGAGCCTGCTCACCGGCATGGTCGAGGGCATGCTCCCGCTGATCGCCAACGACCGGGACAACGAGGTCGACCTCACCGAGGGAACCTTCGGCAAGGGACTCAACAATGTGGTGAAGGACAACGATATGAACTTCCCGCCCGAATGGCGCCTGAGCCGCTCCGGACGCAAGAAGCCTTGATCTCGTTGCGAGGGCCGGCATGTCGGCGCTGACCGGTATCAGGGTCGTCGAGCTGGCCGAGTCGGTCGCGGGGGAGTACTGCGGGAAGCTGCTGGCCGATTTCGGCGCCGAGGTCATCAAGGTCGAACCAGCGGGACGCGGCAGTCGCACCCGGGCGATGGCGCCCATCCTGGCCGACGGTCCTGACGGCAGTGCGTTGTTCGCCTACCTCAACACCAACAAGCAATCGATCGAGCTTGACGTCGGCGACACCGCGCGCCTGCACAAGCTCATCGCCACCGCCGACGCGGTCATCGGCGAGCGCGCGGCCGACTGGGCCGAACGACATCCGGGCGTGGTGTTCTGCTCGGTCACGCCCTTCGGCCAAGGCGCGCCCGCCGAATTCGACAAGGTCAAGAGCATCAACGTCTTTCACGCCAGCGGCTGGGGATACCACACTCCCAGCCATCCGGACCCCTGCCGGCCCCCGCTGCAAGGACCGGGCCGGTTCCTCGCCGACTACGAAGCGGGGCTGGAGGCGGCGTTGTGCACTGTGGCATCGCTGTTCAGGCGCCTGCATACCGGCCAGGGCGAGTCCATCGACATTTCCGAGCATGCCGTGCTGGTCTCGCGCGCCGACTCGATACTGGGCCGATTCATCACCGGCGAGGTCGCGGCCGCGGGCACCCGCGACGACTACGACCAGCAGGGACCGGCGGCGTTCTTCCCGTGCGCCGACGGCTTCGTCTACCTGTACATGACCAGTCGCGCCCATTGGCAGGGCATCAAGGCTCTCATGGGTCAGCCCGAGTGGCTCGCCGCGTTCGACGACGACTGGCTGGAATTCTCCGTTACCCCGGAAAAGGTCGCCGCGTTTCGGCGCGGATTCGCGGACTGGGTCCGGGGCCTCGCCAAAGAGACCGCGGCCGACCAAGCCCAGCGGCTGGGCGTGCCGTTGGTCCCGGTCAATGGCGCTGCGGATCTGCACCAGGCACCGCAATACCGCCATCGCGGTTTCTTCCAGGACGTCACACATTCCGTCCTGGGTCGGGCGGCGTATCCCACGGTGCCGTACACGCTTAGCGCCTCGCCCGCCGAAATCACCACCGCGGCACCGACTCTCGGGCAACACACCGCCGCGATCCTGGAACACCTCGACAGCCCGCGGGCGCCGGCGGCGGCTTCACAACTCAAGCCGGCACAACTCAAGCCGCCCAAGAATCCGCGCGGCGGCCCGCTGCAGGGCGTGCGCGTCGTCGAGCTGACCAAGGTGTGGGCGGGCCCGTACGCCGGCAAACTCCTGGCCCTGCTGGGTGCCGAAGTGATCAAGGTCGAAACGGCCGCCCACCCGGAGGAGATGCGGGCCTACGGCGGCACCGACGTCAACCACGCCCCGTACTTTCTGAGCATCAACCCCGAAATCCTCAGCGTGGACCTCGACATCAAGTCGCCGGACGACATGGCCCGGCTGCACGAGCTGATCGCCCGCAGCGACATCGTCATCAACAACCTGCGCCCGGGCGCGATGGAACGGCAGGGTCTCGGTTATGAACAGCTCACGGCGATCAAGCCGGACATCATCTCGGTGTCGGTCAAAATGTGGGGCAACGACGGACCGCTGGGCCATCAAACGGGCTACGCGCCGTGCTTCTCCGCGCTGGCCGGCCTCGCGTCGCTGGTCGGCTATCCCGACGGACCGCCCCTCGGAACGAGCATGCGTTACGGGGATTCCACGGTCGGCGCAGCAGCCGCGTACGCCGCAGTCGTGGCGTTGCTGCATCGCGATCTCACCGGCGCCGGACAATTCGTCGACGTGTCCGCCGTGGAAACCCTGTCGTCGATGATCGGGGACCGCCTGCTCGAACAAAGCCTCACCGGGAAGGGCCTCGGGCCCGACGGCAACAATCACCCCGACATGTGCCCGCACGGCTGCTATCCCTGCTCCGATGGTTCGTGGATCGCCGTGGCGGTGGCCGACGACGACGAGTGGCGGCGGCTGTGCGACGTGCTCGACGCCGCGGCGTTGGCCGCCGATTCGCGCTACCGCACCGCAGCAGACCGGCATGGCCACGCCGACGCGCTCGACGCCGATCTCGCGGTGCTGACGCGGCACCACGACGCCGAACCGCTGGCTCACCGCCTGCGCACGGCCGGGGTACCGGCGACCAAGAGCGCCACCGCCCTCGACGTGATCGGTGATCAGCGGCTCTGGGACCGTGGGCTGTATCGCTTCGTCAGCGACCACCGCGAAGGCCAACGCCCGGTCCTGGGACCCTCCTGGCGGATGGCGCGCAACCCCGCGCGGATTGCGCGCGGCGCACCGGACCTGGGCGAGGACAACGACTACGTCCTCCACGAGATACTCGGAACATGACGGCTGCACTCGCAGGCACCGCGGCGCTGGTGACCGGCGCCAGCAGCGGTATCGGCGCGGCAACGGCGAAAGCGTTGGCGGCCCAGGGCGCCGCGGTGGCCCTCCTCGCCCGCCGGGCCGACCGGCTGACCGAGCTGAAAACCCAGATCGAATCCGCCGGTGGCACAGCGCTTGTCGTGCCCGCCGACGTCACCGACGCCGAGCAGGTCGCCTCCGCGGTGCAGCGCACCGTCGCGGAATTGGGACGCCTCGACGTCCTGGTCAACAACGCCGGACTGATGCAATCGGGGCCCGCCGCCGAGGCCGCATTGCAAGACTGGGACGACATGGTCGCCGTCAACGTGCAAGGCGTCCTCTATGCCACCCGCGCCGCGCTGCCGCACCTGATCAGCGCGGCCGCCGACTCGCCGCGCGGGGTGGCCGACCTGGTCACCATCGGCTCGACGGGCGGCTGGGTCGCCCGACCCGGCACCGCGGTCTATTCGCTGACCAAGTTCGGGGTGAACGCCTTCAGCGAAGGCATCCGACAGGAGTTGCTCGGCAAGAGGGTCCGCGTGGGCGTGGTGAGTCCGGGAACCGTCGACACCGAGATCTTCACCCACCTGGCGGCACCCTCGCGCGCCGCTTTCGAAAAGCAAACCGCCGACATGGTCAAATTGCGGCCCGAGGACATCGCGGATGCGGTGTGCTACATGGTGACTCGCGACCGCCGGGTGGCGGTCAACCACATGCTGGTGCGCGCGGCCGAACAAACCTGGTGAGAAGGGAAGCGCGATGAATCTCGACGGAAAGTTTGCCGTGGTCACCGGCGGCGGATCGGGCATCGGCCTGGCGATCACCCGGGCGCTGCGCGCCGCCGGTTCGGATGTGCTGATCGTCGGCCGCAGCAAGGCACGGCTCGACGCGGCGCGCGGCGACGATTCACGCATCCTGACCGCGGCGGCCGACCTGGCCAACTCCGACGATCGGGACCGGTTCATCGAGCAGCTCGGCAACGGCCGGCCCCTCGACATTCTGGTCAACAACGCCGGCAGCATGGCCCTAATCGATCTTCACGACCCGAACGCGCAGTCCCTGCTGGAACGCGACGTCGCACTCGATCTGACCGCGCCCGTGCATCTGTGTATCGCGCTCCTTCCCCTACTACGGCAGCGACCCGAGGCCGCCATCGTGAACGTCAGCACCGGGCTGGTTTACGCGCCGCGGGCCTTCAACCCCGGCTATTCCACCGCCAAGGCGGGCTTGCACGCCTTCACCCGGTCACTGCGACGGCAGACGCGCCGCGACCCGATCCATGTGCTCGAGGTCTTCCCGCCGCTTGTCGACACCGAAATGACCAGTGGCTATGGCGGGCCCAAAATTGGCCCGGAAGCCGTCGGCACGGCCATCGTCAAGGCGCTGGCGCGCGACAGGACCGAGCTGCGTATCGGACGGGCGAAATTTCTGTATGCGATGTCGCGGATCGCGCCGAACGGCATCTTCTCGATGATCAACCGTGCGACCGAAAAGCGCGGGCCGGTCAGCTAGGCGGACGGAGCGCTATCAAATCCTGCTGATTGCTCCAACGTCATAGAGAATGGCGCGCTATGCGGCGTCGTCGTCATCGTCGTCATCGTTGTCGTCATCGTCGTCCCCGTCGCGCAGCAGCTTCTCGGGGTACCAGTAGGTGTTCGTGCGGGGTTGGCCGCGGTCGAGGTGTGGGGGTGGGATCCATTCGGTGTCCCCGTTGGCGCGTCTTCGCGTAGTCCAGCCGCCGGGTTGCAGCAACCGGTGGTGCGGCCCGCAGCCGAAGGTGAGGTTGTTGACATCGGTGCAGCCACAGATGGCGTAGCCGACGACGTGGTGGACTTCGCTGTAGTAGCCGGGCACGGTGCAACCGGGTGCGGTGCAGCCACGATCCTTGCCGTACAACACGATTCGTTGCGCGGGAGACGCCAGGCGTTTGGTGTGATACAGCGCCAGGGTTTTGCCCTTGTCGAAGATGGCCAGGTAGTGCCGGGCGTGGCGGGCCAGGCGGATCACATCGCTCATCGGCAAGATGGTTCCCCCGCCGGTCAGTGCCCGTCCGGCGGCGGCTTCCAGCTCGGCCAGGGTGGTGGTGACGATGATCGAGGCCGGTAGTCCGTTGTGCTGACCGAGTTTTCCCGACGCCAGTAGTGCCCGCAGCGCTGCGTTGAGCCCGTCATGGTTGCGCTGTGCGGCGCTGCGGGTGTCTTTGTCGATGGCCTCTTGCGGGGGTGGTCCGTCAACAGTGGGGATTTCATCGAGGGGGTTGCACGTGCCGGGCGTGGCCAGCTTGGCCAGCACGGCTTCGACGGTGGCGCGGGCCTCCGGGGTGAGCCACCCGCGTAGCTGCGACATGCCGTCGGCTTGTTGGTTGCCCAGGCTCAACCCGCGGCGCCGCGCGCGGTCGTCGTCGGTGTAGGTGCCGTCGGGGTTGAGGCAGTCGGCCAATGTGTCGGCCAGTGCGGCGAGTTGTTCGGGGCGAAACTGGGTGCCCTGCTCGGCGAGCTTGGCTTCGACTTGCTCGCGGGTGGCGTGGTCGATCCAGCCGGGCAGCTGGTGGAAAAAGCGGCGGATCACCGCCACCTGCCCGGCCCCCAGCTCGCCCTCGCGCTGCGCGGCGGCTGTCGACGCCAACACCGGCGGCAACTGCTCACCGGTCAGGGCTTGGCGTGGCCCCAGATCGGCGGCCTCGTTAATCCGCCGGGCAGCCTCGGCGCGGCTGATCAGTGTCCGTTCGGCGATCGCATGGGAGAGCTTGCCGCCCAACTCTTCTGGAGTGGCCTGGCGCGCCAGGGAATTGATCAGCCGATGCTCGGAGGCCGGTAGCCGGCGGCGCAGCCGCTCATAGCGCTCCAACAAGCCCAATTGCTCCGGGGACGTCAACGCCTCGAAATCGAATCCGGTCGTGTCGTCAAACGCGGCATCCAGGGTATCGAACGCCGCCGCCAGCGCCTCACGATCGACAACCCCGCCCGAACTCATACCGCCAAACTAGGACCACCCACCGACAGAAATCGCTGCCTTGTGACCACAGAAACCAATGGGGCACAAGTGATTACAACAAGGTGGCGTCTAGCTCCCGTCGGGCCACGGCCCGGCCGTGCTCATTACATCGGCGCCGTCGTCAGTGATGGCGACGGTGTCTCTGCGAAAGACCGCCCCGACGCCCTCCTGCCACACGTAGCCGGTGATCGCCAGCACCATCCCGGCATCGAGTTGATCGTGTTCGCCCGCGGCCCAAAGCGTCTCGGATACCACCGGCGCGTCGAATCCCAACCCCAGCCCGTGTGCGACGGGCATCGGCGGCACCGGCTCACCGGCCGCCGCATAGGCGGTGAGCAGCTCGTGAGTCGACGCGCCGGGACGGCACGCGGCAATCATGGTGTCGTACAGCGTCTTTGACCGCTCGAAGAGGTCGCGGACCGGTCCGTCGTCGGTGCCGCCGGCGGGGCGGGTCCGGCCAACCTCGGCGACATAACCGCCCGCCAGGGCGCCGGCCGCGAAGGCGACAAGGTCGTCGGAGCGTACCTCGGTGTGCCGGGCGCGCCGCCACGGGTGTTCCCGCGAGGTCACCCAGGCGCCGTCCTGGGTGGCCGGCGTGCTCACCCCGCCCGCGGCCATGGCCTCCAGCAACGCCCCGGTCAACGTCCGCTCGGACACCCCCGGCCGCAATTCGCCGACGGCAGCGGCGAGTCCGGTCTCGGCGACGCGAAGCGCCTCGCCGATCGCCGCGACTTCATCGGTCGTCTTGATGCGGCGCGCCGCGCGCATCGCGAGCTCGGCGTCGACGATCTCGGCATGCGGAAACGCGTCGGGCAGCAAGGCCGCGAAAGTCGGTGTGAGCGCATCGGTTCCGACCCGGCGCGCCGCTTCGGCGCCGTCGATCTTCTTCAGGACGTCGATGAGCGTCATCGGATTCCAGGCCAGCCCGTACAGGTGGTCGTGGCCGATCTCCTCGGGGACCCCTTCGTCGTCGGTGCTGTTCAGGTAGATGTCCCCAGTCGCGCGCACCACCACACACATCGGTCCGAACGGTCGCGTCCCGGCGATCCACAGCTGCGGGGCTCCGGTGACGTAACGAATATTGGCTTGCCGGCCGAGGACCAAGATGTCGAGGTCGTGGGCGTCCATCTGGGCCAGCGCCCGCTCCCGGCGACCGGTCCGCAAGGCCAGCGCGTCGGCCGAAACTTCAGTCGCCATAAGGGGAGTAGGGGTAGTCGGTGATCGGCGTGAAGCCGTCTTCGTTGATCACCACGATCTCTTCACTGCGGTAGCCGCCGGTCCCGTCCTCCCACACCACCGGCTCCAAAACCAGCACCATGCCCGGCGGAAAGACGAAGTTGTCGTCGAACTCCGCACCGAGATCTGTTCCGATCATCGGGGTTTCGGCGGGGTAGGTGCCGATGCCGTGGCCGAGGTAGAAGTGCGGCAGCCACGGCTTGCGGCCGCCGTTGGCGGCGATCGCCGCCCGCGCGAGATCGCCCGACGTCGCACCGGCTTTGGTCACCGCGAGCACGGCGTCCAGGATGTCTCGCCACTGCCGGAATTGATCTTGTTGCCGTTGCGTGGGTTGCTCGCCGACGACCCAGGTGCGGCCGAAGTCCGAGCAATACCCGGCGTAGGTGATGCTGATGTCGGTCCACAGCACATCGCCGGCGGCCAGTTCACGATCGGTGGGCAGCAGCGGCAGCGCGAGATCGCCGTGGGTCGTCCATACTCCCGCGTCCCGCGAACTCGGCATCACCTGCCAGATCGCGTCCAGCATGTTGGTGGTGGCGCCCAGCTCGAATGCGCGCCGCACCAGCGTGGCGGACAGCTCCGTCTGCCGTACGCCCGGCGCCAACGCGCGCTGCACATCCACGATCGCTTCTTCGGTGATGCGGGAGGCCCTGCGCAGACAGGAAAGCTCATCCCGCGTCTTGACCAACTGCGCCGCACCGACCACGATCGCCGCATCCATGGGCTCGCCCGCCGGGAAGAGCTTTCGAGCCGCGCGGCGCATTGCGCCGGTCAGCTCGTCGACCGCGATGCGCGCCCCCGCGGGGACCAGCTCGGCCAACTCGGCGGCGAAATGCTCGACGCCGTGGTCGAATTCGAGATAGGCCGGGCCGTGAAGGTGGTCGTCGGGCACCGGTGATTCCGCGGACGCACCGCTGCGGAAGGGCATGAAAAGATGCGGATGCTCGTCATCGGCCAGCACGACCGCCACCGGGCGCTCCACGTGCGAGAGGCCCGCATCCAAAAGCGGCCAGCTGACACCCGTCGCATACGTGACGTAGCCGTTCATCAAGAGGATCAGCGCGTCGATCCGATGGTCGGCCATCGCCGACCGCAGCCGCGCGCCGGTCTCCGCGCGCAAGCGGTCCCAGTCCGGCTCATCAGGAATGTCGATGACCGAGCCGCGGGCGGCGAGAGAGTTTGCCATCGGTCAACAGGATACGCAGGCCGGACCGCCGGGTAATAAGGTGAAGCGCGTGAATCCGCTGCAGCGGGTGGCGCGAAATCCAGCGGCGTACCGGCGGCTGTTCTTGCCGGGACGGGCCATCGCCGAGGCGCTCGAATCCCTGCTGCGCTTCGCCAGCAATGGGCGGTTCGGGGTGCTGGACCTTGCCGGGCTGCCCAACGTGCAGATCACGACCTCCGGCCGCAAAACGGGCCTTGCCCGCACAGCGACGGTCCAATACGTCCCCGACGGGGACGGGATGGTGCTGGTCGGGTCCAACTGGGGCCGCGAGCGCCACCCGTCGTGGTCGGCGAATCTCAAAGCGACAGAACGTGTCATCGTGCGCCGCAGCGGCCATCGGTTCGTCGCGAAGGTGCGTTTACTCACCGGCCTCGAACGCGATAGGGCCTGGGCCACGGTCGTCGCGCACTGGCCCAACTATCAAATCGCGCAGGACCACGCCGAGCCGCGTCAGTTCAGGCTGTTTCTCCTCACGCCGGCGCCGTGATTCAGGCCGCGGCGAGCGCGTCGAAGATCCGGGTGGCGTAGGTCGCGGTGCGCTCCGAACCGAGGATTCCGGGCCCCATCTTGTTCATGACGTAGGCGACGGTGGCCCGCCGATCGGGCCACATCAACACCATCGAGCCACCCCATCCGCCCCAGAAGCAGATCTTCTCGTCCGGAACGTACGGGAGGGCCTCCGTCCCGGCCAGTCCGTATCCGAGGCCCCAGCGCAGCGCCGCCGGTATGACGAGGTCGGTCCCGTTGGCCTGCTCGTCGAAGATCATCTCGATGGTCTCCGGCCGCAGGAGTTGCACGCCACGAACGGTGCCTCCCAACGAGATCACCGACAGGATGGCGGCCAGGGAACGCGCATTCCCGTGGCCGTTGAGGGCGCCCATGTCGGCGTCGCGCCATGCCGGTGTGTTCGCGGCGTCGGCGTTGGGCGGCGGACCGCTGAACGTCTTGCGCATCGGGCTCTCTTCGGGCAGCAGGTCGAGCGGCAGCTCGAGGGGAGGCGGCGCGATGACCTCGGCGATGCGGTCGTAATCGGCAGGCACGGCGCCGATCTGGAAGTCGGCACCAAGCGGGCCGGCGATCTCGTCACGGACGAATTCCTTGAGCGTGCTCCCGGTGACACGCCGGATCACCTCGCCGATGAGGTGGCCTTGATTGTGCGCGTGGTATCCGGACGCCGTGCCCGGTTCCCACCAGGGCGCTTGCCGGGCGAGGGCCGCGGTCGACTTGTCCCAGTCGTACATGTCCTCGGTGGTAAACGGTAGGTCCCAGCCGGACACCCCCGACGTGTGCGACAGGATGTGACGAATCTCGATGTCCTGCTTGCCATTTGCGGCGAACTCCGGCCAGTAGGCGCAGACCGGTGCCGCGGGATCGACCAGGCCGCGGTCGATGAGCATCAGGGCGGCCAGGCTGGTGACGGTCTTCGTGGAGGACCACACGTTGACGATCGTGTCCTCGGTCCAGGCGGTTGTCCGCGCGGCGTCGGTGAAGCCGCCCCAGATGTCGACGACGGGTTCGCCGTCGATGTCCACGGCGATGCACGCGCCGACCTCCTCACCGGAGACGATGTTCTCGGCCAGAGCGACCCGGACTTTGTCGAAGCGCTCGTCGCATTGTCCGTGAATCGCGTCCATGGCTGCTACCGTAGCCCGCTTGCGGCCTTCAGATCGCGGCGAAGTTAATCCAGCGCAGGCTTGCCCCCTACGGGCGACAATGGTCGTCATGACGGAGTCCGCTGCGCTGTGGAGCAAGCGCGACGACATGATCGTGCGCGGGCGTCTGCCGTACAACGCCGAGCCGCCGGCCGCGGTGTTGGCGCGCAGCGACATCACTCCGATCGACGCGTTCTACGCGCGCAACCACGGCCCGATCCCCGACATCTCGCCGCGGCAATGGCGACTCAGGGTGGACGGGTGCGTGGACGAGCCGCTCACCCTGACCTACGACCGGCTCACGACGGAGTTTGACCGGCACAGCGTGGTGGCGACGCTCGCATGCGCCGGCAATCGGCGTGCCGAGATGCTGCGGGTGCGACCGATCCCGGGCAAAGACCCGTGGGCGCACGGCGCGATCTCAACCGCGCGGTGGGGCGGGGTGCGCCTGGCGGACGTCCTCGCGGCCGCGCGATACCACGATGACGACGGCCTGCACGTCGCGTTCGAAGCGCCGGACAGCGCCGAGGAGGCCCGACCCGTTCAGTGCTACGGCAGCTCGATCCCGCTGAGCAAAGCGCTGTCAGGGGAAGTGCTGCTGGCGTTTCAGATGAACTCCGAACCGCTCCCGCGCGCCCACGGCGGCCCGGTTCGCGTTGTGGTGCCCGGGTATGTCGGCGCGCGCAGCGTCAAATGGGTCACCGGCATCCGGGTGCAATCCGGCCCGTCCGACAACTACTTCCAGGCCCACGATTACCGCATCCTTCCGCCGGAGACCGACGCGGACACCGTCGGGCCGGGTGAGGGCATTCCGCTGTCGTCGCTCGCGCTCAACTGCGACATCCTCGAGCCCACCGACGGCGACCAGGTACCGGCGGGTGAGCTGACCATCCGCGGCTACGGGATCGCCGGCGACGGCCGCAGCGTCGAGCGCGTCGACGTATCGGTCGACAACGGGCTCACGTGGCGGCAGGCCGACCTGCACCCGGCGCCCAGCAAATGGTCGTGGCGGCCGTGGGCGCTGCGCGTCGACGTCGAACCGGGGCCGTTGTGCATCGCCGCGCGCGCCTGGGACGACACCGGTGCGTTGCAACCGGAATCGGTAGCGTCGCTGTGGAATCCGCGGGGATACGGCAACAATGCCTGGGCCGTAGTCCCCGTGCGTGTCGCGTGACGGACGGCGACCCCGGCTTAGCCGCCCAGCCCCTTCTTGACGGCCGCGTCCTGCTTCTGGGCGACATCGTTGACGAAGTCGTCGGGCGGCAATGAGTCGGTCGGCCCATAGAACTCGAGCGTGACGAACGCCTTGCCCTCGGTGAACAGCAGGATCAACACGCCCTTCGACTTGTCCGGGGCGTTCCCCGACAGCGTGGTTGCGCCGGTCCCGACGTTGACGGTCCCCGTCTGCGGGTCTTTGATGTTGGCGGCCAGGCCCGGCTTCGCCGCGTTCAGCGCATCGGTAGCCGCGGCGGGGTCGCTCAGCACCTGGATGGTGTCCTTGATGACGTGGCTGTTGTCTTGGGTGCTGAACGTCGTGGCGACCCCGGGTTGACCGTTCGGGTTGCTCACCGGCGGGCTGCCGTTGAACTGCACCGGCGCGTTGATATCGGTCGCCTGGATCAGCAGCCCGGTGTAGTCGCTGGGCGCCGACGAAGCCGGCGCCGAGCTGCTTGCCGAGGTGGCGGACGTGGCCGACCCCGACTTCGTGGTCGACGTGGGCGACGACGTCTTGTTGCCGCCGCATCCGGCCACCGACACCGTCAGCGCGGTTGCCGCGGCTACGGCCGCGACCACCGTCCGGGAAATCCTCATCGCACCATGCTCCTTCCGGGTTGCCTGGGGCGACGCACTCGACTTCGTCCGCCCGAAACGCACAGTACAGTGCGCGCGTCGAGCAGGGGCCCGGTGAGCCCGTTACTCCAGCCGATCCCGCAGGGATCGCAGGGTGTTGGCCAGGATGCGCGAAACCTGCATTTGTGAGACGCCGATTCGTTCCGCGATCTGGCTTTGAGTCATCGATTCGAAGAACCGCATATGCAAAACCTCGCGCTCGCGCTGCGGCAGGGCGGACACCAGCTCGCGCACGGCCTCCCGGTTGGTGATGTGGTCGATCTGGGGGTCGATAGCGCCGATCGCGTCGGCCACCAGACGCGGCTTGCCCGAGCCGTCACCCACTGGGGCGTCCAGGGACTCCAGCTGGTAGGCGTCGCCGGCAACGAGGCATTCGATGACCTCCTCGCGGGGGACTCCCAGCGCGTGCGACAGCTCGGAGGCGGTGGGCGCTCGCCCGAGCGTTTGGACCAGATCGGCCGTCGTTCTGCTGATCTGGATGTGGAGCTCGCGCAACCGGCGCGGCACGCGCATGCCCCAGCTGTAGTCGCGGAAATAGCGCCGGACCTCACCCATCATGGTGGGGATCGCGAAGCCGATGAAGCTCGGTCCCTTGGCCGGGTCGAACCGATTGATGGCGTTCATCAGCCCCAGGCGTGCCACCTGGGTCAGGTCGTCGAGGCTTTCGCCGCGGCGCCCGAAGTGCCGGGCGACGTGGTCGGCCAGGGGTAGGCATCGGGCAACGATGCGTTCGCGCTGCTGCCGATATTCGTGCGATTCGGCGGGTAGCTCGCGCAGATCCAGGAACATGCCGACGACGTCGTCGTATGAATCGTCGGATTGTGTGGTGGCCGATCGGTTAGGGCGGGGTGGAGCAATTACGTCGATCATCTGCTGAACCGCCTCCTGCAGACTCAGCTAGTAGTGAAGACGCAGACGCGCGGACAGGTTTGCACCGCACACACTCCCTCTGAGCGTGCGCCGCGAGACTGTGCGCGCAGTCGTCCACCACTACACCCGTTTCAACGACGGGTCGGTTGTCAACAAGCGCACCCGATACTGCGGGAGAGGTGGCGTAAACGCTGTCGCCGTAGCCACGCAAGCCCAGCAGCCGTGTGTGCTGATTGGCCGCTTTGAGCTAAACGGCGACATGTCCAGAACGGACGTCGCCTTTGATAGTACCTCTCATGGCATGAACCGGCGATCGGGCACCGGGGTCGATCTTGAAAACAAGTAGATCTTGCGCGCGCGTAAATCATGCGGTAAGCACCCACAACGGTGCGCGACGGAACGCATCCTTTGAGCTGATTGTGGAATGGGTGCCATGAGTGATCGCGGCCTATTGACCGGGCGTGGCGCGGTGGTCTCCGGCGGCAGCCGCGGTATCGGGCGCGCCGTCGCCGAACTGCTCGGCAACCTCGGCGCCGGCGTGGTGGTCAACGGGCGCGACGGCGACGCGGTGCGGGAGACCGTCGCGGCGATCACCGCATCGGGAGGACGGGCCGCGCCGGTGGTCGGAGCCGCGGACGACGAGCGCATTGCCGCCGCCCTCGTCGACGCATGCATGAAGACGTTCGGGCGACTCGACATCCTGATCAACTGCGCCGGCATCGCCGAGCCGACCGGTTCCTCGATCCTGACCATCGCGCCCGACGAATTCGATCGCCTGATCAGCGCCCACCTCGGCACGGCGTTTCACACCTGTCGGATCGCGGCGCGTGTCATGGCGGCCCAGGGGCACGGGACGATCGTCAACACCAGCTCGGTGGCCTTCTTAGGTGACTACGGCGGCACCGGCTACCCGGCGGGCAAGGGCGCCGTCAACGCGCTGACCATGGCCATCGCCGCGGAACTCAAAGCCCACGGCGTGCGGGCCAACGTGGTGTGCCCCGGCGCGAGGACGCGGTTATCGACCGGCGCCGACTACGAGGCGCACATCGAGGACCTGCACCGGCGCGGGTTGCTCGACGAGATGACCATGCAAGCGTCGCTGGACGCCGCTGCGCCGGCGTTTGTGGCCCCGCTCTACGCCTACCTCGCCAGCGACCTGGCCCGGGATGTGACGGGCCAGATCTTCGTTGCCGCAGGCGGATTCGTCGGCCAGTTCGACCGCCCGGCGCCGCGCGTGTTGGGTTATCGCGACCATCACGAAGCCGAACCGTGGTCGATTGCGCAGCTGCACAAGATGATCGGCGGCGACTAAGCGATCAGCGGGAAGACCACGAGTAGCGCCCCGTAAGCGATGGCGATCACCGTCGCACCGGCCAGGCTGATCCGCCCCGACGCCCCGTCGATGGGGTCCAGCCAGCGCCGGAAGGGCCGCGAAACGGCCGGGACGAGCACCCACTGCAGCAACGCGATGCTGATCACATTGCCGACGAACACCGACAGCGACTGCCCGACGCCCAGTCGGCTGAGCGCCGGCGACAGCCACGTGGAGAGCACCATAACGGTCGGGTAGAGGCACAGCAGCACCAGCATCGCGGTCTTCCACCCCGGCGTAATCCTGGTGTGCCCCTGGTCAATTCGGATCGTGGAGCCGAATGGGGCGTTGTGCGGAAGCTCGGCGAAGTCTCTGGTCAGTTTCCCCCGCAGGCGGGGCAGGGCTTCCTGACGTTCCCGCGAGCCGACCCACGCCGCCAGCTGCTGAGCTGTACGGAACCGCAGCACCGACATCCACTGCCCCGCGGAATCCGCCGGAAAGACCGCGGTGCCTTGGTATCCGGGAAAGACGGAGCTGCTGCGAGTCAGATCACCCTGCGCGGCAGTGAATTCGGATTCGCTTCCGGCGGCCACGCTGTGCAGAAAGATACCGACGTTACCCGGCGGTGGCTCACCCTCGACAAGGATCAAGTCGGAGGCGCAGCGCCAGTAGCCCTGGGCTTCGCCGTCGCTGAGTACCGCTTGGCGTTCAGGGCCGTCCAGCCATGCGTCGAGCCGATCCGCACGGTCGAACGTGACCTCGACGGCCCAATCGAGCCGGCTTCCTTGAACCGATTCGCGCGCGCTTACGTATCCAAGGGAGTGACGGGCGCACGCTTCGTACGCGGCTACCCACCCGCTGAACCGCTCGGGGTCGGAGGGCGGATGGAAGATCGTGATCGCGGAGGCCCCAGCAGACATACGAGCTGTCTACCACCACCGAGACGCCCGCTTCGGGTTCTTGTCGTCGGCGCGGGTGTCAGCGGGATCTCGGTCGCCAGGGGCTTGCTGCGCGACGGCCACGACGTCACGGTTTTCGACCAGCGCACCGACACACGGGCGGGGGGCGGCGCCGTGACCATCTGGTCCAACGGCGAGACCGTGCTACGGCAGCTCGGCGTCGACATGGACGGCGCCGGTCAGCTGCTGTCCGGCGTGCAGGTCCTGACCTCACGCGGGCACCGCATCGCCAACCTCGACGTGACCACGATGGTGAAACGGCTGGGCGCGCCCGTCCGGATGGTGCCACGCCAGGTCCTCCTGGAAAGGCTGTTGGCCGGCTTGCCGACAAATCGCATTCGATGCGGCTCCCGCGCGGTGGGGATCGCCACCACCTCCACCGGTGTGCGGGTCGAATTCGAGGACGGCTCCGCGGTCGAGGGCGACTTGTTGATCGGCGCCGACGGCCTGCATTCGATGGTTCGCGACGTGGTCGGAGCGGAAGCGGCGCGGCCGACCGGGTGGTGCAGCTGGCAGGGACTCGTCACCGTTCCGGAGCTACCCGACAATGGCCTCGCGCTCATCGTGATCGGCGAACGCGGGAACACCGGCGTGTGGCCGGCGGGCGGCTCCGCGGTGCAGTGGTGGTTCGATCTGCCGTGGTCCGACGGCTTCGTGCGACCACACCGTCCGGTCGAGGTGATCCGCTCCAACTTCACCGGCTGGTCCGACGCGGTCGATCTGGTGCTGGCGAAGTTGACCGACGAACATCTGGCCGGCTCGCCGTACCCGCATTTTCAGCATCCGATTCCCCGACCGCTGCACGCCGGTGCGGTGACGTTGCTCGGCGACGCCGCGCACACCATGCCGCCCACGCTCGCTCAGGGGACCAACCAGGCCCTGCTCGACACCATGGTGTTGTGCAAGGCGCTGTCGGATTTCCGGGCGAACGGCGGCACTGGCGAGCTGTCCGGGGCGCTGCGCTGGTACGAGCGCACCAGGCGGCACCGGGTCAGGGCCGTATCCCGCGTGGCTTCGCTGCAGGTGGCCCATGGCGAGTCCGTGCTGCGACCGGCGACCTTGATATCCGACCGGTTGCATACCTGGACCCTGACGACCTTTTTGCGCTTGACCAGTCACCGCCGAATATCCGCGGAAATCGATCGCCGCCTTGGCGACCCGACCCCCGTCGCGGCATGCCCTCCGTGACCGAGCCCCTCACCGTTCGGGGCGATTACGACGCACCTTCGCGCTGGCTCTGGCTCGTCAAGTGGTGCGTGCTGGCCGTCCCGCACTACCCCATATTGATCGCTCTGTACCTGGTGTATCCGCCGCTCACCCTCGTGGCCGGCGTGGCGATCTTGTGCACCGGGCGGTATCCGCGGCCCATCTTCGACTTCAACGTGGGAGTGCTGCGCTGGTCGTGGCGCGTCATGAATTACCGGTTCCCGATGAACAGCACCGACAAATACCCGCCCTTCACCCTGAAGTCCCGGCCGGACTATCCGGGCGACCTCGAAGTCGACTATCCGCAGCGGCTGACCCGATGGGCGGTCCTGGTCAAATCGTGGCTGCTGGCGCTCCCGCAGATACTGCTGTGCTGGGCGATGGAACCCCTGCTGCAGGTGCTCACCGTCATCGCCGCCGTGACGCTCTTGTGCACCGGGACGATCCCGTCCGGAATGTTCGATCTCCTGATGGGCATCGTTCGGTGGCGCTACCGGGTGGCGGTGTATGTTTCGTTGATGAGCGACGAGTATCCGCCGTTCCGAATGGATTTAGGCAGCCGATAACGCGCGCTAATCCGTTGTTCCCCTACGTATATCGGTTTGGTCAGCCAATCTTCGACCGGCTCTTCTACAACCGATATCGTCGAGGCGCGCTCGCACACGCGACCGGCCGGCTGCTGTTGGTCGGACTGGGGCCCGGGGCCGATCTGAAGTTTCTGCCGCCCGTGGTGACCTCGGTCGCGGCGGTCGAGCCGGTGGCCGCGTTCCGGCGAATGGCGTCGCGGCTCGCCGCTCGCCGCGGCATTGCCGCCGACATCGTCGACGGGGCCGGCGAGTCGATCCCTTTCGCGGACAACAGTTTTGACTCGGTTCACCTCGGGCTGGTGCTGTGCTCGGTGGACGATGTGGCCGCGACACTGCGCGAGATCCGGCGGGTGCTGGTGCCGGGCGGCAGGTTGGTCGTCCTCGAGCACGTCCGCGGGGACGGCGCCACGGGCCGCTTGCAGGACCTGATCGCGACGCCATGGTCCTGGGCGGCCGGGGGGTGCAAGCCGAATCGCCGGACCGGCGAGGCGATTGCCGCGGCCGGGTTCGACATCGCGGGACTGCGCGCCGTCCGGACCCCGGTGCCGTTCCCGTGCAAACCGCATCTGCAGGGATTCGCCACCATGGCGGACTAGCCGGGTGGACTAGCCGGGCGGACTAGCCCGGGTGGACTAGCCCGCTACTCGACGCCTACCGCTTCGATGATGTTGAGTCGCGCGGCGCGCCGCGCGGGCGGCGCCGAGCCGAGCAGGCTGATCGCCACCGCCCCGAGGGTGAAGGCAAGGGCCGTCGGGCTGGGCCTGAAGGCGACCTGAAAATTCATCATGTCGCCGCTGACGAGGCTGAACAGCCATTGGTCCGCACACCCGAACGCCAGGCCCAAGGCGCCGCCGACAACGCCGATGCCCGTCGCCTCGACCAGCACCATCTGCAGGGTGAATCGGCCGCTGGCGCCCATCGCACGCAACACGCCGATTTCGCGGCGCCGTTCGAGCACCGACAGCGTCAGCGTGTTCAGCAGCGCCACCGCGGCCACGAGGACGACGATGATCCACACGGCGTTGGCGATGAACATGCTCTGATGCATCGGTGCCTCCAGGCCGGCGAGCTCGGCGCGGCCGTCATAGACATAGGTCGGCGCGGGCACCACGCGGCGGACGTCGGCCAGCAGTCGGTGCGGATCCACGCCTGGCGCGGCGGCGATCTGCAATGTCGTCGTCACCGGGCGGTCGAACCAGGCGCGCATCTGATCGAGGCCCATCCCGACGGTGCCGATGACCGTCGAGAAGTAGGGCACCAGCGCCAGCACGGTTGCCTGCTGCACCCCGTGCGGCGTCTGCATCCGTAGTTGATCGCCGACCCGGACGTGCAGAACCTTGCCCAGGTTCTGTGACAGCACCACGCCCCGGCCGTCCAGCAGCCGGTTGCGCACCCCCTCGTCAAGCGCGCGATACAGCGGGTCGGCGGATCCGGGGGAGAAGCCGTCCAGCATCACCCGGGCGCCCCCGACTTCCGCGAAACCGAACGCGCCTTCGATGACGCGGCCGACGCCCGGCACCGCGGCCACCTTCTCGGAAATCCCTTGCGGCAGCGGATCGGTGGGGAAGCTGTCGGGAGGATTTGCGCTCACCCAGACGGGGACGCCGGCGACCGGGACGAAGATGCTTCGCGCAGATCGGATCATGTCGTTGTTCGTGCCGGTAATCGCGACGGTGGTGACCACCGCGATCAGCACGGTCATCACCGTCGCCCATACCCGTCGCGGCGCGCGCTCGATGGTCGCCGCCGCCAACGCCCCGACGGAGCCGAAGGTACGCGCGGTCGCGGCCGTCGCGTTGACGATGGGTACGGTCAGCGCGAAACCGAGCGCGACCTCGGCCGAGAACACCGCGGACATCCCGACAAAAGCCGCGACGCCCCGTTGAGTGATGACCACGAAAAGCGCCACCGCGAAGACGACGACGGCCATTATCCCGGTCGTGATCCGCAGCCAGCGGGGCACGCGGTCCGCCGCGGAAACCCCGGCGGGCGCCAGCGCCTCGATCGGTGCCACCTTGTACACCTGCCGCGCGGCCATCGCCGACGCGATCACACTGGTGAGCGCGGTGGCCACGACGGCGGCCGGTATCGCGTAGCCGGGCAGCCAGTACTCGACACGCGCTTCGAGCCCCTGGGTCATGGCCGGCGGCAAACGGCCAATCGCGATGCGTCCCATCAGTATTCCGATGCCAGACCCGATGGCACCGCCGATCGTTCCCAGCAGCGCCGCCTCGGCGAGCATGTCCCGAACGATGATCGTGCGGCGGCCGCCGATCGCGCGCAGCATCGAGATGACCGGCCGGCGCTGCGTGATCGCCATGGTCATCGTGGTGTAGATCAGAAACGCACCGACCATCAGCGCGACCATCGCGCCCATCAGCGCCATGTAGTTCATCAGCTTGACACCGTCGCCGGCCCGGGTCGCCCTCATACCCGGATCGGCGACGATGGCTCTTCCGTTCACCGCGGCGCTGACCGCGGCGCGAACCTGGGCTAGGTCCGCGCCGGGATTGACGGTGATCAGGATCGAATCGAGCTGCCCCTGACGCCCGGTTATGTTCTGCGCCAATATAAGTGGGGCGAGAACGTAGTGTCCGCCGTTGAGGGCCGCAACCTGCTTGCCCGTGAGCACCTCCGTCACCGTGACCGAACCGGAGCCGAGTTGAAACGTCTCGTCTTTGGCGTGACCCACGCCCGGTCCGACGCGGACTCCGTTCGCCGGCCCGGCTGGCTGCGCAGCCCCGCCGCCCTTCAAGGCGTCTTTCAGGGCGCCGCCCAACGCCGCGACACGGTCGTCGGCGCCGAACAGCAGAACCGGTCCCGACGATGTGGACGCCGACGTGCGAATCATCGGCGCCGCAATCGCCACGCCGGGTACGCCGGCCACGTCGGCGGCTATCGTGTCGGGAAAACCCGCGTCGGTGATGCCCGACACCTCGAGCGAAGCGATGCCGGCGATCCCGTCGGCGAGGCGGTTGACCGATCCGGTGATCGAGCCGAAGATGCCGAACACGGCGACCAGATACATTGCGGATACCGCCATTACGGCGATCGACGCCAGCGTGCGCCGCCGATGCACGGCGAGTTCACGCAGGCTGAACACGCGCAGCCGGCTCGCCGCGGCACCGATTGCCCGGGCCGGTCTCACACCAGGACCGCCGAGCGGTCGTGTGAGACGACGCGGCCGTCCTGCAGCATGATCATCCGATCCGTCGCTTCGGCGGCCTCCGGATTGTGCGTCACCATCACCACCATCCGGCCACGGCCGGGTTCGTGCGCCACGTCGCGCAGCAGCGTCAAAATCGAAGCCCCCGTTGTGGAATCGAGGTTCCCGGTCGGTTCGTCGGCGAGAATCAGCGGCGGGTCCATCATCAGCGCGCGAGCCACGGCGACGCGCTGCATCTGGCCGCCGGACAGCTCCGCGGGGCGGTGCTGGGTCCGGTTGCCCAGCCCCACTCGTTCGAGCAGCCGCATCGCCTCCGGTTTGGCCTTGCCCAGCCGGACGCCGTCGAGCAGCTTCGGCACCGCCACGTTCTCCCACGCCGACAGGGTTGGCAGCAGATTGAAGAACTGGAATATGAAGCCCACGCGATGATGGCGAAACTCCGACTGCTGCCCGTCGGAAAGTTGGCCGATCTCGTCGCCGTCGAATTCGATCGAACCGGAGTCCGGCGAGTCCAACGCGCCGAGCAGATGCAGCAACGTGCTCTTGCCCGCCCCCGACGGCCCGACCATCGAGATGAACTGCCCACCCTCGAGCCGCAGGCTGATCTTGTCGAGCGCGCGCACGGTTTGGCCGCCGACCCGGTACTCGCGCACCACGTCCAGGAGATCGATGGTCAGCAGTTTGTGTTTGGGACCGGCGCAGGTGTCGACCCGTCTGAACATGATCCTCCCGCGAGTCCGCACGGCGCTGATATCCGACATAACGAGTCCGAACCCCGATCGGTTCAGCCGGCGGCAGCGGGCGCGAGGGTCGGCCAGGCTCTGATGTTTAGGTTCCTCGCCGTTCGGGGAAGTCCGTCCGTCAACAACTGGGTGCGGGCGCGCCCGGGATGTCGTTGTGTCCGAATCCGCGAAATCGCATCGCGCTCATACGGATTTAACGCGAAAAGACCTGTCAGACGGTGGATCTCCACATCTCTGCTACTTAAACTCTGTTGGGGAACCGGGGGTTCTCGACATCAATAGTCGAGAAGGCGAGTATGGAACGACTGAGTGGGCTTGACGCGTTCTTCCTCTATATGGAAACGCCGACGCAGCCGCTAAACGTGTGTTGCATCTTGGAGCTGGACACGTCGACGATGCCCGGCGGCTATACGTACCGCCGTTACCGCGCCGCACTGGCGAAGCACGTGAGGGCCGTACCGGAATTCCGCATGAAGCTCGCCGACAACCAGCTGAACCTGGACCACCCGGTGTGGGTGGACGACGAGAAGTTCCAACTGAGGCGCCACCTGCATCGTCTCGACGTGCCCGGGCCTGGGGGCCGCCGCGACCTGGCGGAGATCTGCGGGTATATCGCCGGGTTGCCGCTGGATCGCCATCGCCCGCTGTGGGAGATGTGGGTGCTCGAGGGCGGCGTACGGAGTGACGCGGTGACAGTGATGCTCAAGGTTCATCACGCCATCGTCGACGGGGTTGGGGGCGCGAACCTGCTCGCCCAACTCTGCAGCCTGCAGCCCGACGCGCCGCCACCCAGGGCAGTCCGGGGCGCCGGTGGCGGCAATCCGCTGCAGATCGCCGCGAGCGGACTGATGGGATTCGCGATGCGACCGTTGCGCCTGGCGACTGTGGTCCCCGCAACGATGCGAACACTGATACAGACGGCTCTGCGCGCGCGCGAAGGCCGCACCATGGCCGCGCCCTTCAATGCCCCACCGACCCCGTTCAATGGCCCGGTCGGTGCGACTCGCAACATCGCTTACACCCAGCTCGACATGCGCGACGTCAAGAGGGTCAAGGAGCGGTTCGGGGTGACCATCAACGACGTGGTGGTGGCCCTGTGCGCGGGGGTGTTGCGGCGATTCCTGCTCGAGCGCGGCGAGCTGCCCGACACCCCGCTGGTGGCCGCCGTCCCGGTGTCGGTGCACGGCAAATCCGACCGACCCGGGCGCAACCACACCACATGGATGTTCTGCCGCGTGGAGAGCCAGATCAGCGACCCCGCCACGCGCATTCACACGATCGCCACTGGAAACGCCGCCGCAAAGGACCACACCACGGCGATGGGTCCTACCTTGCTGCACGACTGGACTCAGTTCGGCGGCCCGACGATGTTCGGGACCGCCATGCGGATCCTGCCCCGTATTCCGCACAGTCCCGTCTACAACCTGATCCTGTCGAATGTGCCCGGACCGCAGGCCCAGTTGTATTTCCTCGGTTGCCAAGTCGACACGATGTATCCGCTCGGCCCGGTCCTCGGCTTCGCCGGACTCAACATCACCGTCATGTCGCTCAACACTGGACTCGGTATCGGCATCATCGCCTGCCCCGACCTGGTGCCGGACCTGTGGGGTATCGCCGACGCGTTTCCCGATGCGCTCAAAGAGTTGCTGGAATGCCCTGCAGGGCAACCGGAAGATAGCTGATGTCGCCGGTTAGTCGCCGGTTAGTCGCCGGTTAGAGGTGTGCGTGAGCCTCCTGCGTCCTACGCTGTGCGGGACCCAGGAGGCTATTTGCCAATGCAACCGAACCCGCTCGACCCTGTCGCCAGCGAACGGCTGTCGCACGCCGGGAAGGTCTTTACATCTGACCTGTCGATCAATGAATTCGCCTTGCTGCATGGGGCGGGTTTCGAGCCGATTGAACTCGTGATGGGCGTCTCCGTCTATCACGTCGGCTACCAATTCACCGGCATCAGGCAACAATCGGAGTTGCCCGTGCTCACCGACGCGACGTACCGCGCGCGCTGGAACGCGATGTCGCGGATGCAGGCCGAGGCCGATTCGCTGGGTGCGGACGGCGTGGTGGGTGTGCGGCTCGAATGGCGTCACCAAGAGGGCGAACACCTCGAGTTCATCGCCGTCGGTACGGCCGTGCGCTACACGGCCAAGCCGGGGGCCTTTCGACGCGGCAACGGGCAGGCCTTCACCAGCCACCTGTCCGGACAGGATCTGACGACGCTGCTGCGCTCCGGGTATACGCCGGTTGCGTTCGTGATGGGCAACTGCGTGTTCCACGTTGCCGTGCAAGGGTTTTTGACGATGCTGAAGCAGGTGGGCCGCAACGCGGAGATGCCGCAGTGGACGCAGGGCAGCTACCAGGCCCGTGAACTGGCGATGTCACGCATGCAGAGCGAGGCCGAGCGAGACGGCGGCAACGGTATCGTCGGCGTGCATTTCGCCGTCTCCAACTATGCCTGGGGACATCACACCGTCGAGTTCTATGTTGCGGGAACCGCCGTGCGCCGCAACGGCGAACCCCAGACCATCACACCGTCGTTCGTGTTGCCGATGAGCGAGTGATGACGGGCTTCGACCACGACCGGGTCAGCCGCGCCGTCGGAACCGCGTTGGCCGGTCCCGGGGGAGTTGGGCTAGTGGTCAGGGTGTTCTGTGGTGTGCCGGGAGTGATCCTGACCCCGGCACGGCGGGGATTTTTCCGCTCGCAGCCCGAGCGCATCCAGATCGGTGACTGGCGCTACGAGCTCACCGCAGACGGGCGGCTCGCCGCGGCCCACGTGGTGAATGGCATCGTGCTGGCCGAGGAGGTCCTCGCCGCGGCCGCCGTCGGCCCGCACATCGCCCGCGCGCTCGGGCAGGTGGTGAGCAACTACGGTCCGACGATCATGCCCAACATCGACGCGGCCCTCGAAATGCTCGAGGCGGGAAGCTTCGGATGAGGGATCATCAAGCGATGCAATCCATTTCGGCGCCTACGCCGTGTCGCGCGGGCCCGCCTGGTCGATCGCCAGCACCCACCGGCTGAATTTCCACATGCGGTCCTCCTTGACCGCGGTGAACTCGTAGCAGCCCGACAGGTCGGGGGTCGGCGGGCCCCCGTCCCGGATCGCGAACACCTGGACATAGCAGTATCCGGTCGCTTCGGTCGCGCCCTGGCTGGAGAACCAGAACGAATTCAGTGCGTGCCGGCGCTGGTTGTTCTCGGCCTTGAAGTCCTCTTTTCGGACCGCGAGCAACTTCATCACCGTGTCGACGTCTCCCGAGAGTGTTTTGCCCTCGTGCTGCAGGACGAGTTGCGGCGACTCGGTGAACAGCGCGCGGAAGTCGTCGAGGAGGTTCTCGTCATAGGTGTAGGCGTACGCGCCGAACAGGTTGATGATGGCCAACCGATCCGCCACGTCGAAGTCGGCGCTGCCGACGTCTCCCACCGACCGCAGCCCATCGTCCACGGTTCGACCTCCTCGATCTCGCCGCCCGTCACAGCGGCCCTCTATCGAGTGTGCGCCGACGGCCTCGAGTGTGCAGCGACGGCGCCGTGGGGGCACAGCCGTCCGGCGTCTCAGGCGACGGATGCCCCGAGTATGAGGTTGACCGCCTCGTCGAGTTGGCCGGCGATTTCGTCGTAGCTGACGAACCGCGCCGTCATCAGGGCACCGGCGAAAGTCATTTGCAAGGTGGATTTCACCGCGCGCGGCCAGCCCGGGCCTAGCGCGGCCCCGATCCGTCTGGACACCTCTTCGCCGATCTGTTCGCGCAGCGGCTTGACCGCCGGATCGTCGGCCATCAGCGCCGCCCCGCATGCGATGGTCAACTCCGGCTCGTCGGCGACGACCATCGCCATGTCCCGCATCGTCGCACTGACCCGGGTCTTGGTGGTGTCGTTGTGGGTGTGCAGCGGAAGTTCCCGCAGTAAGCGCAGATACACGGCCGCCACCAACGCGCTTTTCGACGGAAAGTACGTGTAGGCGCTGGCCGGCGATACACCGGCCCGGCTGGCGACGGCACGCATGGTCAGGGTGGCGTAGGACGATTCGCGCAATTCCGCCAGACCGGCGTCGAGTACTTTGCGGATCGTCTGCCCGGGCCGGCGGTCGGACCGGCGGGATGTGCGTGCCCCAGCGCGGACGGGAGGAGCAACGTCTCTAGACACCCGTCCAGTGTAGGGAACAAAAGGTAGAGCCGACAATTCTGCGCGCGGGCGGCGCCGATCCACCTATTACGGCGAATACGGCGTCCTTTCGCAGTTTGGTTGACCTTGCCCGCTGGCGGTGAAGCCGCTAGCCTCGGGCACCAAATACAGACATCTGTCCAGAAATTTGTCGAGGGGGGCCGCCATGACCGATAGTTGTGTTCTCGTCACGGGGGCATTCGGCCTGGTCGGCTCGGCGGTGGTGGCCGAGCTCGCCAGCCAGGGTTGCCGGGTTGTCGCGACGGATCTCGACGTTCCCGCGAATCGCAAACGCGCCGACGCCTTCACCGCCCGCCCCGGGGTGGACGTACGGTGGGCCGACCTGACCTCGGCGACGGACGTGGACGCCCTGCTCGCCGACGTAACACCCACGGCCGTCATTCATTTGGCCGCCATCATTCCGCCTTTCTGCTATGCGCGCCCCGGGCTGGCACACGCGGTCAATGTGGACGCCACCGCGAGCCTGGTCCGGGCGGCCTCGGCGATGCCGACCCCGCCGCGTTTCGTGCAAGCGTCCAGCGTCGCGGTCTACGGCGCCCGCAATCCGCACCGCACCGATGAGTTGTTGACGACGTCGACGCCGACGCAACCCAGCGACCTCTACGGCGCCCACAAGGTCCTGGCGGAGGAGTGCGTGACCAATTCGGAGCTGGACTGGGTGATACTCCGGCTCGGCGGGGTGCTCCTGGCCGAACCGCAGTGGGCACTGGACCGCGACCTGATCTTCTTCGAAGCGGTACTGCCCTCCGACGGACGCATCCAAACCGTCGACGTGCGCGACGTCGCCCGCGCATTTCGCGCGGCCACCGAAACCGAGCACGTCCGCGAAATATTTCTCGTCGGCGGCGACGACACCCACCGCGTCACGCAGGCCAACGTGACCACCGAGGCCGTCGCGGCAATGGGCTTGCGGGGCGGGTTGCCGGCGGGACGGCCCGGCAACCCCGACGACGACCGGGCCTGGTTCGCCACTGACTGGATGGACACCGAGCACGCGCAGAATGTGCTTGGTTACCAACGTCATTCGCTGCCCGCGATGTACGCCGAGATCCGCGCCAGGGTGGGCTGGCGCCGTTGGCTGCTGCGGCCGCTCGCGCCCGTGCTGCGTTGGTATCTCCGTCGGCGCTCGCCGTATCGCGGATTCCCCGGTCACCACGCGGACCCGTGGGGAGCGATCGCGAAACGCTGGGGCGACCCCCGTCCGGCGCCGCGTGTCGACGCGGAGACACCGGCCGTGCGGCGGTAGCCACCCACGCGCTTAAGGTGGCGCCTGTGAGCAGGGAGGACCGCCACCGCTGGGATCAGCGGTACACCAGCCGGGGCCCGGCCGACGCCGGCGACCCCGACCCACCCGGCGTGTTCGCCGGCTATGCGGAGGCATTCCCGACCGCGGGCCGGGCCCTCGATGTGGCATGCGGCCAGGGGCTCGGCGCGGTCTGGCTGGCCCGCCGAGGCTTGACGGTCTGGGGGCTGGACGTCTCTCCGGTGGCCATCACCCACGCGCGGCATCTGGCCGAGCGACGCGGCGTCGCCGATCGCTGCCGGTTCGATGTCGTCGATCTCGACGACGGTCTGCCGGACGGGCCGCCCGTCGACGTCGTCCTCTGCCACAAATTCCGCGACCGCCGCCTGGACGGGGCAATCATCGGGCGGCTTGCGCCCGGCGGCTTGCTCGCGATCGCGGCACTCAGCGAAGTAGGGGCCGAGCCCGGGCCATTCCGTGCCACGCCCGGCGAGCTGCCCGCGGCATTCGCCGCACTCAACGTGGTGGCCGCCGGCGAAGGGGAGGGCTGCGCCTGGTTGCTGGCCCGCGCTTGACGACTCAGGCCTCCAGCCTGGCCCGCACCACGGCCATTCGCTCTTCGAGCTCCGCCTCGTCGATGACGCCACGCGCCACCAGCGAGTGCGCCAGCGCAACCAGCCGGTTCTCGGGGTAGGGCAGATTCGAGTAAACGGTTGCCGACAACGCGTCCTCTTCGTCACGCCGATCGACGAAGCTGAGTATTTCTGGGCCGCAAGCACTTTGGTCGAGCGCATCGCACATGCCGTCGAGGCTCGTCTTCCACGGCGGCACGGGGTTATCGACGCCATGCTTGGCCGCCATGCGGCTCCAGACCTGGTTGCGTTCAACAATTTTGGACAACGGTGCGATCGAATTGCTCATCTGTCGCTAGTCCACGGGATGGATGGCCGGGCGCGTTTGGGTGATCACGTTGGAGGTCACCCCCGCTTTGGGCAAAGCGACACCGATCAGGCAATCGCGGGTGACGATTTCGGCGAGCTGGTCTTCGGTCCAGCCCTCGGTTCCTTCAGGACGGACGGGCATCACCATGAAACGGTGCTTCTGGTTGGAATCCTCCACGCGAATCTCGACCTCTTCCGGGAGGTACAGCCCGAACTCCGCCAGCACTTGCCGCGGCCAGCGCACGATGCGGCGGCGGAAGTTGGGTGTGCGGTACCACTCGGGTGAATTGCCAAGAATGGGGCGCGGATAGCAGGAGCACAACGTGCACACGATGACGTGGTGCAGGGTGGGCGTGTCTTCGAGCACGTGAAAGGCCGTGAAGTCACTCGGTGTTCCGAAACCCGTCGGTTGCAGCCAGTCGACACCGACTTCCCTACTGGCCGCAAGCGGATCGGAGAGGGCCAGCTTCTTGAAGCCAGGATCGAGCCATGCCCGGGCCACGAGGTGAGCGGCGGGCGTCGGGCCGATCTGCTCGGCGAATTCGGTGAAGCGGCGATGGTCCTCAGCGGTGAAAATCCCCTTCTCGATACATAATTCGCGAAGGGCGATCTCGAGTACTTCGAAGTCGGTGATCTCATCCACCATCGGTGCGGCGGTACGGTCGTGGTCGTGGTCGTGGTCGTGGTCGTGTGCGGTCACGCTGAGGTCCTTTCGCCGGCCGCTTCGAGCCACCGCTCGGGGATTTCCGTCTGCACCGTGTCAGTGTCCGGCCCGGTATAGCCGTGCCACAGCTCGGCGAGGTTGAACCGAACGATGTAGAACCATTCGGGCTTCTGGTCGGGCCCGTCCCAGGTTTCATCCTCGGCAGCGGGGCTTTCGTACGAGACGACGGCGATCTCGCCCTTGGCGCCACGCACATACTCCTGGGTGCGGGTATAAAACAGGATGGGCAGGTCCCGAACGACGACCTGGTCGCCGACCCGGAACTTCGGCTCGCCCGCTTGTCCGGCGTACACCTGGGGGTCGCCCTTGCCGACCGCGTGCGTATGGTGACGGTTGCGGTCGACGGTGGACGGATCGCCTTCGAACTTCGGCTTGGCCTCGAGGGGCTTGCCCTGCAGGCCACCTTGATACCGGCCCTTCACCTCGGCCATCCGTTCGGCCAACTCGGTCAGGCCGATGTGATGCTTCTCGACAAGGACGCGTGCGACGGCCAGCAGCCAGCGCCCGTAGTAGGGCAGTCCGAGGTAGATCGTGCGCCCCAGGTCGACGTTGCCCATCCGGCGGCGTTCCTCCGACAGCCAGATTCCGCGCCAGCCGAGAACCTCACACATGACATAGGTGTTTTCTTCCCATGCCTCGTATTGCTTGTTCTCCCACGGGATCGGGGCATCCGGTTCGCCGCCGACGTCGTGCGGGGTCTTGGTGTACGCGTCGAACCGCTCGTGGTCGATCAGATCGGGTGTCGGCGCGTCGGGAAGTTCTGGGTAGGAGGATTTGAGCCGGGCAACCAGGTCGAGACGGGCTACCCGGTCCGACGGAGTCGTCATGGCCTACAGCTCACTCCTAGCGCCGAGATCGCGCAACCACTAAGCGAATCCCGTGTCCGGTAATGTCACGAAGATGGAGCGGCGCGAGCTCGAAGCGGTCATTTACGAACGCGAACCGCCGATTGCCCGGATCATTCTGAATCGGCCCGAAAAGGCCAACACCAAAGATGCGGTTCTGGTCACCGAAGTCGACGGCTGCCTGAAGGAGGCCGACCGCGACAAGGAGATCAAGGTCGTCATTCTCAAGGCCAACGGCAAGGGCTTCTGCGGCGGCCACGTGGCCCGCTGGGGTCCGGACGAGAACCCGTACCCGGATTTCGGGAATACGTTCGAGGATCTCTATAAGGGCACCGCGGACCTGTTCCTGTGGCCGACGCTGTATTTGTGGGAATTCCCCAAACCGACGATCTCGCAGATCCACGGTTATTGCATGGGCGGCGGGATTTATCTCGGGCTGCTGACGGATTTCTGCGTGGCGTCCGAGGACGCGTATTTCCAGATGCCGCTGGCCCAAAGCCTCGGGGAACCCGGCGGCCACACCATGATCGAGCCGTGGTTGATGATGAACTGGCACCGGACCATGGACTGGTTGTTGCTGGCGCCGACGCTGTCCGCGCAGCAAGCCCTGGATTGGGGCCTGCTCAACAGGGTGGTGCCACGCGAAGATCTCGAGGACACCGTCGAGGAGATGGCGCGCAAGATCGCGCAAATCCCGTTGACCACGCTGATGGCGGTGAAGAGCAACGTCAAGCGGGCCTGGGAGCTGATGGGCATGCGGGTACATCTGCAGGTCAGTCACATCCTGACCAACATGGTCGGTGCGGCGTCCGATGTTCAGGCGCGGCGGGCCGAGCTCATGCAGTCGGGCATGAAGCCGCGCGAATTCATCGGCCGCGACGAGACGGACTCGGGGGACTAGCCCCGCGAACGTGACGCTGCAGTCACGTTCGAGGCCGAGCGTGACGCTGCAGTCACGTTGGAGCCGGGCGCGGGGAGTTAGCGGCTCATCTCGCCGGCGATCTTGCGGCCCGCGGCATGGCGCGCCGCGACGTAACCGAACACCATCGTGTTGGCGATGCTCGCGCCGGCGCCCGGATACGTCCGGCCCATCACCGTCGCGGTGGTATTGCCGGTGGCGTACAGACCCTCGATCACCCGGTCCTGCTCGTCGAGGACCTGCGCGTATTCGTTGGTAATCACACCCCCACACGTCCCGACGTCCGCCGGGAGCACCCTGGTGGCGTAGTACGGCGCGCGGTCGAGCGGGCCGACCGCAGCGTTCGGGCGGTAGCCGGGATCGCCCAGGCAGTCGTTGTAGGCCGATTGCCCGCGGCCGAAGTCGGGGTCCAGGCCCTTGGCGGCGAACCGGTTGAACCGCGCGACGGTGCGCGCCAGTTCGTCTGCGGGAAGGTCGATTTCACGGGCGAGGTCGCCGATGGTGTCGGCCCGCTTCACCGCGCCGCCCTCGATCAGCTCGGGCGGCAGCTGCCGGTTGCGTTTGAGGGGATTGCTGCTGGTGACGTATCGGCGAACGTAACCCTCGTCGAAGATCATCCAGCACGGCACCGCCTTGTTGGCATACATCGCTTTGCCGACCTCGACGTAGGAGTTGGACTCGTTGCAGAACCGGCGGCCCGTCGAGTCGACGTAGATGGCCCCGGGTCGCTGCCTTCCCGACCCGAGTGACGCGGCCGCGGCGCCACCGTTGGCGATGAAAACCGACGGCAGCCACCATGCTTCGTCCAGCAGATCGGTTTTGGCGCCCAGGCGCATCGCCGTCTGCAACACCTCGCCGGTGTCCCCGGCGTTGGCGATCGACCACTGCGCCTCGTTCGGCTGGTCCCCGCTGTATTTGCGCCGCATCTCCTTGTTGTGGCCAAAGCCGCCGGCGGCCAGCAGCACGCCCTTGCGCGCCTCGATGTTCAGCGTTTCGCCGTCGTGGCGGACGCGGGCGCCGACGACCCGGCCGTCTTCGACGATGAGGTCCTCCATCGGGGCATCGGTCCACAACGGAGGCTCGCCCCCAGGATCCCCGCCGAGATCGATCAGCGCCTTCAACATCTGGGCAATCAGCGAGGCGCCGTTGGTCAGGATCTGGCGCCGGCGGATCCGCGCGGATGCGGTGCGCAGGAACACCTTTGTCGCCACCGCGAACGCGCGCGGCGAACGGTTGAAATACTGAACCGAGCGCAGCTCGTTGGTCAGCACCACGTACCCGTAGTTCTTCGCCAGCGGCGGCTGCACCTTGTCGTGCCAGCTCCCGAGCTCGGCGGCGTCGAAGGGAACGCCTTCGACCGCGCGTCCGGACTCGTTGCCGCCCTTATGGTTTGGGTAGTAGTCGCTCCAGCCTGCGCATCGGATCAGCCGGACCCCTTTGCGAACAAGGAAATTGATCATCTCGAAGCCGGCGGTGAGAAAGACTTCACGACGTGCGGGCGAGGACGCGGCGCCGATGTCGCCGACCACGTCGGCCAGATATGCCAAACCGGCCTCGTGCGAATCGGCGATTCCGTCGGCCCGCATCAACGGGTTGTTCGGCATCCACACGATGCCGCCCGAGAGTCCGGTGGAACCGCCCACCAGGGCCTGCTTCTCGACGATCAGCGGCTCCAGCCCAGAGTCGAGCGCGGCCAGCCCGGCGACCATGCCACCGCCGCCGCTTCCGGCGATGAGCAGGTCGACGGAGCGGTCCCACCGGGTCGTCATCGTGCCTCCGCGGCGGTGCTCGAGCCAAAGCCGAGGTCGGCGACCGGAACGTCAATGGTGGTGTTGGTCTTCTGAATCGCGGGCACCAGCGATTCGTACGGCAGGCCGGCGAGGAAGCCGTCGACGACGCGTTCGAAGTTGGAGATCAGTCCCTCGATCCGATTCGACAGCCGCATGTATTCGAATCCCTTGGAGTGCAGCCCTTTTTGCTGACGTGGCAGGTTCGAGAAGTCCTGGGCGGGGATCGGTGGCCAGCGCGGATCGTCGGGCGCCATCGGCTCGGGTGGTGTCGGCTTGCCCGCGGACTGGTCCGCGGGCAAACGGGTCAACGACCAGATTTCGAACAACGTTTCCTCGGGACCCAGCGGGCGGATCCGGTACGACGAGGCGCTGCTGTAGGTGGGCAGGATGAAGTGGTGCGGGAAGCAGAAGCCGATCGCGTCGGTGATCCCGCGGCGGATCAGATCGTTGAGGTCCGGCATGTCGCTGCCGCGGGCCCGGTGCCAGCCGACCACGGCGTCGTTGAGGGCGCTACGCCAGGCGGTCATCGCCTCGGCCGGATCGGACGGAAGCGCGATGGTCTGCAGCCCCTCGGCGATGCGGATGTCGTTCTCGTGGGTCATGCCGCCCATGCCGTCGCCGAGGGTGCGCATGAAGTACAGGCTGCTGGCGACGACGGGATGCACCGCCTCGGACGGGCTGCCCGTCTGCGCCGAGGGGAGCAGCTGCGGGTGCGTCTGCGGGACGTGGTAGCCCTCCATGAACGCCGCCGTCGCGAGCTTCCAGTTCACCGGTAGTCGACACGATTGCCACCACTCGACGCGCAGCGATTCCACCTTCCAGGCGTCATAGATCGAGGCGAACGGCTCCATGCAGTCCCGCAACGGGGGCGCGCCGTCGTCGAGGTTGATCCATGCGCAGCCACCCCAAAGCTCGCACCGGACGGAGACGAGTTGCAGGTCGTGCGGGCGCAGGTTCTCCTCGGCGAACTCCTCCGGTCGCAACACGAACGTGTTGCGGCCGTCGATGCCCCAGCACCAGCCGTGGAACGGGCAGACGAAGGTACGCCGATTTCCGTTGCCCTCCACCAGCTTTACCCCGCGGTGACGGCACGCATTGTGGTACGCGCGGACGTTCCGGGCGTCGACTCGCACCACGATGATCGACTCGTCGAGGATCTCGTACTCCACGAAGTCGCCGGGCTTGGGGATTTCCTCGAGCCGGCAGGCCATCTGCCACACGCGCGGCCAGAACATCTCCTTCTCCAGCGCGTAGAACTCCGGATCGTAGTAGCGCTGCTTGGGAATCCGGTCGACCGTCTCCACCGCCCACGGCACCGGCAGCGGCGTCCAGTGCACATCGGTGCTCACCATTTTCGTTCCCTCGTTCATAGGATGCGCGACGCCCTGCCCTGCCAATAGCGTTCGCGGATACGCCTTTTGTAGAGCTTTCCGTTCGGGTCCCGGGGCAGTTCGGGCTCGAATTCGACGGTGCGCGGGCACTTGTAGCCGGCCAGGTGTACCCGGCAGTATTCGATGAGCTCCGCCTCGAGATCGGGCCCGGGCGTGACGCCTTCGGCCGGTTGTACGACGGCCTTGACCTCTTCGCCGAACTCGTCGTTGGGCACGCCGAAAACCGCCGCATCGACCAGTTTCGGATGCATCACCAGGACGTTCTCGGCCTCCTGCGGGTAGATGTTCACCCCACCGGAGACGATCATGAACGTCGATCGATCGGTCAGGTACATGTACCCGTCCTCGTCGACGTAGCCCATGTCGCCCAGGGAGCGCCAGCCGCGGTCGTTGGACACCGACGCGGTCTTCGCGGGATCCTTGAAGTACTCGAAATCGGGCCCACCTTCGAAGTAAAGCTCTCCAGGCTGCCCCGTGGGAAGCTCCCGTCCGTCCTCGTCGAGGACGTGCACCGGCGCCATCGGTATGCCCACCGAACCGGGATGGGCCAGCCACTCCTCGGGACCGATCGTGGTACCCGCGAATCCCTCAGTGCCCCCGTAGTATTCGTGGATGATGGGGCCGAACCACTTCATCATCTGATGCTTGACGTCGACCGGGCAAGGGGCGGCCGCGTGGATGACGCACCGCAGGCTGGAGACGTCGTATTTGTCGCGGACGGCCCTGGGCAGCTTGAGCATCCGGACGAACATCGTCGGCACGAACTGCGCGTGGGTGACGCCGTGCGTCTCGATGAGTTGCAAAACGGTCTCGGCGTCGAATTTCGCCATGACGATCGCCGCGGCGCCCACCCGATGGACCGCCATGGTGTAGTTCACCCCGGCGGCGTGGTAGAGCGGCGCGGGGGAGAGGTACACGCTCGATCGGTCCATCCCGTACTTGTGGGTGAGCGCCAGCTCCAGCACCGACTGGGCCCACGAGCCGTTGCCGTCGCCCGGAAGCGGGCGGCGAACGGCCTTGGGACGTCCCGTGGTGCCCGACGAGTAGAGCATCTCCGAGCCGTCCGCCGTCGGCGGCGGATCACCGGCCGCGGCCAGCGCGTCCTCATAGGCCCGCCAGCCCGGCGGCGCGGCACCCCCGACGACCAGGTGGACCTCGACCGCCGCGTTGACGTCGCGAACGTGAGCCGCGAGTTCGCCCATCGAGGCATCGACAAAGACCGCCTTGGCGTCGGAGTCGTCGATGACATAGCAGACTTCTTCGGCAGTGAAGTGCGTGTTGACCGGCGTGTAGTAGAGCCCGGAAAGCTGGCAGCCCCAGGTGATTTCGAAGAACTCGGGCCGGTTCGGCAGCACCAGGGCGACCCCGTCGCCACGGCGCAGCCCGGCGCCGTGCAGCATCGCGGCGACCCGGAGGCTGCGGGCGTGCAACTCGCCGAACGAGATCGTGGGGCCGCCGGCCATGATCAAGGCCGGCGCCTCGGTGGCAGCGATCGCGTGATCGGCGATGTTCACCAGCGAACCTCGAACGGTTACGTGGTCGCGGCGCCGTCGGTCGACGCGGCCGCCGCGGCCTGGCGCCGGGCCTGCTCGGACGGCAGCACCTTGTCCTTGAACACCTGCTGTATCAGCTCCTGCACGTCCCTGCTGATCGAGGCCAACGCGACGAGGTCGTTGGAGCTTTGCCAGTGCACCCGCATTCCCATCAGCTCCCAGGCCCGCTTGAGGTTGGCCTTGGTCGCCAGCAACGTCGTCAGCGGTGCCTGGGCGATGTGGCGGGCGATGGCGTCGGCGCGCGCTTCCAGTTGGTCGTTCGGCACCACCTCGTTGACCAGGCCGACCTCCAGCGCCTTCTTGGCGTCGATGACCTCGGCGAGGTACAGGTAATAGGCCGCCCGGCGCCAGTTCATGAAGACCCACGGCTCGATCGAGCATTCGCCCGACGGCATGCCGAAGCCCTGCAGCGGCGGGTAGGAGAAGTAGGCGTCCTCGGCGGCGATGACGATGTCGGTGGTCAGCCCGTAGTGGGTGCCGCCGCCGACGCAGTAGCCGTGCACCGCCGCGATGGTCGGCTTGGAGAACTCCCACAGGTTCAGGATGGGCTTGACGAACAGGTCGGTCTGCGGCTTCCACGGTGTGCCCATGTGTTTGGCGCCCTCGACGAACTCCGGGTAGTCGACCGCGTTGTTGCCGATGGCGTGCCCCGAGCAGAAGCCCTTGCCGTTGGCCTTGAGGATCAGCACCTTGATGTCGTAGTCGCGGTCCGCGTCCAGCAGTGCCGCGTCGACCTCTTCGGCCAGCTTCTGGTCCTGGGCGTTGGCCTTCTCGGGCCAGTTCAGCGTGACCCGTGCGATGGGGCCTTCCTTTTCGTAGATGATTCTCTCGCGGGTCTCATTGAGGTCCATGTGTGTGCGTACCTTTCGCTTTGCCGATTATGAAGTAATGACGCCGATTTCGGCGCCGATGTCGTAGGTGGTGCCGAGCTGGCCCGTCCACTGCACGGTGCCCGACGCCCCGGCTTCGATTTCCTGTTCCACCTTTTCGGTGGCGATCACGTAGATCGGGGTGCCCTCTTCGACATGCTCACCGGCATCGACCAGGAAGTCGGTCAGTTCGGCTTCCGAGACGGCCACCGATACTCGTGGGATACGAATGACGAAGTCAGCCACGCGCTTCCGCCCTGTCCAGGGTTCGCTGCGCGGCCGCTACGATCCGGGCCGGCGACGGGTACATCTGCGCCTCGAGCGCGGCCGCGGCCGGGTTGGGGACAAACCTGGCGCCGACCCGCTCGACGGGGGCGGCCAGCTCACCGAACAACTCCGATTGCAGAATCGCGGCGATTTCCGCTCCGGGCCCGGCGAATTGCACTGCGTCGTGGACGATTACGGCTCGGTGGGTGCGGCGGGCGGAATCGACGATCGTCTCGACGTCGAGGGGAACGAGGGTGCGCAGGTCGACGACCTCCGCGCTCACGCCCTGCTCGGCCAGCGTGTCCGCGGCCGCGAGCGCGTCGTGCACCGGGCGTCCGTAGGCGATCAGCGTCACGTCGGTGCCGGGGCGCTTGATGTCGGCCTGGCCCAACGGGATCGAGAATCCCGGGTCGAGCGGAACCGGGCCCTTCTTGCCCTGCAGGCGGATCGTCTCGACGAACAGGCAGGGGTCCTCGTCGAAGATCGCCGAAGTCAGCAGGCCTTTGCCGTCGCGGGGTGTGGAGGGCACGATCACCTTCATCCCGGGGATGTGCATGAACCACGCCTCCAGGCTCTGGGAATGCGTGGCGCCGGTGGCCAGTCCCGCGTACACCTGGGTGCGGACCGTGATGGGCGCCGTCGTGCGCCCGCCGGTCATGAATCGCAGTTTGGCGGCGTTGTTGATCAGCTGGTCGGCCGCGATGCCGATGAAGTCCATGATCATGATCTCGGCCACCGGCAGCAGTCCGTCGATCGCGGCGCCGATCGCCGCGCCGACGATCGCGGCTTCCGAGATCGGCGTGTCCAGGACACGGTCGTGGCCGTACTTCGTCGACAGCCCGGCGGTTGGACCGGAAGCCCCCGGATCGGCAATGTCCTCGCCCAGCAAGAAGACTCGGTCATCGGTCGCCAGCGCCTCGTCCAGCGCGAGGTTCAGCGCCTCGCGCATGGTCATCTCTTTGTCGTCCATGTCGTTACACCGGGAACTTGATCGGGGTTGCGTACACGTCCTGGTCGAGTTCCTCGCTCGACGGGGATTCCGCGCCCATGACGGTTTTCAACGCCGCCTCCACGGCCGCGACGGCCTCGGTGTCGATGCGGTCGAGCTCGTCCTCGGTGCAGATGCCGGCTTCGGCGAGGTGGCCGCGGAACCGCGGCACCGGGTCGGCCGCCATCGCCTCCGCCAGTTGGTCCTTGGGGATGTACGGCATCCGATCGCCGAAGTAGTGGCCGCGGAAGCGGAACGTCACGCACTCGATGAAGGTGGGCCCGGCTCCGTCGCGCGCCCGCCGCAGCGCGTCGTCAAGCGCGGACTTCACCGCAAGCGGGTCGTTGCCGTCCACCCGGATGCCGGGCATGCCGTAACCGGCGGCCCGGTCGGCGACCCGTTCGAGCTTCATGGTGTCGGCGGTCGGCGTCATCTCGGCGTACTGGTTGTTCTGGCACACGAACACCATCGGCAGGTCCCACAACGCGGCCATGTTCGCCGCCTCGTGAAACGAGCCGGTGTTGGTGGCGCCGTCACCGAAGCTGACCACCGTGACGCGGTCGATGCCCTTGCGTTTGGCGGCCATCGCCAGGCCCACAGCCACCGGCGGCCCGGCTCCGACGATCCCGGTCGAAAGCATCACGCCTTTGTCGGGTTTGGCGATGTGCATGGTGCCGCCTTTGCCGCGGCTGGCGCCGACGGTGCGTCCCATCATCTCGCCGTAGATCTCCTCGAGCGGAACCCCCTTGCCCATGAGGTCGTGCAGACCCCGGTACGTGGTCACCAGCTGGTCGTCGGCTCGCAGCGAGACGCCCATCGCTGCGGCGATCGCCTCCTGGCCGCGCGAGGGCCAATACACGCACATGAACTCGCCGGTGCCGATTCCTTTGGACAGTCGGTCATCGGCCGCCTTCATCAGGATCATGAGCGCGTAGATGTCACGCTGTACGTCTGGGGAGTGAGCGTCGGTCATCGCGTAGTTCCGTTGCGGTGCAGTCCGATTGGTGCCACTGCCGTCACGCACCCGACCAAGGCTTGACCTTGAGGAAGCCGCCGCCGTCCACCCGCAGCTGCTGGCCGGTGATGTAGCGTGCCGCGTCGGAGGCGAGGAACACCACTGCCTCGCTGATGTCCTCGGGTTCGACGTAGGGGATCGGCATCGCCTGGACCACCGGGAAAACCGGTTCGGCATCCTCACGTGTCGGTTCTTTCAAGTCGGGTCGGAAGGCCCGGTACATCGGCGCGCTGTGCAACATGTCGGTATTGACATTCGTCGGGTGCACGGCGTTCATCCGGATCGAGAACTTCGCCAACGCCAGGGCGAAGTCGTTGACGTAATGTGCGGCAGCGAGTTTGGCGAACGCATACCCGGCCCCGCCGGGACCGCCGTCGATCCCGGTGGTGTTCATCGACGACATGAATGCCGCGTTGGACCCGATCACGACGATCGACGCGCCGGCTTGCAGATGTTTCAGGCTCGCGTGCACCAGGTTGAGCACACCGAGCAGGTCCACGTCCACCGCGTCGGCGAAGGCCTGCGGCGGCAGCCCCGCGGTGAGCGGACAGATGCCCGCGTTGGCGACCACGACGTCGAGATGCCCGAACTCCGCGACACCTTCGTCGATCGCCGTGGCCAGCGCCACCCGGTCGCGGACGTCGGCAATCGCGGTGAACGCGCGCTGGCCCTCCTTCTCGACCAGGCGCGCGGTCTCTTCCAGATCCTCGGGCCGCGCCAGCGGGTACTCGTTGGTTTCGATATCCGCGCACAGATCCACCGCAATGATGTCCGCGCCCTCCGCGGCCAGCATCCGCGCATGCGACCGCCCCTGACCGCGCGCGGCGCCACTGATCACGGCCACCTTGCCCGCTACCCTGCCCATCGCCCGTCCTTTATCCCCGCGCTTATGTCGGCGACCCACGTTGGGGCCCAAAGCCGTTCGGATCGGATCAATGGTCGGCTCCATCGCATCTCTTCCACGTAAAACTGCGCATGGCTGCAGCCGGGCTCTCAGTATCCCTTAGAGTAGCTAGAATATCTAAAATAGCAAGAAATGGTGGCGGCTGAGGGGATCGGCGATGTCAGGCGTGCTGAGTGGGGTCCGGGTCGTCGAATTGGCCTCGTGGACGTACGTGCCGTCGGCCGGTGCCGCCCTGGCGGATTGGGGCGCCGACGTGATCAAGGTGGAAGGCGTCGCGTCCGGAGATCCGGGACGCGCGCTGGTCGTCGGTGGTTTCACCCGCGAAGCGGCCCGCCCGGACGCCGACTTCATCCTCGAGTTGGGCAACCGCGGCAAGCGCAGCATCGCCATCGACGTCAAGTCCGACACCGGGCGGGATCTGTTCGGCCGGCTGTTGGCCAGTGCGGATGTCTTCCTGACCAATTGGCTGCCCGCGGCACTCGAACGGGCCCGGCTGACCGTCGAGGACATCCGCGCGTTCAACCCGAAGATCATCATCGCGCGGGGGACCGGCCTCGGGGTGCGTGGCCCGGACCGGGATCGCGGCGGTTTCGACGCCGCCACCTACCTGGCGCGGGGCGGGGTCGCCTACACATTGACGCCGTTCGGGTCCGAAACACCCGCCGTCCAGGGCCCGGGGTTCGGGGATCTGCAGGGCGGGGCGACCCTGGCCGGGGGCGTGTGCGCCGCGTTGTTCCACCGGGAGCGCACCGGTGAGCCGACGATCGTCGATTCGTCACTGCTGGCCCAGGCGATGTGGGCCATCGCACCGGCGATTTGCGCGGCCGATTTCTTCGACATCGACGGTATTCCGGGCGTGCCGCCGGGGTTGGCCATCAATCCACTCGTGAATAGGTACAAGACCAAGGACGGCAGGTGGATTCAGCTGGTCTTCTTGCAGCCCGACAAATTCTGGGCCGGATTCTGCGAGCGGATCGGTCTGCCGGAGCTGGCCACCGACGAGCGCTTCGTGCCGTCGAGCAATCTGATCGCCAATGCGGCCGCGGCGACCGAGATCGTGGCCGAGACGTTCGCCCGCCATGACCTCGCGCACTGGCAGAGGGCGCTGGCCGACGAGCCGGGGGTATGGGCCGCGCTGGCCACGCCGCGAGAGACCCTCAACGACCCGCAAGTCGAACCCAACGGATACGTGGTGACCAACGTCGACGACCACGGCGAGAAATACCGGATCGTCGCGGCGCCCGTCCAATTCAACGAAACCCCGCCGGGTCCGGCGCGTGCTCCAGAGCATGGGCAGCATACCGAGGAGATTCTGCTCGAGCTCGACGTCGACTGGGACGACATTGCCAAGGCAAAGGACCTCAGAGCCATTCTGTGAGGCCGGCGGCCACCGCTTGATTTTGATACCCCATGGGGTATAGTGGCGGTTGGCGATATACCCCCAGGGGTACTGGTGGGTAGCGCAACGAAACGGAGGATTCAGTGGTCGGCGATCAGCACAGCATCACGGCGGTGCTCAACCGCCTGCGCCGCGCTCAGGGACAACTCGCCGGGGTGATCTCGATGATCGAGCAGGGCCGCGATTGCAAGGACGTCGTCACCCAGCTCGCCGCGGTGTCGCGAGCCCTCGACCGCGCCGGGTTCAAGATCGTGGCAACCGGCTTGAAGGACTGTGTCGCGGGTACCACCGCCGACGGCGCGGCACCCATGAGCGAAGCCGAGCTGGAGAAGCTGTTCCTGGCGCTCGCCTGAGGCGCGTGTGGGCAGCTTCCGGACAGGAAAGGAAAGTCGAATGGACATCGCGATCTCAACACCGCTGCGGGCCTCTTTCGAAGATGCGGTCGGACGGACTCGTGAGGCGCTCGCGGAGCAGGGATTTGGCGTACTGACCGAAATCGACATGAAGGCCACGCTGAAAGCCAAACTCGGCGAGGACATGGAGAACTACCTGATCCTCGGCGCCTGCAACCCGCCGCTGGCGCATCGGGCAGTGGAGGCGAATCGCCAGATCGGCCTACTGCTGCCGTGCAACGTCGTCGTCCGCGCGGACCCTGATGATGCGGACACCGTGCTCGTCGAAGCGATGAACCCAGGGCTGCTGGTGGAGGTTACCGGCGAGCCGGAGCTGCGTCCTGTCGCCGAAGAGGTTACGGGCAGGCTGCAAGCGGCAATCGACTCGTTGAAACACGATCAGCCGGTCAGCTGATAGGCTCACGCGAATTATCTTCTGCGCCCGCGTGTTTGGCATCTGATCGATCTCAACACGATCACAACCGCGTATCGATGTAGGCGCCGGTCTGGCACAACCACGTCGATCCACAAATCATGGCACAGGGCACCTTTGAAGGATCGGGTCGCGAGTTGCGGGGACTCGCAAGGGATCCTGGCTCCACTGAGTGGTGGATTTCGGCAAGGCGTCAACAGGAGGTATCCGCAGCATGATGGCGAACTGGGTCCCGGCCCAGACTACGTGTGGCCCGAACTCCGGTCGCATTCTCGATACCGCGCGGGGCATTCTCATCGGACTCCGGCGGTGCCGCTCGGACGCGGCTTTCGACGAATTGCACAGCGCGGCACTGCGTCACCGGGTGCCGGTGTTTGCAATGGCCTGGGCGCTGGTCCACCTGGCCGGTGATGGCGAGAAGACGACCAGCTTCACCGATGCGCAGTCCGCGGCGCGTCGCGAGTGGGGGCCGCTGTTCACCGAGTCCGCTGCGGTGATGAGTTGAGTGGCGAAGAGGAACTTGGCACGGCCGGGGTCCCGGGGGGTACCGCGGCCGTTGCCAACTCTCATCGAGCGAGTCAAAAGCCCTCGGAGCGTGATGTTTTCCCGCTGCGGCTGCACTGGCCCACTCGATCGCGGCGCACCAGGCACTACCGTAAGAGCGGTATACGTCCCGCCGTCACCGACGATCGCGTGGTGAATTTTCGTCGGTGACGCCTGCCGGTCGGCGTCTTGACGTCGTCAACGCGTCCAGGCCGGCGCGCCGGCCGCGGTGCGCAAAGCGTCGACAATGCGTTGCTCCTTCTCGAGGAAACGCTCGGTGGGTGCCGGCACAGATATTGCGACCACAATGTCACCCATCGTCCGTCGTGCGATCGCGGCCGCGGAAATGCCCGGGGTGTGTTCCCCGCGATCGAAAGCGATTCCGGTGCCGCGGATCTCGCTGATCTCGCGGCGCAACCCTTCGGCGACTACCGGGTCAAACCGGGCGATGAGGCTCTCGGCGTCGGCGTCGTCGAGCGCGGCGAGGGCCGCCTTTCCGTTCGCGGTGACATCTAACGGGAATCGCAGGCCGACGGCCGAAACGGCCCGCAGGCGGTGTGACGATTCGATCTGGTCCACGAACCACATCCGCTGGCCACGCAGTATCGACAGGTCGACGGTCTCGCCGTCGGTGGCGCGCGAAACCCGCTCTATGGTCGGACGGAAGATCGCCGCGACGCGGTCACCGGCGGCGCTGCCGAACCCCAGCACGCGATCGCCCAGCGCGAAACGGCCATGCGAATCCACACTGGCCAGACCGACTTCGACAAGGCCCACCAGTAACCGGCGGGCGGTCGACTTGGCCAGCCCGAGCCGCTCACTGAGGTCGACGAGGCGCAGGCGTCCGGGCTCCGCGGCGATCTCATCCAGCGCTGCGGCGGCGCGACGCAGGACCTGGATGCCCTCGTCGCGATTCGTCTGAGATTTCTGTTCCATGCGCGGCACCACCCCACTATAGTGTTCCGCATTACGGATCGTAAAGAACCGTATTGTGGATCAAAGGAGCTCCCGATGAGTGCGCTACCTGGAGGTCGGCACTATTTCCGCGGCGACGACGGGTATGAAACCGCTCGCCGCGGCACCGTGTGGAACCAACGTGTTCCCGAGCGCTACCCGGAAGTGATCGTCGTGGCCGCGGGCGTCGACGATGTCGTCGGCGCGCTGCGCTACGCCCGGGCCAACGGCCTCAAGGTCAGCATCCGGTCGGGCGGACACAGCTGGGCAGCCAACCATCTCCGTGACGGCTCCTTGCTGCTCGACATGAAAGGCGTCGACCACGCGACGATCGACGCCGATAAGGCCACCGCCGTCGTCGGCCCGGGGAAGGGTGGCAGTGTGCTCATGGGCGAGCTGGAGGCTCAGAATCTGTTCTTTCCCGCCGGCCACTGTAAGGGTGTCTGTGTCGGGGGCTATCTGCTTCAGGGCGGCTACGGCTGGAACAGCCGCGTCTGGGGTTTGGCGTGTGAGAGCGTGATCGGACTCGACGTGGTCACCGCGGCCGGCGAACTGATTCACTGCGACGCGGAGAACCATCCGGATCTGTACTGGGCCGCGCGCGGGGCAGGACCCGGCTTCTTCGGAGTGGTTACCTCCTTTCATCTCAAGCTCTTCCCGCGTCCGGCCGCTTGCGGTACGAGCGTGTACGTCTACCCGATCGAGCTGGCAGACGACATCTATACCTGGGCCCGTAACGTCAGCGCCGAGGTCGACCGACGCGTCGAAATGCAAATAGTCGCAAGCAAAAGCGTCCCGAGCATGAACCTGGACGGCCCGGCCATCACGTTCGCCTCCCCGGCGTTCGCCGATTCCGAAAAGGAAGCGGAGGAGGCGCTGGCGATCTTTGGCACCGTCCCCGTTGTCGACAAAGCGCTCGTCAAAATTCCTTACCTCCCAACCGATATGCCCACCTGGTACGACGCCGTGATGAGCAACTACCTGTCCGACCATCGCTATGCCGCGGACAACATGTGGACATCGGCCTCCGCCGAAGACCTGCTGCCCGGCATTCGCAACATCATCGACACGATCCCGGACCATCCGTCGCACTTCCTGTGGCTGAACTGGGGGCCGTCACCGCAGCGCCCGGACATGGCCTACAGCATCGAAGACGAGGTGTATCTGGCGCTCTACGGCGCCTGGAAGAACGAATCCGACGACGGGAAGTACGGCGACTGGGCACGATCCAACATGGCGGCGATGTCGCACTTGGCCACCGGAATTCAGCTCGCCGACGAAAACCTGGGTCAGCGACCGGCCCGATTCGCCAGTGACGAGGCCATGGTTCGCCTGGACAGGGTGCGCGCCGCCTATGACCCCGACGGTTTGTTCAACAGCTGGATGGGGCGAGTCTGATGAACGGCGAACTCTACCTCGGCTATCGCGACGGCGACGCCCAGACGCCGTTCGGCAAGTTCTTCAAGCCCGAGATGGCAACGCTGCCATCACATGTCGTCGAGGCGTTACATCACGGTCCGCAGGCCGGGCCCGCGCTGCTGGCGTTCGAATCCGCGGCGAGCCTCGCCGACGAGGGGTACCAGCAGACGGAGAACGGCTACGGCGTGCTCGACGACGGGAGCATGCAGGTGTCCGTGCGCACCGACATGCCCGGTGTCGCGCCCGCGATGTGGGCGTGGTGGTTCGGCTGGCACGGCAGCGACACCCGTCGATACAAACTCTGGCATCCGCGCGCGCACCTGTCGGCTCGATGGAAAGACGGGGACGATGCGGGCCGTACGGGCGCGCAGCGCTACATCGGGCGTTGGTCGATGATCAGCGAGTACATCGGTTCGGCAAGGCTGAATGCCGCAATTCAATTCGTCACGCCGGCCACCGTGGGCCTGCCCGCCGATAACGACGATGCGGTGGCGATCTGCGCGCGGCTGGGCTCGGGCGACGCCCCGGTGGACGCGGGCTGGTTCGTCCATCAGGTCCGGTCGACCCAGGGCGGCGCCGAAATGCGGTCACGGTTCTGGATGGGTGGGCCGCACATCGCGGTGCGCAACGCTCCCGGCGTGGCGTCGCGGGCCGTTCGTCCCCTCGCGGCGCGGGTGCTCGGCAACTCGGAGTCGTACGCCCGCAATCTTCTGGTGCACTGCGCCCAGGAGATGAATCACCTGGCGGGTTTCCTACCCGAGCTGTTCGACTCGTTCGGCGACGATTGACCGGGCTCAGGCGAATGCCGGCGGTTATTCGGCGGGCGGCAATTCGCGCGGGCCGTCGGGCGCACGGAGTCGACGGGGTCCGCTTCGCTCCACCAACTCCCGCCCGTGGTCGCGCTGCGCGAGTGACAAACCCTCCGCGTCGCCGCCGGGCAGCGGCCGCGACGAGTGCGGCTGATGACGACGTACCTCATCATGCGCGTGGCGTTCGCGCGACGATTGAATGCCGTGTCGGGACGGCTCGTCGGCCGGCTGCCGGTCGACGGGGTCCGAACTCTCGGAGTCGACCGTGATTTTGCGAGTCCGCTTGAGCGAGAACGTGATCTCCTCGACCTCTTCGAACACCTGACGGGCGGTACGCAGCGGCTGGGTGGTGTTGTCGATCACCCGCGCAACGAACGGCGGCACCAGCGGGCGAATCCAGCGCGCCGCGGCCTTCGTCGCGTCCGGAATCGAGGGGATCAACGGTGTGGCTCGTTCGTCGTGGGCGTCGACCTCGCCGCTTGCCTCGATCTCCGCCGGCAGGCTCTCGACGTCCTCCGCGCGGTGATCCTGTGCGCCGGTGGGCAATTGGGCGAGCGCTCGGCTGGCCGCCTCCGCTTCCGCGGCGATCGGCAGATACATGTCTTCCTCCCTTGGCTCGAACGTACGCTGCGCCGACGCGCGCCGCGGTGCCTCGAGAGCTTCCGCGACCCGGCGACGTTGCTGCTCGCGGTCGATTTCGGCCTGGGCCTCGACAGCGAGGCGGGCCTGGGTGAGTTGGTGCTCGGCCCAGAGGATTTCGGCCTCGCGGCGAACCTCGGCCCGCTTGACCGCAATCGCGGTATCCGCCTCGAGTTCGGCGCGTTCACGCTCCGCTCGCGCCGAGGCATGCCGATCCTGAGTCGTCTCGCCACGCCAGAGCCGCAGGATCAGCGGCAGCAGGTAGATCAGCACAAAGAACGCGATCGTCAGCAGCCGCAGCATCAGTGCCCCGGTGCTGGCGAAAGTGAGGTCGTTCATCGCGACCCAGCGTGCGCCGAGCCCGCGACCGGCGTCCGCGACCACGCTTTGGCGCGCCTGCGTCAGCGCCTGCTCCTCGCGGGAGACTTTGGCGTCCAGCTCCGGGGCCTGGCGGTCGCGAGCCGCCAAAGCGGTGTCCAGCTCATGCTGCGCATCGGCGAGAAGCTGGTTGGCGGTTCGTGTTTCGGGCCCGGCACCGGGGACTCCGGTGATTCGCGTCTGCGGGCACGCCGGCGTGGGATTGAATTCGCAGCGCGCGACCACCAAGGCCTGATCCTGATGCAGGCGGGCCTGTTCGACCGCGTTGTCGAGCGCGGTGCGCGCATCCCGTGTCTGTCGCAGCGATGCCGACGCTTGCGCGACGGAGGGCGACGAGTCCGCGCCGCGTAGGGCCCGCTCGTCGAGGCGATGCTCGATCGATGCGGCGAACACCACCAGCGCGGCGAGTTCGCCGACGACCACGCCGACCGCCATCGCGACCGCCGCGCGTCCGGCAATGCCTGGTCGACCACGGTCGGGACCTGTGGCGGTGCCCCGCGTCACCGCCCCTACCAGCAGGCCGAAGACGAGGGTCAGCGGCACGATGGCAAGCACCGGCCAGCGCGCCGACTCCGAAACGGCCAAGGTCGCCACCAGCCAGGCCAGCGCGGACCCGAACAGGACGACGGCGCCGGCGACGGCATGGGTGGACCGCTCGTGACGTTCGCCGAGTTCGCGCCAGTGTCCGCCGCCAAGCCAGGTGAACAGTGCCGCGATCGCGGACGTGGCCGAGCGCGACTCGGTAGCTTCGTGGGCGCTCATAAGACTGAAAAACACCTCCAAGTCCTCCAGGGTCCCAGGCCGCCGGCCGACACACCGAATCGAAGCGACCGGGTGTGGTGTTGTTCACAACGGGATCAGGGCATCCGGTGCGAAATTCCTGCGACGCGAGCAGATCAGCGGCCGTTTCGGCAGGTGACATGAGACGGTATAGGCCTATGCAGAACCACGATTATGTCACCTACGAAGAGTTCGGCCGCCGGTTCTTCGAGGTCGCCGTGACCCCCGAGCGAGTCGCGAACGCGTTTGCCGACATCGCGGGCAGTGAGTTCGCGATGGAGCCGATTGCGCAGGGCCCCGGCGGCATTGCCAAGGTCAGCGCCAACGTAAAGATCCGCGACCCGCGAGTCACGCGCCGCCTGGGTGACAGCATCACGTTCGTCATACACATTCCGCTCTCGATCGACCTCCTGCTCGACCTACGGCTGGACAAGCAGCGGTTTGTGGTCTCCGGAGACATCGCGTTGCGCGCCACGGCACGAGCCGCCGAGCCGCTGCTGCTGATCGTCGACGTCGCGAAACCGCGGCCGTCCGATATCACCGTCAACGTGTCGTCCAAATCTTTTCGCGGCGAGATATTGCGCATCCTTGCCGGCGTTGACGGTGAGATCCGGCGCTTCATCGCGCTATACGTCGCCGAAGAAATCGACAAGCCTCAGTCGCAAGCCGCACAAGTCATCGACGTCGCCCACCAGCTGAACGAGTCCTGGCCCTAGCGTTTACCGGCCGACGAGCGATTCGCGTTCGGCTTGTCGTATCCGCCTGCGGTCCATGGCAAGCCAGTCCAGACCGGCGCCCAGGGCCAGCAGCCCTACGATTGCCGCGTCGATGCCGGCGTTGGCGTGGCCCAACGCAAAATTGACCACGCAGACCACCAACGCAAGCACCGCGGCCGCAACCGCGACGCGCCCGGTGGTGCGGCCATGGCCGAAAAGATCGCGCGAGACGTGCCTCATCAGCCCTCCTCCGCTGTTTGACGCTGGCCCGGACAGCTCCTTTTACGAGCTACCCGAAAAACCTTCCCGCCAAACGACTTCGGAACGCCGGCGCCGTTGTGCCCTTAGAGCGTCTGGTGACGCCCGAAATATTTGTGGTCTTCGCTGTAGCCGCCATAGCCACTACCGATATCGGAGTAGTCGGCGACGAACTCGATGCCTTTGATCCACTTCACCAGCTTGAAGCCGTGCTGCAACTCGTTGCGCAGCCGCAGCGGTTTGCCGTGCATGTAGGGGAGAGGTTGGTCGTTCATGTTGTAGGCCAGCATCGTCATGTGGTGATCCATCTGGCCGATGTGATGGGCGTTGTAGTAGATGCCGCCGGTGGCGCCGAGGCCCATCGAATAGAACACCACCCATTTGGCCTCGGGCAGCGGTTTGACGATGTCCATGATGGTCCGCATCTGCACGCCGCCCCACTTGGCCACGCCGGACCAGGCCTGGATGCAGAAATGCTGGCTGATCTGGTCGTGATAGGGCAGTGCCTTCAAGTCGTCGAGCGAGAACTCCATCGGGTGCTCGACCAGGCCGTAAACCTTCAGCCGCCAATCACGAAAGTCGTTCTGCTCCAACTCTTTGTACTCAACGGTCTCGGGCAGGCGGCCATTGCGCCAGTGGTGCGGCGAGATGTCTTCTTCGGTGAAAGCACCGGGCTTGGGGTCGAGCTGCTCCAGCATCCGCTGGAACGGGCCGACGAGCGCGTAACCGACCCGCTGGACGACGCGTGGGTGCTTGATGGTGAACGGGGTGGCCCACACCCAGGCGACGGCGGTCACCACCATCGCCGCGGCGAAGATCCAGAAACCCATCCAGCTGTTGTCGTCGCGGGCGGCGAACATGTGGTTGAGGTTTTTCAGCGCGCTGGTCGCGAACACCAGCGTCACGTGCACGACGATGAAGAAGAGGAAATACACCAGCACCAGGAAGTGCAGCGACCGCGCGTGCTGAATGCTCAATCGCTTGCTGAGCCAGTGCACGCGTTGCGACAGCGCGGGTGACATGCCCAGCCCCGTGATCAGCGCGGCCGGGGCGGCGATGAAAACGGTGGTGAAGTACGCCAACACCTGCAGGCCGTTGTAGGCGACCCACCCGTTGTCGGCCGGCCAGTGCTCCACCGACAGGTACTGAATCGCGACCGACGCCGCGTTGGGGAAGACGTCCCAGCTGGTCGGCACGATGTGGCGCCACTGCCCGGTGGTGAACAGCAGCACGTAGAAGACCGCGCCGTTGAGCAACCACAGCACGTCGATTCCGAGGTGCCACCAGCGGGCCAACCCGATCGAGTGGCGGAAACCGGGCAGCCCGAACTGCGGTGGTAACGCGACCGTGTCGGCGTTGGCGGTCCACAGCTCGTCGTCGGGTACCGGCGGGCCCACTCGCAGCCACTCGTCCTTGCCGGGGGTGGCGTTGCGGCTGAAATAGAGCCGCGGATGGTCACAGAGAATCTGGATGCCGGTCCGGATGATGAACATCATCATGAACAGGTTGAAGAAGTGGGTCCAGCCAAGCCACGCGGGCACGCCGGGCGCCTTGGCCGGGATGTCGGCGCCGGGGTAGCGCTGGATGAACGCGTGCACCGCCGGCATGTTGTACAGCCCCTTGCCGATCGCGACCGCCGCGACCAGCGCGGCGAAGCCGATGGGGATCAGCCACATGAGGTTGAACCACTTGTCGCGGCCGACGCGCAGCTTTGGAGCGGTGGCCCGCCGGGTGAGGTCGAACCCGCCCCCGTAAGCCTCGACGTCGATCGTGTCTTCGGCGGTATGAATCTCGTTGCGGTAGTCCGGAATTGACGTCAGCGGCGTGCCCACCGCCAGTGTCGATACAGAGCCGTCGTGTGCTGCCCGATGATCGGTATTCGTCACGCGGCAGAAATTACCCCAAAGCGCTTGTACTAATTGGCCTCGATCGGGACGAAACAACCCGCCCGCCCCTTGCGGCCGTCGGCAATAGTTGCTCAGGGGCAAAATCCGCCGCGGCATGGGTCCACGATCTCCGCAACTGCCGGATAATAGCCCAAATTTCGCCGCAAACGCGGTTTCTTGGGGTGCCCTGTGAGTTTGGGCAGAGTCTTCTGGCAGGCGCCGCTAGGCCGAGTCGTGCGGCAGCAATCGGCGCACCGGCCGGGTTTCGATGGCGTTGATCGTCAACGCCCTGCGGCCGATGCGCCAGCCCGCGTCGGTCAACTCGTAGTCGTCGTCGTAGCGCAGGTGCCAGACGACGTCGATGACCTCGTCGGGGCGTTGCGTCCAGTGATGCGCGATGCAGGCGATGCGTCCCCGCGCGCGGTCGGGGTAGGCGAGCTCGTCGTATACCTCGCCGATGATCGCGTGCTCGGTACGCGCGACCGCACCGACCGCGCCGACGGCCGCCGCGATCGCCTGGGGACCCCGATGCGAATGTATCGGCTCCAGCGCGGACGGCGGATCCGGCACCGCTAGCTCGCCGTCGGTGGTGAAAAGTCCAGCGACAGCGTCGAATTGACGATCGTCTACGCCGGCGGCGTACCGGTGCACCAAGTCGCTGAGGCCGGCCCGGTCGTCCGCTGAAAGGGTCATGACGGGATCAGGGACAGCCGTTGCGCGCAGGCGGACAGGATGTCTTGGGCCTCTTCGATATTGGAGGTCGGCGGCATCGACAGCACGATCCGATCGGCGCCCTGATCGATCAGGCTGCCGGCGCGGTCGGCGTCGATCTTGGTGACAGCGTGACCCAGCGACACTTCGAGGCCCGCCGGATCACGGCCCGCCGACGACGCTTCCTCGCGCATCAGCGCGATCAGCGCCGCCAGCTTCGGTCCTGTCACGCCGAGCGGCTGAAAGCCGTCCCCGAAACGTCCGGCGCGCCGCGCGGCCGCGCGGCTGTGCCCCCCGATGTGAATCGGGAGCCGTTCGCCGGCAACGGGTTTGGGGTAGCACATGGCATCATCGAAGCCGAAGAACTCGCCGTGATAGGACGCGCCGCCGGGCTGGTCGGCCCACAGCGCGCGTAACACGGCCAACTGCTCGTCGGCCCGTCGGCCCCGGCTGTCGAAATCCGCGCCGCATGCCTCGACCTCTTCCCTGAGCCAGCCGACGCCGACGCACAGCCGCAGCCTGCCACCCGAGAGCGCGTCGACGGTCGCGGCGCGTTTGGCAAGCACCACCGGATGGTGGTTGGGCAGCACCAAAACCCCGGTGGCCAACCCCAGCCGGCTGGTGTGGCCGGCGAGAAACGCCAATAGATCGAGGGGATCCGGAATGGGACAGTCGGCCGCCAGCCCGACCCGGCCGGAATTGTCGTAGGGATACACGCTGTCGTACCGGGTGACCAGGACCGTGTGCTCCACAACGACGATCGATTCGAACCCGCACCGCTCCAGGTGGCTCGCGAAGGCCGCCATCCAACCGGGATCCGCGGTGACGCCGTCGGCGACCGGGGCGACGACGGAAACCTTCATGGCACCCGAAGCTAACAGGTGGTCCTCGTCAGACGGCGGGAGGCGCGACAGATGCGCGAACGGCCTCGGCCAGCGTCGCCGCCCGGCGATCCGTGAACACGTCCTCGAGCATCACCGGCCGGCCGCTCGGGCCGGTCAGCGGAACGCGCCAGTTCGGGTATTCGTCGGTGGTGCCGGGCTGATTCTGCGTCCTGCGGTCCCCGACGGCGTCGGTCAGCGCCACCCCCAAAAGACGCGACGGCGTGCGGCCCAGGTATCGGTGCAGCGCGAGGACGATCTGTTCGGGATCTGCCTTGTCGGGCCCGTCTTCGCTCAGCAGCCCAACCCGGCGCAGTTCGGCCAGCCAGGCCGCCAGTTCGGCGCGGTCGGACTCCAGCTCGGCCTCGACGGGCCGGGTCAGCAATCCCAGAGATTCCCGCAGCCGCACATGATCGCCGGCCAGATAGCCGGCGGTGGGTGGCAGGTCGTGGGTGGTGACCGACGACAGGCAGTATTCGCGCCAGCGCTCGGCCGGCAGGGGCCCGGCATTCCCGTCGCGATCCAATTCGAACCAGAGGATCGAGGTGCCCAGCAGGCCGCGGAGTAGTAGGTAGTCGCGCACCCACGGTTCGACCGTGCCGAGGTCCTCGCCGACGACGAGGGCGCCGGCCCGGTGCGCTTCCAGCGCGACGATGCCGATCATCGCCTCGTGGTCGTAGCGCACGTAGGTGCCCTCGGTGGGCCGCGCGCCGTCGGGAATCCACCACAGCCGAAACAATCCGATGATGTGGTCGATGCGCACGCCGCCGGCATGGCGCAGCACCGAGGAGATCAGCGCGCGAAACGGCCGGTACTCCTGCTCTTCCAGCCGGTCGGGCCGCCACGGCGGCTGCGACCAGTCCTGGCCGAGCTGATTGAACTCGTCCGGCGGCGCTCCCGCGGTCACGCCGAGCGCCATCACGTCCTGCAGGGCCCAGGCGTCGGCACCGTTGGGGTGCACGCCGACGGCCAGGTCGTGCATGACGCCGATCGCCATGCCGGCCCGCCGCGCCTGCGATTGCGCCATGGCGAGCTGCTCGTCGAGCTGCCACTGCATCCAGCGGTGGAAATCGACTGTGTCCGAATGCTTTTCGACGAATCGGGCGACCCCGGCTCCGGTGGGATGCCGCAGGAAGCCCGGCCAGTGATGCCAGTCGCCGCCATACTTCTCGGCCAGCGCACACCAGGTGGCGAAGTCGTCGAGCGCGCGGCCCTCACGGTCCCGGAATGCCGCGTAGGCCAGCTCACGACCCGCCGATCGGGGTGCCCGATGCAGTAGCTTGAGCGCCGACCGCTTGGCCAGCCAGGCGCTGTCGCGGTCGATGGCGTCGACCTCGGCGGCCCGTTGCTGGACTTCCGAACGCAACCGCCGCACCCGGCCGCGCTTGGTCAGTTCGGAGTATTCGGGGATGGCCTCGACGCGAAGGTAGAGCGGGTTGAAGAAGCGGCGCGACGTGGGCAGGTACGGCGACGGCTCCATCGGGATCGTCGGAGTGGCCGCGTGCAGCGGATTGACCAGAACATAGTCGGCGCCGTGGCGGGATGCGGACCACACCGCGAGGTCGGTCAGATCGGTCAGGTCGCCGACGCCCCACGAGTGTCGGGACCGCACGCTGTAGAGCTGAGCGGCGAGCCCCCACGCGCGGCGGGCGCCGAGCTGCTCCGGCAGCCCCAACCAGTCCGGCGTCATGATGAGCGCCGCGCTGGTCTCGGAGTCACCGGAACGCAAATGCACCCGGTGGTAGCCCAGCGGCAGGTCGGCCGGCAAGACGAAGCTGGCCTCCCCGACCCAGCGGCCATCCAGATCGAACGGGGGAGAGAAGTTGTCCACCTGCTGGATCCCGCCGTGCACCGTGCCGTCCTCGAGCCGCAACCACACCTCCGCGGGATGACCGTGCGTCACGTGCGCCCAAAACCGCGTCGGTGCGCCGGTGCGCCCGACGATGGTCGCCGGCAGCCGACGTTCCCAATACGCGCGAAGTTGCGCCGTCATGGCAGCGTTGCGCTCCTGCTCGGTGCCCGCCGCCACACCGAGGGCCGCGAGCACCGCCACCAGCGTGCTCTCGCTGACCTGCACCCCCCGGCCCGTCCAGTCCTCGTAGGCGGTCGCGATGCCGAACCGCCTGGCAAGTTCGACCAGCGAGGGTGCGAGCTCAGTCATGCCGCCCATCTTGCGTCCATGACCCGACCGGCAGCGACTCGGCTCGGTGTCGCCTTGCTTTGCCGGCGACCGATCCACCCACTGTTCGCTCGCACGTCAGCAAGCGTTCAACCAAACGCCTCGTCAACAGGACGAAGCCGCAAATTGCCGCTACCATTCCTAAGACACCAAGAAATCCGGCCGGGGGGTCAGCGGGGCTGGGTTCAGGGATATAGCAATACGTAAAAGCGAACGCGAACCGCGCCACATGGCGATGTGTTTGCGGGTGCCTTACGGTTATCGGGTAGTTCGCGCGCCGGACGAGGTCCAGGCGTTCTAGCAGACCGGATGGTGAAAATAACGTGGCGGAGGAAAGTCGCGGACAGCGTGGGTCGGGATACGGCCTCGGGTTGTCGACCCGGACCCAGGTAACCGGCTACCAGTTCCTGGCCCGGCGGACGGCAATGGCGCTGACCCGTTGGCGGGTCCGGATGGAGATCGAGCCGGGGCGCCGGCAGAACCTGGCCGTCGTCGCGTCCATTTCCGCGGCGCTCGTGATCTGCCTGGGAGCGTTGCTGTGGTCGTTCATCAGCCCGTCGGGCCAGATCAACGAGTCGCCGATCATCGCGGACCGCGACTCGGGCGCGCTGTACGTCCGCGTCGGTGACAAGTTGTATCCGGCGCTGAATCTGGCGTCGGCGCGCCTGATCACGGGGCGCCCGGACAACCCGCACCTGGTTCGCTCAAGCCAGATCGCCAAGCTTCCGCGCGGCCCGATGGTCGGCATCCCCGGTGCGCCGTCCACCTTCGGGCCCACCAGCCCCTCCTCGTCGTCATGGCTGGTCTGCGACACCATCGCCTCGACCGGAGCCGGGTCGCCGTCGGGGGTGACCGTGACGGTGATCGACGGCACCCCGGACCTCGGCGGCCACCGCCGGGTGCTGAACGGATCGGACGCGGTGGTGCTGAGCTACGGCGGCGACGCATGGGTCATCCGGGACGGGCGCCGGTCGCGTGTTGACGGCGCGAACCGGGCGGTGCTGCTGCCGCTCGGAATGACGCCCGAGCAAGTCAGCATGGCGAAGCCGATGAGCCGCGCCCTGTTCGACGCGTTGCCGGTGGGGCCCGAACTGACCGTGCCCGAAATCCAGAACGCGGGCGCGGCGGCGACGTTCCCGGGAGCTCCCGGCCCGGTGGGAACCGTGCTGGTCACCCCGCAAATTAGTGGGCCGCAACAGTATTCGCTGGTGCTGGCCGACGGCGTCCAGACGCTGCCACCGTTGGTGGCCCAGATTCTGCAGAATGCCGGCGGCCCGGCCAACGCCAAGCCCGTGACCGTCGAACCCGCGGCCCTGGCCAAAATGCCGGTCGTCAACAAGCTGGACCTCTCGTCCTATCCGGACAACCCGTTGAACGTGATGGACATCCGGGAGAACCCGGCGACCTGCTGGTGGTGGGAGAAGACGTCCGGAGAGAACCGGGCTCGCGTTCAGGTCATCTCCGGGCCGACCATTCCGGTCGCCCAGGGCAACACCAACCGGGTGGTGTCGCTGGTGAAGGCCGACACGAGCGGTCGCGAGGCCGACCAGGTCTACTTCGGACCCAACTTCGCGAACTTCGTGGCCGTCACCGGTAACGACCCCGGCGCCAAGACGACCGAATCCCTGTGGTGGCTCACCGATGCGGGCGCCCGGTTCGGAGTGGACGACACCCGTGATGTCCGCGAGGCGTTGGGGTTGCAAACGAAGCCGAGTCAGGCCCCGTGGGTGGCGCTGCGCCTGCTGCCGCAGGGACCGACGCTGTCGCGAGCGGATGCGTTGGTCCAGCACGACACCCTTCCGATGGATATGTCCCCTGCAGAGTTGGCGGTACCGAAGTGAAACGTGGTTTTGCCCGGCCCACACCGGAAAAGCCTCCGGTAATCAAGCCGGAAAACATCGTCCTACCAACGCCATTGAGCGTTCCTCCACCGGAGGGCAAACCGACGTGGCTGATCGTGGTGGGCGTTCTCGTCGTCGGCCTGCTGATCGGCATGGTGGCGATGGTCTTCGCCAGCGGCTCGCGCGTATTCGGCGGCGCCGGAGCGATTTTCCCGATCTTCATGATCGGTGGTGTCGCGATGATGATGTTCGGTGGCCGGTTCGGCGGCCAGCAGCAGATGAGCCGGCCGAAGCTGGACTCGATGCGCGCCCAGTTCATGTTGATGCTGGACATGCTGCGCGACACCGCCCACGAGTCGGCCGACAGCATGGACGCCAACTACCGGTGGTTCCACCCCGCACCCGACACGCTGGCGGCCGCGGTGGGGTCGCCGCGGATGTGGGAACGCAAGCCCGACGGCAAGGACCTCAACTTCGGTGTCGTCCGAGTCGGCGTGGGCATGACGCGTCCCGAGGTGACGTGGGGTGAACCCCAGAACATGCCGACCGACATCGAGCTGGAGCCGGTGACCGGTAAGGCGCTACAGGAGTTCGGGCGCTATCAAAGCGTCGTCTACAACCTGCCCAAGATGATTTCCCTGCTGGTCGAGCCGTGGTACTCCCTGGTCGGCGACCGCGAGCAGGTACTGGCGCTGATGCGGGCGATTGTGTGCCAGCTGGCGTTCTCACACGGCCCCGACCACGTGCAGATGGTCGTGGTGACTTCCGACCTGGAGGAGTGGGACTGGGTCAAGTGGCTGCCGCACTTCGGCGACCCGCGGCGCCAGGACGCGGCGGGCAATGCGCGGATGGTGTACGCGTCGGTGCGTGAGTTCGCCGCCGAGCAAGCCGAATTGTTCGCCGGCCGTGGCTCGTTCACGCCCCGGCACGCAAGTTCGTCGGCGCAGACCCCCACGCCCCACACGGTCATCATCGCGGACGCCGTTGATCCCCAGTGGGAGTACGTGATCAGTGCCGAGGGTGTCGACGGTGTGACGTTCTTTGACCTGACCGGGTCGTCGATGTGGTCATCCGTGCCCGAGCGCACGCTGCGATTCGACGAGAAGGGCGTGATCGAGGCGCTGCCCCGCGACCGCGACACCTGGATGGTGATCGACGAGAAGCCCTGGTTCTTCGCACTGACCGACCAGCTCAGCGCCGCGGAGGCCGAGGAATTCGCGCAAAAGCTGGCGCGCTGGCGCATCGCCGAGGCGTACGAGGAGATCGGCCAGCGGGTGGCCCACATCGGCGCCCGGGACATCTTGTCCTACTACGGAATTGACGACCCGGCCGACATCGACTTCGACGCGCTGTGGGGTAGCCGCACCGACACCATGGGCCGGTCGAGGTTGCGCGCGCCGTTCGGCAACCGCTCCGACAACGGCGAGCTGCTGTTCTTGGACATGAAGTCGCTCGACGAGGGCGGCGACGGGCCGCACGGCGTCATGTCCGGGACAACAGGTTCGGGTAAGTCGACGCTGGTGCGAACCGTGATCGAGTCGCTGATGCTCAGCCACCCGCCCGAGGAGCTGCAGTTCGTTCTGGCCGACCTCAAGGGTGGGTCCGCGGTCAAGCCCTTCGCGGGGGTGCCGCACGTCTCGCGGATCATCACCGACCTCGAAGAAGACCAGGCGCTGATGGAGCGCTTCCTGGACGCGCTGTGGGGCGAGATCGCCCGCCGCAAGGCGGTGTGCGACAACGCCGGCGTCGACGACGCCAAGGAGTACAACAGCGTGCGGTCCAGGATGCGCGCCCGCGGCCAGGACATGCCGCCGTTGCCGATGCTCGTGGTCGTCATCGACGAGTTCTACGAGTGGTTCCGCATCATGCCGACCGCCGTCGACGTCCTCGACTCGATCGGCCGGCAGGGCCGCGCGTATTGGATCCACCTGATGATGGCGTCGCAGACCATCGAGAGCCGGGCCGAAAAGCTCATGGAGAACATGGGATATCGCTTGGTGCTGAAGGCCCGCACCGCGGGTGCGGCGCAGGCGGCCGGTGTGCCCAATGCGGTGAACCTCCCGGCCCAAGCGGGTCTCGGTTACTTCCGTAAGAGCCTCGAGGACATCATCCGGTTCCAGGCCGAGTTCCTGTGGAGGGACTACTACCCGCGCGGGATCGACCTCGACGGCGACGAGACGCCGCAGCTGGTCCACAGCATCGATTACGTACGCCCGCAATTGTTTACGAACTCGTTCACCCCGCTCGAGGTGAGCGTCGGCGGGCCGGACGTCGACACGGTGGCCGCCGAGTCGAATGGCGAGGCGCTCGAGGTCGAGTCCCTCGAGAGCGAGGACGACGAAGAGGGGATCAGGACACCGAAGGTCGGCACGGTGATCATCGATCAGCTCCGCAAGATCGATTTCGAGCCGTACCGGTTGTGGCAACCGCCGCTGACCCAGCCCGTCGCCATCGACGAGTTGGTCAACCGCTTCCTTGGCCGCCAGTGGCAACACGACTACGGCACCGCCAGGGATCTGGTGTTCCCGATCGGGATCATCGACCGCCCGTTCAAGCATGACCAGCCACCGTGGACGGTCGACACCTCCGGGCCGGGCGCCAACGTGCTGATTCTGGGCGCCGGCGGCTCGGGCAAGACCACCGCATTGCAGACACTGATCTGCTCGGCCGCGCTGACCCACACCCCGGAGCAGGTTCAGTTTTACTGCCTGGCCTACAGCAGCACCGCGCTGACGACCGTCGCCCGGCTGCCCCACGTCGGTGAGGTGGCCGGCCCAACGGATCCCTACGGTGTCCGCCGAACGGTGGCCGAACTGCTGGCGCTGGTGCGGGAGCGCAAGCGCAGCTTCCTCGAATACGGGATTGCGTCGATGGAGGTGTTCCGGAGGCGCAAGTTCGGTGGCGAGGCCGGCCCGGTGCCCAACGACGGGTTCGGCGACGTCTACCTCGTGATCGACAACTACCGGGCCCTGGCCGAGGAAAACGAGGTGCTGATCGAGCAGGTGAACATGATCATCAACCAGGGGCCCTCTTTCGGGGTCCATGTGGTGGTCACCGCCGATCGGGAATCGGAGCTGCGCCCGCCGGTCCGGAGCGGTTTCGGTTCCCGGGTCGAGTTGCGACTGGCCGCGGTGGAAGACGCCAAGCTGGTGCGGTCGCGGTTCGCCAAGGACGTTCCGGTCAAGCCGGGGCGCGGCATGGTCGCGGTCAACTACGTCCGACTCGACAGCGACCCGCAGGCGGGTCTGCACACGTTGGTGGCGCGGCCCGCGCTGGCCAACACGGCCAGCAACGTCTTCGAGTCCGACAGCATCGTCGACGCCGTCAGCCGCGTCGCGAGCGGCCAGGCGACGCCGGTCCGCCGGCTGCCCGCCCGGTTCGGCGTGGAGCAGGTGCGCGAGCTGGCCGCCCGGGATACCCGCCAAGGCGTGGGTGCGGGCGGAATCGCCTGGGCCATATCGGAATTGGACCTGGCGCCGGTCTATCTGAATTTCGCCGAGAATGCCCACCTGATGGTGACGGGCCGTCGCGAATGTGGTCGAACCACGACGCTGGCCACCATCATGTCCGAGATCGGCCGTTTGTACGCGCCGGGCGCCACCAGCGCCCCGACACCTCCGCCGGACCGGCCGTCGGCCCAGGTGTGGCTGGTCGACCCACGCCGTCAGCTGCTGACCGTGCTGGGCTCCGAGTACGTCGAGAAATTTGCCTACAACCTCGACGGCGTGCAGGCCATGATGGGTGAGCTCTCCGCGGTGCTGGCCAGTCGCCAACCGCCCCCAGGGCTGTCCGCGGAAGAGTTGTTGTCGCGGTCATGGTGGAGCGGGCCGGAGATCTTCCTGATCGTCGATGACATCCAGCAGCTTCCCCCGGGCTTCGACTCGCCGCTGCATCAGGCCGCGCCCTGGGTGACCAGGGCGGCCGACGTCGGCTTGCACGTCCTCGTGACGCGGACGTTCGGCGGCTGGTCGTCGGCCGGCAGCGACCCGATCCTGCGGGCACTGCACCAGGCGAACGCACCATTGCTGGTGATGGATGCCGACCCCGACGAGGGCTTCATCCGCGGCAAGATGAAGGGTGGCCCGCTGCCCCGGGGCCGAGGCCTGCTGATGGCGGAGGACACCGGCGTGTTCGTTCAGGTGGCGGCGACCGAACTGCGTAAGTAGGTCAGTCCCAGCGCAGGGGTAATGACTTGAGCGCGAAGGACTTTGACGGGAACTTGATTTCCGGGGCGTAGTCCGTCGGCACCTCGAAGTCGGGGATCTGCCGAAGCCATTCGCCGACGATCACCGTCAGCTCGATCCGTGCCAGATGGGAACCCAGGCAGCGGTGCGGTCCACCGCCAAATCCCCAGTGACGGTGCACTTTTCCGTCCATGACCAGGTCATCGGTGGACCAGGCGTCGCTGCCGTCGCGGTTGACCGCGGCCATGCACAACCGGACCTGAGAGCCCGGCGGCAGCGTCATGCCGCCGACGTCGACGAACTCGGTGACGATCCTGGGCGCCACCGGCGCCGGCGGCTGCAGTCGAATGATCTCTTCGATGAAAACCCTTATTTGCTTGGGATTGCCGCGAAGCTCGGCGCGCAACTGCGGCCTGCGCGCCAGCTCGAACAGAGAAAAGCCGATGATCGCCGTCACCGTGTCCAAACCCGCCAGGATCAACAGGTGGCTCATGCCCAGCAGCTCGAGATCGGTGAAATCGCCCGGTCCGGTCATCACCCGCGACAGCATGTCCGGGCCCGGCTCCTCGCGGCGCTGTTGGACCGCCGCGCTGAGATACTCGAGCAGCTCCAGCTCTCCTGCCTGGATCTCGGCGATGGTGACGTTTTCCTTGTCGCCGATGATGGCGTCTTTCCATGCGATAAGTCGGTCACGGTCCTCCAGCGGCAGGCCGTAGAGGTCGAGGAAGGCCTGAAACGGGTAGAGCCTGGCGAAATCCGCCATGACCTCGCACTCGCCCCGGCCGGCGAGCTCCCCGATCATCTCGGCCGCGTGCCGCTGCAGCACCGGCTGAGACTTGCTGAGCGCGGCCGGGCTGAAATACGGCTGCAGGATTTTGCGGTAGCGGGTGTGCTGCGGCGGGTCGAACGCCAGCGGGAGCACCGGCAACGGATCCGAGGGCGGTTGCAGGATCGTTGACGAAAAGACCTTGGGATTGCGCAGCGCTGCAAGCACATCCTCGCGTCGCGTCAGGTAGTAGTAGCCATTCATGAACACCACGGGCCCGGCGTCGCGCAGCGTCTTCCATCCGACCCCGCGGTCTTCGGCCATCGGCAACGTGTGATAGTCGAGGCGCGGTAGGTAGAACGTGCCTGGCTGCCAATCGCCAAGGGTGCTCATGCGCTCCGATCTCCGCTTGTCTTTTCCGGTTTTGGTTTCCGAGTCACCGATGCGGCCGGCCAATACCGGCAAGCAATCTTCTAGACTCTAGCGACCGCCTGATCTACCCGCCGATTTGTCAAGTCCGATCCGCTGCACACGTCGTGCCGTCGGGGGAGGAAGCCGTGAGGGTTCGTCTCGAAAAGTCGAAATGCGTGGGCCACGCGCAGTGCTACGCCGTCGACCCAGACCTGTTCCCCATCGATGAGTCGGGCTATTCGATCCTCGAGGAGCACGAGGTAGCGCCCGGGGATGCGCAGTTGACTCGCGACGGTGTGGCTTCGTGTCCGGAAATGGCGCTGATCCTCGACGAGGATTGACGGCCGAAAAGCAAACTGCGGGTGAACACCCGGTTGTCGCAAATGAACAGAAGCTGGCCTGGAATGAATAGTGGCTGGCGGGTAATCAAAACGTCGCGCAGTTGGTCGAGCGCGCCTGCCATCACCGGCTAATGTCTTGTGCGAGCGGCAGTTCGGGCAAAAGTGAGCTGTCGCTCGGTTGCTGACAGTGGGGGTGAACTAGGCGGAATGCGCATGTTCTTCCTGGCCGGACACCCGGCCGTTCGGTTTGCCGAGTCGAAAGACCCCCGTCAGTGGCTCGCCTAGGGTCAGCGCGGTCCCTGAGGTGGCAATTGGCGACAACGCCCGTCGACCAAATCGCCACCCTGCCCACAGATTGTCTGACGGCTGCGATCGCAAGCGCGATCACAGCCAACTGAGGAGGACACGGTGTTGGACTTCGCGGCGTTACCGCCCGAAATCAATTCCGGTCTGATGTATGCGGGTCCGGGGTCGGGGCCGATGTTGGCGGCGGCTGCTGCATGGGATGAGTTGGCCGCGGAGTTGGCCACCGCGGCCAGTGGCTATGGGTCGGTGGTTTCGGAGTTGACCAGCGCCCCGTGGGTGGGTCCGGCCTCGAGGTCGATGCTGGCCGCGGTCAGTCCCTATGTGGCCTGGCTCTCGACGGTGGCCGGGCAAGTCGAGCAGACCGCCAACCAGGCCCGCGCGGCCGCGGGAGCCTACGAGACCGCGTTTGTGGGCACGGTGCCCCCGCCGGTGATCGCGGCCAACCGGGTGTTGTTGATGACGCTGATCGCGACCAACTTCTTTGGCCAAAACACCCCGGCCATCATGGCCACCGAAGCCCAGTACATGGAGATGTGGGCCCAAGACGCCGCCACCATGTATGCCTATTCGGCCTCCGCGGCGCTGGCCTCCGCGCTCGAGCCGTTTGACACCCCGCCCAATACCACCACGCCTGAGGCCCCCGCCGAACAAGCCCTGGCAGTCGCTCAGGCCCAGGCCACCCCGGCGGGCAACTCCGCCCAAAACGTCGCCGCGGTCACCCCGCAACTGGCCGCGGCCAGCATCGACCTCGAGGCCGGACCCACCCACGGGGCGCTGGTCAACTCCGAAACCACCGACCCATAGCCA
>NZ_MBET01000091.1:0-1013 GCF_001954215.1 Mycobacterium sp. IS-2888
CACCGCCACCGGCGCGGCATCGGTGAGCATGAACTCGATACGCTCCCGCGGATGTTCAGGGTCGATGGGCAGATACGCCGCCCCGGTTTTGAGCACCGCGGTGATCGCGGCGATCGCGTGTGGAGAGCGCGCCAGCAACACCCCCACCACACACCCAGCACCCACGCCCCGGCCAACCAACAAATGCGCCAACCGATTAGCCGCCTCATCGAGTTGGCGGTAAGTCCAGGACTGCTCACCACAACTGAGCGCCACCGCCTCCGGAGTGGCGGCCACCTGCGCGGCGAACAACTCCGGAACCGACACCGGCGCTGTGGCATCCGCGCTGAGCACCGCCCGGTGACCGATCTCATCGAAGCGGGCATGTTCGGACTGGTCGAGCACATCCACCGACGACACGCGCCGCCCCGCATCGGCGGTCATCGCCATCAACACCCGCTCCAACCGCTCGATGAGCACCTGGATGCTTTCCGGGTCGAATACGTCGGTGCGAAATTCCACCGCCCCACCGATTCCGGCGGGCTCACCAGCCTCGGTGAAACGCTCCCCCAACGAAAACGCCAGATCCATACGCGCGCTATGGGTATCCAACGGAATCGGGCTGACCTCAACACCGTCTAGCACCAAACCCGCCGCCGGATCCTCATGACCGGCGAAGTTCTGCCAGGCCAACATCACCTGAATCAGCGGATGATGGCCCAACGACCGAGCCGGATTGAGCCGCTCCACCACCACCTCAAACGGCACATGCTGATGTTCAAACGCCTCCAAACTGCGCACCCGAACCTGCGCCAACAACTCCGCAAAACTGGGATCCCCACCCACATCGGTACGCAACACCAACGTGTTAACGAAAAAGCCCACCAACTCATCGAGCGCCGGATCACCCCGACCCGCCACCGCGAACCCCACCGCCACATCAGAACTGGCACAAACCTTCGACAACAACACCGCCAACCCGGCCTGCACCACCATGAAACTCGTCGCATTATGCTCACCAGCCACCCGAGCAA
>NZ_MBET01000092.1:0-757 GCF_001954215.1 Mycobacterium sp. IS-2888
TCCGCCCGGATCGCCCATTCGAACGAGGCGAGGTCTGGGTATTCGCGCATCAACTGTCCGCATTCGTCGAGCACCGCATCGAGTCGATCTACGACGTCATCGAAAGCTGCGGCGGCGGCGCGCAGCCGGTGCGACACGATCCCCTCGACCTCCTCGCCCGTCGCATTGAGCAGTTCGGACTTGGTCGGAAAGTAGTGATAGAGACTGCCGCTGGTCATGTCGGCCGCGCGGGCGATTTCGCGGATCGTGGCTTTTGAGTAGCCGACGTCGCCCACGCAGCGCATTGCCGCGGCGATGATTCGTCGGCGAGTCTCTTCGGCATTCGCGCCCACCGGACGCCCGAGCTGCGACGGCGTGGTGGTCATGCACCTCCGCGGGAGCCGGAAGTCGTTGGTCGGTCGAATATATTCGACCACATATCAGCGAGGACCCGACCCACCATGACCCGAACACAGCTGGGCCGCCCCGTGGGCGCCAGTGGCGAGGAAACTCGCCGGCGGATCATCGTGGCAACCATGAGGTGTGTGGCCGAGGTCGGCTATTCGAAGGCCACGATCCGTGAGATAGCCCGCATGGCGAACGTGACGAGCTCCAGCTTGTACAACTACTTTCCCAACAAGTCGGAACTGATGCAGGCGACGATTTCGGCCCGGGCCGACGCGTCCATGCCCCGCCTGCGGCAGGCTGCACAGCGCCCGGGCAACGTCATCGACCGAATCGAAGCGGTGCTCGACGAATGCGGACAGTTGATGCGAGA
>NZ_MBET01000093.1:0-928 GCF_001954215.1 Mycobacterium sp. IS-2888
GGCAACTCCGCCCAAAACGTCGCCGCGGTCACCCCGCAACTGGCCGCGGCCAGCACCGCACCCACCACCCAAGCCACCACCGCGGCCACCACCACGACCGGGCCCTTCACCTGGCTACAAAACCTGCTCACCAACCTCTCCACCCAAGGCCTGCCCACCCCCACCAACAACTGGCTCGGGCTCGTCTCCGCGAACTACGACACGGTGCTGAAACGAATGACGGGCTTGCCCTATCAGTCCAACGGCCTAGCCAGCTTCTTTTCGAGCATTGCGCAGCAAACGTTCAATGGACCGGTGGGAACGACGGCCGGCGCGCAAGGTGCGTTCTTTCCGACACCGCAGTTTGCGGCGTTGGGCGCGGGCGGGTGGACTTTCCACCCGGCCGCCGTGCCCACGGCAAGCCTGTCCTCGGCCACCAAAATCGGCGGACTGTCGGTCCCGCAAAGCTGGGCCAGCGCCACCGGCGCCGAAGAACAAACCGCCACCAAACTCGTCAGCACCCAGCTACTCAACCCCGATGGCGCCAACGCCGCCGGAACCAACGCCGCCATGCGCGGCGTCCCCCTCGTCGGCGGACGCGGCGCCCAACGCAGCGGCAACCTCGGCGTGCGCTACGGCTTCCGCTACAACGTACTCACCCGACCACCATCGGCAGGATAAAGAAATGCCGGTGACCAACAAATGAACAGTAGTCGTCAGGTCTCGAGTATTCGGCGGCAAAGGAGCGCCGCGACCGCAATCGAATTTAACGTTATTGGCAACCATATCCCGAAGGTGTTGAGCCGGAAGGTCATCGAGGAGGAAACCACATGTCGTTCGTGACTACCCAGCCAGAGGCGCTGGCGGCGGCAGCCGGCACCACGCCCGTCGTCGGGGCCGCCGCCGCGGCGTTTTGGGCGCTCAGCGTCGAGCCGATCCCCTGCAAGGT
>NZ_MBET01000094.1:0-316770 GCF_001954215.1 Mycobacterium sp. IS-2888
CGACCAGGCGACGCTGGCGGGTCGAATTTCGGCCGCGGGTTGGTCAGCGGTGCGGTGGCGCAACCTGACGGGCGGCATTGTCGCCTTGCACGCCGCGTACAAGGCGCTGCGTTGACCGGGGCCTAGCGACCGGCGCTTTGTACGAAGCCGACCTGGTCGGGGCAGTAGTGGTCGACCGCGGCGCCGAGGAACTGGAACGCCTGCCCCTCGGTGGTGCCGCGCGGCAGGTTGCGCTGGATGAAGTTGGCCGACTTGTACGGGTCGGTGTCCACGCCCCTGCCGATTCGGTCACAGGTGATCTTGCCCAGCCACGCCAGTTGGTCCTGCGGCTGGTAGATGCCGAACCCGTTCACGGTGTTCTTGAACGGAGCGTCGTAGTCGCTGGGCGGCGACGGTGTCCGGGGCGTCGGATACGGCGCAGTTGGCGGTGGATCGGCGTACACCGGCGCGGCCAGCGCGATGGCTGCGGCCGCCATGGTGACGCTTGCAAGCAGCTTGGTACCCCTCATTAGCAGGACTATACACCTCGGCGATGGCTCGAAATTGGCAAATCAGTCCCGGTGCGCGGACAACAGCCAGGCACCGACGGACCGCAGGCCGCTGGGTTCTTCGCGGAATCCAGCGAACGGCATATCGGGAAAGCTGTCGGGCAGGTTGGCGTGGATACGGGCCGGCCGGATCTCGTCGACCACCCAGAACTTGCGCACCGCGTCGCGCAACTCGTCGGCGGTGACGGCATTGATCGGACCCTCGGGCACGGCCGCTTTGTCGAAGACCAGGGCGAAGTACGAGGCGCCCGGCGCGGCGGCGCGGCTGATCGACCGCTGGTAGCCCTCGCGCGCCTCCACCGGGATGGAGTGGAACAGGGTGCTGTCGACGATGGTGCCGAACCGGCCGTCATATCCGCTGAATTCGCTGATGTCGGCGACCTCGAAGGTGACGTTGGTCAGGCCCCGCTTCTCGGCCTCGCGACGTGCTAGATCGACGGCGGTGGGCGACAGGTCCAGTCCCACCGTGTTGTAGCCGCGCTCGGCGAGCGCCAGCGAGATGGCGGCTTCCCCGCAGCCCACGTCGAGCACGTCGCCGTGGAACCTGCCCTGCTCGATCAGCGCGGCGAGCTCCGGCTGCGGGGCGTCGATGCTCCATGGCGGCCGCACGCCCGCACCGAACGGGGATTCACCGCGGTAGGCCGCCTCGAACTGGAAATCTGTTGGCTGAGTCATGGCCCATGTATATCAAGCGCCCTGATACATGTCAATGAACTTGATATAAACCCGCTTCAGCTGAACGGCGTGCGGCGGTCGATCAGTCGCGACAGCCGACCCCCGCCGCGCCATACCCGCGCCACCCAGTCGGCATCGTCGTCGGTGACCAGGTTGGCCATCACGCGCACGGCGATGGTCATGAGCGTTGTGGAGCGCATCGCGATCGGCCCGGTGGCGGGCAGGAAGCGTTGGAAGGTGAGCAGCAACGCCAGCCTGCGCGCCACTGAGAACCCGCGGCCGTAGTGGTGTTGCAGCAGCGAGGGCCACACCCGCGACAGGTCGCGGGTGTCCAGCAGCTCGGCGGCCAGGCGTCCGGTCTCCAGGCCGTAGTCGATGCCTTCGCCGTTGAGCGGGTTGACGCAGGCCGCGGAGTCGCCGATCAGCATCCAATTCGGCCCGGCCACTCCCGACACCGCGCCGCCCATCGGCAGCAGCGCCGAAGCCACCGCGCGGGGCTGGCCGGTAAAGCCCCACTCGTCGCGGCGCAGGTCGGTGTAGTACGAAATCAGCGGCCGCAGCGCCAGATCCGCCGGCCGCTTCGACGTCGACAACGCTCCCACGCCGATGTTCACCTCGCCGTTGCCGAGCGGAAAAATCCAGCCGTAGCCGGGCAGCACGGCGCCGTCGGGGGAGCGGAGTTCGAGATGCGACGTCAGCCAGGGGTCGTCGCTGCGCGGGGTGGTCAGGTAGCCGCGGGCGGCCACGCCGTACACCGTCTCTTGATGCCAGCGCCGGCCCAGTTTGCGCCCCAACGACGACCGGGCCCCGTCGGCGACGATGAGCCGGCGACAGCGCACCTCGGTGCCGTCGGCCAATGTCAGTGACGTCACCCGTCTCGATGAGTCATGGTGGGTGGCAACGGCTTTGGTTCCGAGCAGCATCCGCGCGCCGGCGTCTTCGGCGACCTTGCGGATTCGGTCGTCCAGCTCGAAGCGGGCCACCGCGCTGCCGGTCGACGGGAACGACGGTCCGGGCCAATCCACTTCCAGCTCGCCGCCGAATCCGCTCATCCGCAGACCCCGATGCCTGATGCGGCTATCCAGCCAGTCGCCCAGGCCCAGCCGTTCCAGCTCGGCGACGGCGCGCGGGGTCAGCCCGTCACCGCAGGCCTTGTCGCGGGGGAAGCTGGCCGAGTCGACGACCAGGACGTCGCGGCCCGCGCGCGCGGCCCAGGCTGCCGCGGCCGAACCCGCGGGCCCGGCGCCCACGACTACCACGTCGGCCTTGGTCTCCACGCTCACCAGTATGTTGGTCGAGTGAGTACTCCGGCGAACAGCGGGTGGGTCGGGTGAGGACTCCCGCAACGGTGGTGGCGGGCGTGGACTTCGGCGACGCCGCGTTCGCCGCGACGGTCCGCGACGGTGTCGCGAAAATCGAGCAGCTCATGGACACCGAACTGCGCAGCGCCGACGCGATCATGACCGACTCACTGACCCACCTGTTCAAGGCCGGCGGCAAGCGGTTCCGGCCGCTTTTCACCGTGCTGTCCGCGCAGATCGGACCCCATCCGGAGGCCGCGGAGGTGACGATCGCCGGCGCGGTCATCGAGCTGGTGCACCTGGCCACGCTTTACCACGACGACGTGATGGACGAGGCGGAGGTGCGCCGCGGCGCCCCGACGGCGAACGTGCGCTGGAGCAACAACGTCGCGATCCTGGCGGGCGACTATCTGTTCGCGACGGCGTCGCGGCTGGTCTCGCGCCTGGGCCCAGAGGCGGTGCGGCTCATCGCCGAAACCTTCGCTCAGCTGGTCACCGGCCAGATGCGCGAGACCCGCGGTGTCGCCGAAGCATCGGATTCGATCGAGCACTACCTGAAGGTGGTGTACGAGAAGACCGCCTGCCTGATCTCGGCCGCCGGCGAGTTCGGCGCCATGTTCTCCGGGGCGGACGACGACCAGGTCGCGCGGCTGAGCCGGCTCGGCGGCCTGGTGGGCACCGCGTTTCAGATCTCCGACGACATCATCGACATCGACAGCGACTCCCGCGAATCGGGGAAGCTGCCCGGGACCGATGTGCGCGAAGGGGTGCACACCCTGCCGATGCTCTACGCGCTGGCCGAAACGGGACCCGAGGCGGCGCGGCTGCGCGAGCTGCTGGCCGGGCCCGTCGACGATGACGACGCCGTGACCGAGGCCCTGACGCTGTTGCGGGCCTCGCCTGGCATGGCCAAGGCCAAAGACTTCCTGGCGCAATATGCCGCTAAAGCCCATCATGAGCTGGCCCTTTTGCCCGACGTGCCCGGGCGGCACGCGATGCAGGCGCTGGTCGACTACACCATCAGCCGGCACGGCTAGCGCTGATTGCGGAACTCCGCCCGCCGTTTCAGGCGTTCAATAGGCTGAAGTCCGCGACAGAGTGGTCCGAGGAGGACACCGATGACCTGGCATCCCCATGCCAACAGGCTGAAGACCTTCGCCCTGTTGGTCGGTATGTCCGTGTTGATCGTGCTGGTGGGCTCGCTGTTCGGCAGGACTGCGATGTGGCTGGCGGTCCTGTTCGCGATCGGCATGAACGCCTACACCTACTTCAACAGCGACAAGCTGGCGCTGCGTGCGATGCACGCGCAGCCCGTCTCCGAGCTGCAGTCACCGGCGATGTACCGGATCGTGCGCGAACTGGCCACCTCCGCGCACCAGCCGATGCCCAGGCTGTACATCAGCGACACGAACGCCCCCAACGCTTTCGCCACCGGACGCAACCCGCGCAACGCCGCGGTGTGCTGCACCACCGGCATTTTGGGCATCCTCAGCGAGCGTGAGCTGCGCGCCGTGCTCGGGCACGAACTTTCGCACGTCTACAACCGCGACATCCTGATCTCTTGTATCGCCGGCGCCCTGGCGTCGGTGATCACGGCACTGTCCTACATAGCGATGTTCTTCGGCGGTGACGACCGGGATGGCGAGAATCCCTTTGCGCTGCTGCTGGTTTCGCTGTTGGGCCCGATCGCCGCGACGGTCGTGCGGCTGGCGGTGTCGCGTTCGCGCGAATACCAGGCCGACGAGTCGGGTGCCGTGCTGACCGGTGACCCGCTGGCGCTGGCATCGGCGCTGCGCAAGATCTCCGGCGGCGTGCAGGCGGCGCCGCTGCCGCCGGAGCCGCAGCTGGCCAGTCAGGCGCACCTGATGATCGCCAACCCGTTCCGTGCGGGTGAGCGAATCGGGTCGCTGTTCTCGACGCACCCGCCGATCGAGGACCGCATCCGCCGGCTGGAAGCGATGGCGCGGGGTTAGGGCCTTCTTGGATTTGATAGCGCATGCGCTATCAAATTTTGAGCAAGCCTCATGGTCCGGACAGCCCGGCTCCGGTTGGGGATGAGTGAGTCACGAAATCGATAGCGCATGTGCTATCAATTCCGGCGTGAACCGCTATGCCTATCGCATCGAATGGTCGCCCGATCGCGACGAATACGTAGGTGTGTGCATTGAGCTGCCTTACTTGAGGCGCGAAGCACCGACCGCGGCACAAGCCGTCGTCGCGATCGAGAACGCTGTCGATCAGCATGTGGACAGCATTCTCCGAACGCGGCTATAGCGGCACATTCGTCGTCAGGACGTCCCCTGAGCTCCATGGGCGCCTTGCCGTCGAGGCCGCCGAGCAACGGGTTTCGATGGATCAGTGGGTTGTTGAGAAGCTCAGCGGGCGAGACCTGAGCGGCGGCCTCGGGCCCTACGGGTTCGATTAGGTCTTGACGGGTGGAAACCAGGGCGCTCCCCGAAGGGGGCGGTAGTCGGCGACGGCGAATGCGGTTGCAGTTGCTGAGATCAGCGCGACGAAGACGCCGGGCTGCCGCGTCGCGTGTTCAGGAAAGTTAAAGGGAATCAGCCAGGCGAGCAGCAACATTGAGGTGGTGTTCAGCAGGTCGGTTGCGGCGATAAGCGATAGATCAGGGCGGCCCGCCCCATACTGTCCGCCGGTGATCGCCGTGGCGATCCCGAGCACGCCGGCGGCCCCGAACAACGCGGCGGCTACTGCGTTGAGCTCCCAACCGGTGCGGTAGACGCCCTGAACGCCTGCCCAGGGTAAAAACACCGCGACGATTAACGAGGCGCCGCCGGCGCCGGCGATCAGCCGTCGGTATATGGATGTTTTCGTGGCCATGTCCGTCCTCCGGGTGAGTGCGGTGGGTCAGTCCCGCGTCGCATAACAACTGTTATTCCCTGTCACGAACATAACGGCCGTTATGGCATCATGTCAATGATGCGTTCGGCCGACACCACGTTGAACACCCGCGACCGTCTGGTCGCCGCCGCTTTGCTCGTCCTCGAGAGAGACGGACCGGCGGCGATTCAAGCGCGCACGCTAGCTGGCGAGATCGGCACGTCCACAATGGCGGTGTACACGCACTTTGGGGGAATGCCCAAGCTGATCGAAGCGATGATGCGTGAAGGCCTTGCGCGCTTCGCCGAGCACACTCGCGGGGTTCCCCACACCGACGACCCGATGGCTGATCTCCTCGCCGGCGGACTTGCCTACGGCGAGTTCGCACTCCAAAACCCGCAGATGTACCGGTTGTTGTTCGGTCTCACCGACCTTGGAGTCGACAAACTCCCTGAGGGTGTCGCCACACCCTGGGATCTCGCCGAGGGAGTCGACGCATTGTCGGTGCTGGTCAGCGCCGTCGAGCGGGTCATTGAAACGGGGCGGATCCGACCGCAGGAGCCGACCGCTGTGGCCACCCAAATCCTGAGTGCCACACACGGATTCGTGCTCCTGGTGATGAGTGGAATAGTCGACTCCCGCGGAGCGCAGGACGTGATGGCACCGTTGGCGATCAACTTGATGGTGGGTCTCGGTGACACGCGCCGGCGCGCCGAACGCTCCCTGGCCGCCGCGATCAAAGCGCGCGCGTCGTAGCAATAAAACGAATCACGCCGAATCAATACGTACCATGGGCGTTACGGATCGATTGGCTACATGGAAGCAGTGATTCCGATGCCGGAAGCTAACTCAATGGATATCCACGAAGCCGGATTGTCACTGGACCTGCCCGATTTGATATTCGAGACGCGCGTCGGCGCAGGCATGAACCAGGCCCAGCTGGCCGATGCACTGGGTATCGACAAGGACGTGGTCGCCGCCTGGGAGAAGGGGAGTGACGTGCCGCGCATCGATGTGCTGGAACGCCTGGCCCAAGTGTGCGGCAAGCGCCTGCACATCAGGATCGACGTCGACTAGGCCGCCGCTTCGGGTCTTTCGGGTTCGACCAGCTCGCGAACGGGCCGGCGGGCATGGCCCGTCTCGAACTCACCGTGGATTCGGATGCTGCCGCCCGTGGCCTCATACTGCTGCCGCCAGTCGGTAATCGCTTGGTGCGCAGCATGATCCATGTAGTTGACTGAAATGCTGACCGACACCGTGTGGCCGGTCGGGACCGACGCCAGCACGCGGGTCAGCCGGGGCAGGGCGAGAAATGTGCACGCGGTGCCCTCGATGATCACCTGCCATTCGTCGCGGACGGCCTTCGCCTCGACCTTGACACGGATCACCCGCCATCCGGTCAACGCGATCGCCAACGCGAGTCCGATCATCACGCCGTGCAGCAGATTGAGGAAGATGACGCTGACCGCCGTCACCACGTACACGGCGAGATCCCGGTGCTTCATTGCGGTTTCGATGTGCGCGGGCTTGAGCAATTGAATGCCGATGACGATGAGCAGTCCGGCAAGGGCGGCGGCCGGGATTTTCTCGACCAATTCCGCGAATGGAACCGTGAACAGCAAGATCCAGACGCCGTGCAGCATCGAGGAGGCGCGGGATTTCGCGCCCGCGTAGACATTCGTTGAGCTGCGCACGATCACGCCGGTGATCGGCAGCCCGCCGATGCTGCCCGACACGATGTTTGCGGCACCCTGTCCGATCAATTCGCGGTCGAAGTCGGTGCGCGGGCCGTGGTGCATCCGGTCGACGGAAACCGCCGACAGCAGGCTTTCGACGCTGGCGATGAGCGCGACCGTAATCACGCCGATTGCCACCGCGCCCCAGTTGCCATGCGGAATGTCGGGCAGCCGCAACGCGTTCAGCGGCGACTCGTCGATCTCGATCCGCCTCACGTGGAACGGGAAGGCCAGGGAGATGATCGTCGCCGCCACGATGGCGACCAGCGGGCCCGGGATGAAGCGCAGGCGCCCCGGAACCCAGCGCCAGGCGACCATGATGACGATCACCAGGACGCCGAGCAGCACCCCCGGCCGATGCGCGCCGATGATTTGGCCCGGCAGGCCGATGAGGTTGTGCCAGGCTGTGCTTTTGGATCTGCCGCCCAGCAACACGTGCGCCTGCTGCAGCGCGATCGTGATCCCGATCCCGGCCAGCATGGCGTGCACGACGACCGGCGAGATCGCCAGGGCCGCTCGCGCGATGCGGCTGAGCCCCAACAGAACCTGCAGCACGCCCGCGGCGGCGGTGATCAAACACGTTACGCCCCAACCGAAATCGGAGATAAGGCCGGCGACCACCACCGTCAGGCCGGCGGCGGGGCCGCTGACCTGCAGCGGCGATCCGCCGATGGCTCCGACAATGATGCCACCGACGATCGCGGCGATCAGACCGGCCAGGACCGGGGCGTTCGACGCGATGGCGATTCCGAGCGACAACGGAAGCGCGACCAGGAAAACCACGAGCGAAGAGGGCAAGTCGTGCCGCAGAATCGATCGCAATCGGTCGGAGGACAGCGCCTCGATATGGTGCATCGGTTGCTCCCTCGTTAGGACTAGCGGGGGACGTTCCGATATCCCGCCCTTGCGTTCAGTAACGTCTGCGTAACTGATTGGCGCACAAACGATTACACCCAGCGCAGCACGATGGGAACGCTTGGCTACCTCGTTCGACGGTATGGGCCAGCAAAACCTCGGTCAAGCTGACGGGGCGGGCGCATATGGAATGCAAATGTTTTCGTAACGCCCCGTTCAGCAGGCCAGTTAGAAGCCCGAGCCGTGTACCTCGTGCCCCGGTACCTCGGCGATCAGCCCGTGATAGGCCTGCTCGACGGACGAGCCGTGGTTGATGACCGCGTCGACCTCACGGGCGATCGGCATGTTCAGGCCGAACTCGTTGGCGAACTCCATGATCACGCTGGCGGCCTTGACCCCCTCGGCGACCTGGTTCATCGACGCGATGATCTCGTCGATCGGCTTGCCGGCTCCCAGCTGCTCGCCTACGTGGCGGTTCCGGCTGCGCTGGCTGGTGCAGGTGACGATCAGATCGCCCAGGCCGGCGAGCCCGGGGAAGGTGTCGGGATGACCGCCGATGGCCACGCCGAGCTTCGTCATCTCGCGCAAGGCGCGCGCGATGACCAGCGCGCGGGTGTTCTCCCCGATGCCCAGCGAGTAACCCATCCCCACCGCGATCGCGAAGACGTTCTTCAGAGCCCCCGCCATCTCCGCGCCGACGACGTCGTCGGTGGTGTAGACGCGGAAGCGCCGGGTGCGGAACAACGCCGCCAGCCGGGTAGCCAAATGCTGGTCGGGCATCGCCAGCACCGCCGCCGCGGCATACCCTTCGGCCACCTCGCGGGCGATGTTCGGCCCGGCCAGGATCCCCGCCGGGTGCCCGGGCAGGACCTCCTCGACGATCTGCGACATCCGCATGTTGGTGCCCTGCTCGAGCCCCTTGACCAGGGATACCACCGGCACCCACGGCCGCAGCTCTTTCGTCAGCTCGGTCAGCACGCCCCGGAAACCGTGCGAGGGCACACCCATGACGACCACGTCGGCGGCGTTGGCGGCCTCGGCGAAGTCGGTGGTCGCGCGCAGGGTGTCGCTCAGCACGACGTCGTTGCCGAGGTAGCGGTGATTGCGGTGGTTGTCGTTGATGTCCTTGGCGGTCGCCTCGGAGCGCACCCACTGCAGCGTCGGTCCGCGGCGCGCACAGATCGACGCCACCGTGGTTCCCCAGGAACCGCCACCGAGGACTACGACTTTGGGTTCGCGCTTCGTAGCTGCCATGGCGATCAGCGTATTGCCGACACTCGCGATTTAGAAGCAGTTCATCCGGCCAGGGGCGCCCGGTCGCCCGCCCGGCCGAACACCATCGCCTCCTCGATACGGTCGAACCGGTAGTCGATCGCGTCGGCGAGGTAGTTCTGCCGGACATTCCACGGCCGCTTGGTGCCCGACTTGGGCAGCGCGTGCAACGAGCGCTTCACATAGTTGGCCTGAATGTCCCAGGCCGGCTTCTCGGCCATGGGCTGATCGCCCAGGTGCGGAGCGGCGTGCGTGTAGCCGTGAGAGGCCATGTGCGCCATCAGCTTTGCGGTTGCCCGAGCGGTGATATCGGCCCGCAGCGTCCACGACGCGTTGGTATAGCCCACGCACCAGAACAGGTTGGGCACGTCTTCGAGCATGTGCGCCTTGTAGACGAAGCGGTCCCGCGGGTTGATCTCTACGCCGTCGATGCTGATCGTGGCCCCGCCCAGCGCCTGCAGCTGCAGGCCGGTGGCGGTGACGATGACGTCGGCGTCGAGGTGGCCGCCCGATTGCAGCGCGATGCCGGTGGCGTCGAAGTGGTCGATGTGGTCGGTGACCACCTCGGCGCGGCCTCCGGCGATCGCGGTGTACAGGTCGGCGTCGGGAATCAGGCACATCCGCTGGTCCCACGGGTTGTATCGCGGCTTGAAGTGCGTGTCGATGTCGTAGCCGTCGGGCAGATACCGGGTCGCCACGTATCGCAGCAGCCGCTTGATCAGCCCGGGCGTCTTGCGGGAGAAAAACCAGAACACCGCCTCGGTCAGCGCGGAGTATGTCCGGGTGACCAAGTGGGCGGCCCTGCGCGGCAACACTTTACGAGCCGCCGCGGCGACCCTGCTGTATTTCGATGCCGCCATCATGTAGGTCGGCGAGCGCTGCAGCATGATCACTTTCGCCGCGCGTTCGGCCAGTGCGGGGATGAGGGTGATCGCGGTGGCGCCGCTGCCGATGACCACGATCTTCTTGCCGCTGTAGTCCAGGTCTTCCGGCCAGTGCTGCGGATGCACGACGGTGCCGCGGAAGTCCTCGATGCCGGGGAAGTCGGGGGTGTAGCCCTCGTCGTAGTTGTAGTAGCCGCTGCCGAAGAACAGGAACCGGCTGCGGTAGTGCTGCGTCGCCCCGTCTTGTTCGACCGTGACCGTCCAGGTGTCGGTGGACGAATCCCAGTCCGCGGAACGCACGTAGCTGCCGAACCGGATGTGGCGGTCGATGCCGTGCTTGCGCGCGGTCGCGATCAGGTACTCGCGGATGTGGGTGCCGTCGGCGACGCCCTCCCTGCGGGTCCACGGCTCGAACGGATAGCTCAGCGTGAAGATGCTGCTGTCGGAGCGCACCCCGGGGTAGCGGAACAGGTCCCAGGTGCCCCCGATCCGCTCGCGCCGCTCCAGGATGGCGTAGGTCGTGTGGGGGTTGCGCTCGGTGATCCGGTAGGCCGCGCCGATGCCGGAGATACCCGCGCCCACGATCACGACGTCGAAGTACCCGGCGTCGGCCGCGCCGTCGCCGGCGGCCTCCTGGGGAGTCACGGTCATCGTGAACCTCGCTTGATTCGTGGGACTCGGCACTACCTTAGGCACCCACCGGTTGGTTGGGCCAGCAGCCAGATCCCCCGCGCTACCGGTAGTTGACGAACTGCAGCGCTACGTCGAGGTCGGCCTTCTTCAGCATCGCGATCACGGCCTGTAGGTCGTCGCGCTTCTTGCTGGTGACGCGGACCTCATCGCCCTGGATCTGCGTTTTGACGTTCTTGGGCCCCTCGTCGCGGATCAGCTTGGTGATCTTCTTGGCGTTCTCGCTGTTGATGCCCTGCTTCAGGGTGCCGGTGACCTTGTAGGTCTTGCCCGAGGCCTGTGGCTCGCCGGCCTCGAAGGCCTTCATGGAGATGTCGCGGCGGACCAGCTTTTCCTTGAAGACGTCGACGGCGGCCTTGACGCGCTCCTCGGTGGACGACGTCAGCTCGACCGCCTCGTCGCCCTTCCAGGCGATCTTGGTGTCGGTGCCACGAAAGTCGAACCGGGTGGCCAGCTCCTTGGCGGCTTGGTTGAGCGCGTTGTCGACCTCCTGCCGGTCGATCTTGCTGACGATGTCGAACGATGAGTCCGCCATTCGATCCGTCCCTTCATCAGGTGATAGCCGTTTGTGCCCTGTCTACCCGTTCGTTGTAACCTGTCTGGCGGCAGGTTGCCCGAGCGGCCAATGGGAGCGGACTGTAAATCCGTCGGCTTACGCCTACACAGGTTCGAATCCTGTACCTGCCACCAAGGTCAGCGCCGGAAGATTCAGAACCACGGACCGGGATAGTGTCCGTCCTGGTCCTGCACCATCACGATCTCCTTGCACTCGCCGGCGGAGTCCGCCGCGGTCTCACCGCGGCAGACCAGCGTCCAGCCGTTGATCCGCGCGAAGGGGCGCACCGACCAGTTCGGGGCGACCGGATCGGGACCGGGCAACGCGATGACCGAGAACGTGTTGCCCACGTTCGTGATGTAGAGGTGATCACCGAAGAAAGCCACCTTGGCGATCGGTTGCTTCAAGGCGTCGTCGCGGTTCTTCAGAAAGTCCCAGTGCTGTGTTCGCAGGTTCCAGACCCCGAACCCGAACTGCGAATTCTCCGACACGCGGCCGTCGACGAACAATTTCCCGTCCGACAGCGTCGTCGCCAGGCCACCGCCCGAGATCCGGTCGGAATCGCCGATCTTGATGACGGTCTTGGAGTTCAGGTCGAAGAACATGGTCGACACGGCCGTGGGGGAGTCCTGATGTGTGATCTTCACGAGTTTGTCTGGGCCATCGGATAATTCGGCGTCGACGGACACAACGTCGTTGTCCTGGTATATCGCTTCCCCGTTGGGCCGGCGGAGCTCGGCTCCCGTCGTCTTACCCTCCGTCGTGTTGCGCTGGAATGCGAGAACGTCCTGCCAGGTCCGGGCTGGCTGCGGGTCGTTCCACGTCGCGGAAAGGTCTGCGCCGGACAGGATTACGGTCCGCGGCGGTGATGTCGCGGTGTGGCCGTCGGTGAAGGCGTTCACCCACGCCACTCCGGATGCCGTTGCGCCGAGCCCCCATCCGTTCGGTGCGGTCAATTTCAGGTCAGGGGTGGGTGGCTGCAGCTCCTTGGTGGCCAGCGGCTGGCCGGACTTGAAATCGAAGGCATACGCGGTCGTCTTGGTGACTTCGGGGGCGGGCGCTTGGGCCGGCTTGACGGTGGTTACCAGGTAGACGACTTTCATGTCGTCGGCGACGCCCGTCAGCGCGCAGATCGCGCCCGTGAGATTCTCACCCGCGGGCACCGTGGGGACAGCAGGTGCTACATACTGTCCGGTTTTGGTATCGAAGACCTTGGGGCGGATGTCCTCGAGTGCCGACTTGGCGACCGAGAACCTTTCGGGACACCCGAAGTAGGCGGTGCCGCCGTAGCTTTTCCAATCCTTTTCCAACGGACCCGTTATCGGGGCTGGCGGGGGCGGCGCGCTGGCGGTCGTCGTGTGAGACGTCGTCGACGAGGTGGTCGGCGTGAACGGGGGCGGCGACACCGTCGCCGAACACGCGGCGACGGCAAGACAGATGCCGGGCACGGCGAGGGCGACCTTGCCTCCGGGCATAACCAACGAGCGTAAAGGCGGGCGGGTGCAATCGCGACTTCTGCACGGCGGTTTTGATCACACGTGATAGACCAAGAGCCATGAGCAAACTTGCCGACGAGACACGGTGGATGGATGCCACGGACCAGGCCGCGCTGGTGTCGAAAGGCGAGGTCACGGCCGGTGAGTTGGTGGACGCGGCGATTGAGCGGATCGAGCAAGCCAACCCGTCGTTGAACGCCGTGGTCATCGAGTGGTTCGAACACGCGCGGTCGGTGGCCGCCGATCCAGGCCTGCCACAGGGGCCGTTCCGCGGCGTCCCGTTTCTGCTCAAGGACCTCTACACGAGTTTCGCCGGCCAGACCCTGTCGAACGGCAACGTGGCGCTCAAAGAAGCGGGCAAGATCGACGCCGCCGACACGACGCTGGTGGCCCGGTTCAAGGCGGCCGGGCTCGTGATCGCGGGGCGGACCAATAGCCCGGAGATGGGCAGCCTGCCGACCACGCAGCCGGTGGCTTGGGGGCCGACGCGCAATCCGTGGGCGCTGGATCGCACGCCGGGCGGGTCGAGTGGGGGCGCCGCCGCGGCCGTCGCCGCCGGGATGGTGCCGTTCGCCAACGCCTCGGACGGCGGTGGCAGCATCCGGATCCCGGCGTCGTGCTGCGGGCTGGTGGGACTCAAGCCGAGCCAGGGACGGATCACGGCCGGGCCGCTGCGCACCGAGGCGGGCCTGGGGGTCGAACTGTGCGTCAGCCGCACGGTGCGCGACACGGCGAGCCTGCTCGACGCGGTGCACGGTCCGGGTGTCGGCGACAGCGTGATCGCGCCGGCGCCCCAGCGGCCGTACGCCACGGAGGTCGGCGCCGATCCGGGCCGGCTGCGCATCGGCCTGCTCGACGTCCATCCGCGCGGCGACTTCCTGCATCCGGACTGCGTCGCGGCCGTGCGGGCGGCGGCGTCGATGCTGGAGGGGCTCGGCCACATCGTCGAGCCCGCCTGGCCGGCGTGCCTCGCCGATACCTCGTTGGTCGAAAAGTTCATGGCGCTGTGGGCGACGCAGATGGCCATGGCGGCCCGCGGATTCGGCGAGACGCTCGGGCGCGAAATGACGGCCGACGACATCGAGCCGGTGAACTGGGTGCTGGTCCAGCAGGCGAGCCGGTTGACCGCCGTCGACTACGCCGACGCCCAGGCCGCGGGATGGGCCTTCCGCAGGGCGGTGCAGGGCTGGTGGGCCGACGGCTGGGACCTGCTCCTCACCCCGACGCTCGCGGAGCCGCCGCTGCCGCTGACGGAGTTCGAGAACAATCCCGAGCAGCCCACCGCGCCCATGCGCCGTGCCGGCCAATTCGCTGCGTTCACACCGCCATTCAACATGAGCGGTCAGCCGGCGATCAGCCTTCCGCTGCACCGCAACGGCGAGGGTCTACCCATCGGAATCCAGCTCGCCGCCGCCTACGGCCGCGAGGACGTTCTGATTCGCGTTGCGGCCCAACTGGAATCGGCCCACCCCTGGGCGTCGGTTCACCCGCCGATCCCGTGACGTTGGAGCAGAGATCAACTTCGCCCGACGGTCGATACAAAGTCTGCGTCGACCCGTTCGAGGCACGCGCTTCCCAGTGGGTGGAGACGCCCGAATTGATTGATTCCGCTACCGACAGAGCACTTCTGGCCCTGACGGATCGCTACTGGCACCTGGATTCGGCCGACTGGCGAAGCCAGTCGGTGGTGATCATGGATTTGCGGCACTTCCCGGATGGCCGCCCCCAGTACCGGGTCGACATCGACTGCGAGCAACTCACCGCAAGCGTTGATGGCGATGGGCCTTACCCCCTAGGGCAACTCGGCAAGGCGCTGGAGCGCGCCAGCGGGGCGCCCTCGCCGGCGCCGGGCCCCGGCGATCCCATTTGAGGCGGATGCCTCATGTGCCGTAACGGCGTCGGGGTGGACCATTTCACCATGATTGACGGCAAGACCCCGCGCCAGAACGCGCCGGTGACCCCGGAGCAGCGCTGGGACAAGGTGTTGACCGAAGGTCACGCGCCTTTGGTGAGCGCGCGGCGGGTGTTTCGCTACCTGCCGTCGGCCCCACGTTGCAAGCTGTGCAACAACCCCTTTGGTGGCCTGATCGGCCGCGCTTTCGCCGCGGCCGGGTTCCGACCGTCGCGCAAGAACCCCAATCTGTGCAGTCGTTGTTGTGATGTGCTGCCCCCCGGTGGCGCGGAGGTCGATATCGCAGTGTTGTTCGCCGACGTTCGCGGCTCCACCGCGCTGGGCCAGCGCGCGGTTGCGGCAGATTTCGCCGCGTTGCTCAACCGGTTCTACGTCGTGGCGACACAGACCCTGCTGCGGCACGACGCGGTGATCGACAAACTCATCGGCGACGAGATCATGGCGTTCTTTGTTCGGGGCATCAGCGGTCCGCAATACCGGCGGCGCGCGGTTCTGGCCGCGACGGAGCTGATCGAGGCGGTCGGGTACGGCAGCGACGAGGGGCCTTGGCTGAAGCTAGGCGTAGCGGTCAATGCGGGGGTCGCATACGTCGGCAACGTCGGGGGCGCGGTGGTCGATTTCACCGCCCTCGGTGATCCGGTCAACGTGTCGGCCCGGATGCAACAACACGCCGCCGGCGGGGAGTTGCTCGTCGCATCCGGAGTGGCCGACGAGCTGATGGGAATGGCGCCGCGGCGGCGACTCGACCTGCGCGGGCACGATCGGCCGATCGATGCCTTCGTTCTGGATTCGGCCTCGCGCGGCGGCCAAGCTAGTCTTCAACGTCGTGACACCGCCGACGCGGGCCAAGCTGGCCGACGGCCGTGACCTGCTTTTCTTTTCGCTGCCCGGGCACCGACCGGCCCCGGTCGAAGACCGCAGGCCGCTGCCGCCGCGCGACCCCGACCAGTCGCACTTGCGGTTCGACCGCTCGACCGGACAGTGGGTGATCATCGCGGCGCTACGCCAAGACCGCACCTATAAGCCGCCGCCGGACCAGTGCCCGCTGTGTCCGGGCCCGACCGGGCTGACCAGCGAGGTGCCCGCCCCCGATTACGACGTCGTCGTTTTCGAGAACCGCTTCCCGAGCCTGTCCGGCGCCTCAGCCGGTCATCCGGCGCCGGTGCCGCCCGCCGGTGACGGCTTCGTGTCCGCTCCCGCGCATGGGCGCTGCGAGGTGATCTGCTTTTCCAGCGACCACACCGGGTCGTTCGCGCAGCTGCAACCGCCGCATGCCCGCCTCGTCGTGGACGCGTGGCGGCACCGCACGGCCGATTTGATCGCAAAGCCCGGCATCGAGCAGGTTTTCTGTTTCGAAAACCGCGGCGAGGAAATCGGGGTGACGCTGACCCATCCGCACGGTCAGATCTACGGCTACCCGTATCTGACGCCGCGCACCGCTGCCATGCTCGGCCAGGCCCGCGAACATCGAATGCGCCACGGCGGCAACCTCTTTGCCGACCTCCTGGCGCGCGAGATCGCCGACGGCAGCCGCGTGATCGCGCGCACCGAGCTGTTCACGGCGTTCGTGCCGTTCGCGGCGCGCTGGCCGGTCGAGGTGCACATCTACCCGAACAGGTTCGTGCACAACCTTGCCGACCTCGACGAAGACGAACTGAACGGGTTCGCCCAGATCTACCTCGACGTGCTGGGACGGTTCGACCGAATGTATTCGGCTCCGCTGCCATACATTTCGGCGCTGCACCAGTTCGCAGACACGCACGACCAGGCCGACGGCTACTTCCACGTCGAGCTGATGTCGATCCGGCGCAGCGCCACCAAGCTGAAGTACCTGGCGGCCTCCGAATCGGCGATGGACGCGTTCATCGGCGACGTCACGCCCGAAGCGGTGGCCCACCGGCTGCGGGAGCTCGGCCGATGACCGACTCGAGCGTGCGGTACGCCGCCCCCGGGCGGATCAACCTGATCGGGGAACACACCGACTACAACCTCGGGTTCGCGCTGCCGATCGCGCTTCCGCAACGCACCCTGGTGACTTTTCTCCCCGACGGCGGCGACGCGATCACCGTGGGCAGCGATCGCGCGGACGGCTCGGTGCGCATTCCTCTCGACACCGCTCCCGGCGGCGTGTCCGGTTGGGCCGGCTACGTGGCCGGGGTGATGTGGGCGCTGCGACAGGCCGGCCACCCGGTGCCCGGGGGCGCGATGTCGATCACCAGCGACGTGGAGATGGGGTCGGGCCTGTCCTCCTCGGCGGCATTGGAATGCGCAACCCTCGGTGCGATCGCGGCGGCCGCCGGTGTGCGCATCGACGCAACGGAGCGGGCGCGGCTGGCTCAGCGCGCCGAAAACGAATACGTCGGCGCCCCAACGGGTTTGCTCGACCAGCTGGCCTCGCTGTTCGGGCGGCCCGCTACGGCACTGCTGATCGACTTTCGCGATGTCACGGTCGAACCGGTGGCCTTCGACCCCGAAGGCCGCGGCGTCACGCTGCTGCTGATCGACTCCCGGGCACGCCACCGTCACGCCGGCGGTGACTACGCGGCCCGGCGCGCCTCGTGCGAGCGTGCGGCCGCCGACCTGGGCGTGTCAACACTGCGTGATCTGCAGGATCGCGGCCCGTCGGTTCTGGCGAGAGTGACCGACCCGACGGACGCCCGCCGTGCCCGTCACGTGCTCACCGAGAACCGCCGGGTAACTGATTTCGTTGGCGCCCTGGGTGATTCGGACTTCGTCGAAGCCGGTCGCATCTTTACCGCCTCGCACGCCTCCATGCGCGACGACTTCGAAATCACCACCGAGCACATCGACCTGATCGCCGATGCCGCGGTCGGCGCGGGCGCCCTGGGTGCCCGGATGACCGGCGGCGGGTTCGGGGGCTGCGTGATCGCCCTGGTCCCTACCGACCGGACGGATTCGGTCGGCGCGGCGGTGCGACGGGCCGTGTCCGACGCGGGGTTTGAGCGGCCGGTGATCACCAGAACCCATGCGGCCGCGGGCGCGGGGCCCCAGTAGGTGGACGAACCGCCGGGAGTCGGCTTCGTCGAGGTTCGGGCGTATGCCGAACTGAACGACTTCCTGGCGCCCGAGCTCCGCGGCGCCACCGTGCGCCGCCCGTTCCGTTCCCACCAGACCGTCAAGGACGTGCTGGAGGCAATGGGCATTCCGCACACCGAGATTGACCTGATCCTGGTCAACGGTGATCCGGCCGGCTTCGACCACCGGCCAACGGCGGGCGACCGCATCGCCGCGTACCCGATGTTCGAGGCGCTCGACGTCGCGTCGACCGCAAAACTTCGGCCGGTGCCGTTGCGCGATCCGCGATTCGTCGTCGATGTGAACCTCGGCCGGCTCGCGCGGCTGCTGCGCGTCCTCGGCTTCGACGCGTGGTGGTCGAGTGATGCCGACGACGTTGCCCTGGCCCGCATCAGCCTCGACGAGCAGCGAATCCTGCTGACCCGCGATCGCGGCCTGCTGAAGCGCCGGGCCATCACGCATGGCCTCTTCGTCCACTCCCAGGATCCCGAGCAACAGGCCCTCGAGGTGATTCGGCGACTGGACCTACGCGAACGGCTGGCGCCGCTCACCCGCTGCCTGCACTGCAACGGCGCATTGGTCGCGGTCGACAAGCGCGACGTGATCGACGAGCTCGAGCCGTTGACCGCCCAGTACTACGAGGAATTCAGCCGCTGCGCCGGGTGTGGCCGCATCTACTGGGCCGGCTCGCATTTCGCAAAGTTGCTCGGCCTCGTCGAACGGCTGCGCGCGCAGCTTTGATCGGCGCCTATACGGGAGTCAGCCGGACCGCTCCCAGGTGCATCCGGTCGACGGCCTCGGCGAATTCGTCGAGGGTCGGGATGCGCTGGTCGCGAAATTTCAATCCGATCATCCGCTGCGCCCGCTGGACGCCGTAGGCCTGGGCGCAGCGCAGGTAGAGGTCGGAGACGACGGCGCGGTCCCGGATGAGCTCGCCGCGCATGGATGTCGTCTTGCCGTCGTAGACAACCTCGGCGGTGGCGCCGCCGCGGAAGTTCTGCTTCCAGGGCGCGCCGGTCAGCGCGTAGAGGTCGTTGTCAATCATGTGGGCGCTCACCGGAAGTGAGTACGGCTTCCCCGTCTTTCGTCCGGTGAAGCTCAACACCATCAGCTGCTTGCGCGCGGACCCGGCCAGCGGGGTGCGCAGCAGGGAGCGCAGCATCGGGTTGACGATGCGAAGTAGAGCCGACGGTGGGTGCCCGACGTCTATCGCGGGCGACTGTTCTGCCATGCCAACACCGTAGGACCAATCGGGGTCCGGGGGAACACGCGATCGCGCCGCGGAATGTTCGTCTCCGCGGCGCGATCCGGTGCTCAGACGGAGATGGTGGTTTGGTCGTCGACGATGTTCATCCCGTCGATCAACGTCGCCTTGTCGGTGGCGAGTGCGTCGGCGTTGAGCTGCAGCACGAAGAGGGCGCCCTGGCCGGGGATCACCACGGTCTTCTGTCCGACGAACCGGGTCTTGCCGTCCTTGACGTAGGTGCCGCTGATCTGCCACGCCTGGAAGCCGCTGAGGGTGGACGCGGATCCGTCGCCGGAGACCTGGGCGCCCGGCAGATTCTGCACCTCGCCCGGGGCGTACTGGATGATCTTCGCCGGGTCGGCGTTACCGTCCAGCTTGGCGACCAGCGCCGAGATCGTCGGCGGATCGGAAGGATCCGACGGCTGAGAGAAGGCGATGGTGCCGTAGGAGGCGCTGCTTTCGTTGGCTACCTGCCAACCCGGGGGCATCGGCAGACTGATCGTGGGGGAGCCTGGATCGCCCCGGCGAACGGGGCTCTGCGTGATGTGGTTCTCGTTGAAGTAGTCGGCGATGGACTTGTGGGCCTGGCCGGAAGATGTCGCGCTGGTTGTCGTCGTGGTCGTCGACGTCGACGTGCTCGTCGATGTTGATGTCGACGTGGATGTCGATGTCTTGTTGTTGGATCCGCAACCCACGAGCGCCACAATCAGGGTCACGGTAATGGTTGCTGCGGTCAAGTGTTTCATCAATCAACTCTCCCGAAAATTGGGGCCGGCACCAGCGCCAGCCGCGCGGATTGAGACTAGCCGAAGTCGCTGCAGAAAGTTGCTAGACCATCTCGTTTGCGGTCAGCCACCGCATCACCGGCCACCCGACGAATACGGGCAGCCAGCAGGTGAGCACCCGATACAGCAGAACCGACGGCACACCGACGGCCGCGGGCACGCCGAATGCGGCCAGACCACCGATCAATGCCGCTTCCACGGCGCCGACGCCGCCGGGCGTCGGCGCGGCCGAGGCGAGCGTTCCCCCGACCATCGTCACCACGGTGCAGGTGACGAACGTCGCGCCGCCGCCGAAAGCCTCGACGCTTGCCCACAGCGCCAGGGCGGCACCGAGAGTCGTTCCGGCGCAACCGAGCACGATGAGCCCCAAGCGTTTTGGTTGTCGGGTGACTTCGATGACGTCGCGGGTGACCTCCTTCAGCTTCGGGCGCAGGTCCGTTGCCAGCCAGCGTCGCAGCCTGGGTACCAAGAGAAATGCGCCGACGATGCCCAGCGCCACGCCCGCGATCAGGTACAGCACCGTGGCGTTGGGGACGTAGTGCGCCAGGTCCATCGACGCGCCCGCGACGGTGCTGAACAAGATCAGCAATATAAGGTGCATGATCACCTGCATCGCTTGCTGCAGCGCCACCGCGGTCGTGGCTCGCACCGCGGACAGGCCGCCCCCTTTCTGCAAGTACCGTGTGCTCAGCGCGAGCCCGCCGACACCGGCCGGGGTGGTGGTCGCGGCAAAAGTGTTGGCCACCTGCGCGATTGATAGCTTCCAAAAATTCACCGATTCGTCGGCGCTGGCCCATAAAGCGGCGGCCGCGCCCACATACGTCAGCGCCGATATCACCACGCCCAGGAGTGCCCACCACCAGTTCGCCCTACTCACGTGGGATACGAATGTCGGCACGGTGCTGATGAACGGATATGCGACGTAGACCAGTGCGACGAGCAGCACCAGCTGAATGACCTGCCTGCGGGTGAACCGGGTGATCGTCTCGGTTTTGATCTGATCCGCGCCGGTTTGCCGCTGCACCTCCTCGCGGGCGGCGGAAATGACGGCCCCGGCGTCCGTTACCGACTGTCGAACACGTTTCGGCACAGCGGCTTTGGTGAGCCTGCGGGAGGCGGTCAAGACGGCGTCTTTGCCGAATACGTCGATCGCGGCGGTCACCGCGGATTTCGGGTCATATAGCGCCGACGTGGTCACCAGGAGTTGTGCGACGTCGGACTGCAATTGGGCCTCGGTGGCGCCGTATTCGGCGCTGCCGAATCCCCCGAAGAACACGGTGCCGTCGCGCACCGTGATCTCGTCGCCGCGCAAATTTCCGTGCGAAATCTGCTGTCCCTGCAGGGTTTTCAGCGACTCCCACACTGCGGCGACGGGTGTCGCGGAGGCGCATTCAACCAGGGGAAGCCCTTGCACCGGCCGGTGCGCGTACATGATCCAGCCACGGTCGAGTTCGGCGACCGCAATCGTCGCCGTGTTGGCAACTCCCACTTGGCCGATCGCGATGGCCATCAATGCGCGGTGCTCGACGATACGACGCATCGAGGTCTGAAAGGGCGCGGTCTCGGAGCCGCGCAGCCTTAGCTTCCACCACAATTGGCGCAACGCGCCACCGCTGCGCTGATGCGGGCCGTACAACTCGACAACGGCGGTGTCGGAGTCCGAATCGGAATCCTGACATATTGCGTTAAGTACTAGCGGCCCCTGTCCGGCCGGCTGGATCACGCGCAATCGGGTGACCACGCAGCCGCGTTTGGCCAGCGCACGCGCGGCACCGTCCAGCGGCACCTCCAGAGCGGGTGTGCCGACGACCAGAACCACCAGCGCGCCGACGAACCAACCCACCGCCAGTCCCAGCAGGGAGCGGGCCGGAACTATCGCGCTGATGAACAGGTGGATCGGCACGAACGCCAGCAGCAGCGCCCACCACCAACGTCGCCAGCGCGCGGGAAGCCAGGGACCGGATACCGTCAGCACGGCCGCGAGCAGGGCGATCCACCGTGGGTCGTCCAGGATCTGGGCCAACACGGTTTGGGGTCGATCAGTCAGGTCGAAGTGCCATCGGGGCGCCGCGATGCCGTTGCCGCCGATCGAGAGCGGAAGAACGGCCAACAGCCCCGCGGCCGCGTAGGCGCCGAGCAGTTTCCACTGCCGGGCGGCGATCAATCCGATCAGGATCGCGAACGGCAGCACCAGTATCGCGATGCCGTACGCCAGGTAGACCAGATCGGATTGGGTCGGTGTCAGCACGCCGACGATCTCGGAGATCGACTTTTCCAGCGCGACCCACTGCGGGCGGGTGATCAACGAACCGGCGATGACGATCCCGAAGAACACCACGGTGGCGCCGAGCCGCAGGATGTCGTTGGTCCGTCGGGTCAATGGTTGCAGCAAGTCGCCCGAGACGCTGATGTCACGCCCGTCAACCCGCATGTCCGACAACTTAACCGGATACCTCCGGGTCAGCGGGGGAGAACCTGACGTACAGCTGGCTCACACGCAGCGCGCGTACGGTCGCTATGTAGGCGTGCTAGCAAATTGGAGGACGTGAGCGTGGCGAGAACCGACAACGACACCTGGGACATCACCGAGAGCGTGGGCGCGACGGCGCTGGGCGTGGCGGCGGCCCGCGCGGCCGAAACCGAGAGCGAGAACCCGCTGATCAGCGACCCGTTTGCGCGGGTGTTCCTCGACGCTGCGGGAGACGGCATGTGGAACTGGTTCGCCGCACCGGACCTGCCCGCCGAGATCGCCGAGGCCGAACCCGACCTACAGCCGCGCATGCAGTCAATGGTCGGCTACATGGCCGCGCGGACCTTGTTTTTCGACCAGTTCTTTCTGGATGCCGCCCGCTCGGGCGTGCATCAGGCGGTGATCCTGGCGGCGGGGTTGGACTCGCGGGCATGGCGGCTGCCCTGGCCCGACGGCGTCACGGTCTACGAGCTCGACCAGCCCCGGGTGCTGGAATTCAAGTCGTCGACGTTGCACGACAGCGGCGCCGAGCCGAAGTGCAACGCGGTGCATGTCCCGGTGGACCTGCGGCACGATTGGCCGGCGGCGTTGCAGCAGGCCGGTTTCGACGCCTCCGCGCCGAGCGCGTGGTCGGCCGAGGGGCTGTTGCCGTTCTTGCCGGCGGCGGCGCAGGAGTTGCTCTTCGAGCGCGTTCAGGCGCTCGGTGCCGCCGGCAGCCGGATCGCGGTGGAGGCACCCGGCCCCGACTTCCTCGACCCGGACGCCATCGCAAAGCGGCGCGAGACGATGCAACGGGTGCGCGAGCTGATGGCCAAACTCGAGCCGAAGCGGGAGATCCCCGAGGTTCAGGACCTGTGGTACCTGGAGGAGCGCGAAGACGTCGACGCCTGGTTGCGCCGCCACGGCTGGGACACCACGGTGACGCCGGCCGAGGAACTGATGGCCCGCTACGACCGGACTCCGCCGCAGCACATCGAAGGCGCCGCCCCGCGGACCCTGTTCGTGACGGGCGAGCGGACGGAAGGGAACTGAGCGTGGCCAGAACCGACAACGACACCTGGGAGATCACCGAGAGCGTAGGGACGACGGCGCTGGGGGTGGCATCGGCCCGCGCGGCGGAAACCGAGAGTGACAACCCGATGATCCGCGACCCGTTCGCACGCGTGTTCCTCGACGCGGCGGGTGATGGGCTGTGGAACTGGTATTCGGCATCGCAGCTGCCCTCCAAGCTCCTCGACGCCGAACCCGAGATTCGGCTGCAGATGCAGGCGATGGTCGGCTACATGGCATGCCGCACGGCCTTTTTCGACGAATTCTTCATCGACGCGACGGGCGCGGGCATCCGCCAGGCGGTGATCCTGGCCGCGGGACTGGACTCCCGGGCCTGGCGGCTACCCTGGCCCGACGGCGTCACGGTCTACGAGCTGGACCAGCCGAGGGTGCTGGAGTTCAAAGCGGCGACACTGGACGAGCACGGGGCACAGCCGGACTGCAACCGGATCGCCGTTCCGGTGGACCTGCGTCAGGACTGGCCGACGGCGTTGCGCCAGGCCGGTTTTGACGCGTCGGCGCCCAGTGCCTGGTCGGCCGAGGGGTTGATGCCCTACCTGCCGGCCGCGGCCCAGGACCTGCTCTTCGAGCGCGTTGACGCGCTGGCGGCCAACGGCAGCCGTGTCGCCGTGGAGGCGCTGGGCCCCCGATTTCACGACCCGGAGTTCCGCGCCAAGCGTCGGGCGCGGATGGAGCGGATCCGTGCCGTCATGACCGAAGTAGACCCGCAGCGGGAGGTTCCCAACAACGAGGAGCTGTTCTACTTCGAGGAGCGCGAAGACGTCGGTGACTGGTTGCGGCGCCACGGCTGGGGCGTGACGGTGACGCCGTCCAACGAGCTGATGGCGGGCTATGGGCGCAGCGCCCCCCACGAGGTCGCGGACACCATGCCGGGAAACCTGTTCGTGGCCGCGCAACGGTAGGCAAGCCAGCGGCGCGTCGCCGAATGTGCGGCTGGCCGCACGTTCGGGCTCGAGTGTGCGGCCAGCCGCACGCTCGCCGGGCCCAATGCGGTACGAAACTCACGCGGCGAAAGATTCGCGACACGCCGGTGTTCTGACCACTTTACAAGCGTCACACCAGCCACACTGGCCGCATGCCGTTACCGCCGGTACGCCGATCCGTGCCGGAAAAGGTATTCGAGGAGATCGCCGCCGATGTGCTCAGCGGCGAGATGCGGCCCGGTCAGGCCTTGCCCAGCGAGCGCCGGTTGGCGGAGGTTTTCGGGGCATCGCGCCCCGCCGTCCGCGAGGGACTGAAGCGGCTCTCGGCGGCCAGCCTGGTCGAGGTGCGCCACGGCGGCGTCACCACCGTGCGCGATTTCCGGCGGCACGCCGGCCTTGACCTACTGCCCCGGTTGCTGTTTCGCGACGGCGAGGTCGACCCCGCCGTTTTCCGCAGCATCCTCGAGACCCGCCTGCGCATCGGTCCGAAGGTCGCGGAGCTGGCGGCCGAACGGCACGAACCGGAACTGGCCGAATTGCTCGAGGATTCGTTGCACCTCCTCGAGGCCGACAGGGACCCGGTCCAGTGGCAGCGCGACACGCTCGCGTTCTGGGATCACGTGGTCGACGGCACCGGCTCGATCGTATTTCGGTTGATGTACAACGCATTTCGCGCCGCGTACGAGCCTGCGCTCGCCGCCCTGGGCTGCGCGATGGCCGCCGACGCCAAACGCCCGGACGCCTACCGAACATTGGCCGCCGCGATATGCGCAGGCGATACCGCCGGGGCGAAGCAAGCCGCCCACGACGCACTCGAACTCGCCAACACCACGATGATCGCCGCCCTCGACCGCCAAGGGATCCGGCGATGAGCACCGCCACCGTGATCACCACGTATCTCCGTGGCCAGCTCCAGCCCGGGGTCGATGCGGTCGGCGGGTTCTACCGGACGTGCGTGCTCACCGGTAAGGCGCTGTTTCGGCGCCCTTTCCAGTGGCGGGAGACCATCGAGCAGGGCTGGTTCATCACGAGTGTCTCGTTACTGCCGACCCTCGCCGTCTCGATTCCGCTGACCGTCCTGATCATCTTCACGCTCAACATCTTGTTGGCCGAGTTCGGCGCCGCCGACATCTCGGGCGCGGGCGCGGCGCTCGGCGCGGTCACGCAGCTGGGCCCGCTGACCACCGTGCTGGTGATCGCCGGGGCCGGCGCCACCGCCATCTGCGCCGACCTGGGTGCCCGCACCATCCGCGAGGAAATCGACGCGATGGAGGTCCTCGGCATCGACCCCATCCAACGGCTGGTGGTGCCGCGGGTGGTCGCCGCGACGATCGTTGCCACACTGCTGAACGGCGCGGTGATCACCATTGGCCTGGTCGGTGGTTTCGTCTTCGGTGTTTTCATCCAACACATTTCGGCCGGCGCCTACGTCGGCACCCTCACCCTTGTCACCGGCTTACCCGAGGTGGTCATCTCGGTGGTCAAGTCCGCCACGTTCGGAGCGATCGCCGGCCTGGTCGGGTGTTATCGCGGCCTCACCACCAAGGGCGGTCCCAAAAGCGTCGGCACCGCCGTCAACGAAACGCTGGTGTTGTGCGTGATCGCGCTGTTCGCGGTCAACGTGGTGCTGACCACCATCGGCGTGCGGTTCGGAACGGGGCGCTGACGTGTCGACGCGAGTCATACTGCGCGCGCGCTACCCGCGGACGGCCGCCAACCTCAACCGCTATGGCGGCGGCGCGGCCCGAAGGCTGGAACGGATCGGGACTTTCGCGAGGTTCACCCGGATCAGCGTCATGCAGATCGCCTGGGCGCTACACCGCTACCGCCGCGAGACGCTGCGCCTGATCGCCGAGATCGGCATGGGCACCGGCGCGATGGCCGTGATCGGCGGCACGGTCGCGATCATCGGCTTCGTGACGCTGTCCGGCAGCTCGCTGATCGCCATCCAGGGCTTCGCGTCGCTGGGCAACATCGGCGTCGAGGCGTTCACCGGATTCTTTGCGGCACTGGCCAATACACGGGTGGCCGCTCCCATCGTCTCGGGTGTCGCGCTGGCCGCCACGGTCGGCGCCGGCGCCACCGCCCAGCTGGGCGCCATGCGGATCAGCGAGGAGATCGACGCGCTGGAAGTCATGGGCATCAAGTCGATTTCGTTTCTGGTGTCCACCCGGATCCTGGGCGGGCTGGTGGTGATCGTGCCGCTGTACGCGCTGGCCCTCGACATGGCTTTCACGTCGGGACAGGTCGTCACGACGATCCTCTACGGACAGTCGAACGGCACGTATGAGCATTACTTTCGTACGTTCCTGCGCCCCGAGGACGTCGGCTGGTCGGTCGTGCAGGTCGTCATCATCGCGGTGGTCGTGATGATCACCCATTGCTACTACGGCTACACCGCCAGTGGTGGACCGGTCGGCGTCGGCCAGGCCGTCGGGCGATCGATGCGGTTTTCTCTGGTCTCGGTGGTGGTGGTTGTCCTGCTGGCCGAGTTGGCGCTCTACGGCGTCGACCCGAACTTCAATCTCACGGTGTAACACCCATGACGACGCAGCTGACGCGCAAGAGTCGACGGGTCCTCCTGTACGTGGAGGGTGTCGTCTTGTTGGCAGTCGCCGCGTTGGTTCTGGTGTTGGTGTACATGCAGTTTCGGGGGGATTTCACCCCGAAGACCGAGCTGACCATGGTGGCTTCGCGGGCGGGGCTGGTGATGGAACCCGGAGCGAAAGTCACCTTCAACGGGGTCGCGATCGGCCGGGTGGCCAGGATTACGGAGATCGAGCGTGACCGCGGCCCCGCGGCAAAGCTGGGGTTGGAGGTCAACCCCGAGTTCGTGAAGCTGATTCCGGCCAACGTGGTGGCGACCATCGAGGCCGCCACCCTGTTCGGCAACAAGTATGTGGCGCTATCTTCACCGGAAAACCCATTACCCCAACGGATCTCGCCGCGCGACGTCATCGACGTGCGGTCGGTGACCACCGAGTTCAACACGTTGTTCGAGTCGATCACCTCGATCGCCGAAAAGGTGGATCCGGTCGAACTCAACGCGACGCTCTCGGCGCTGGCGCAGGCGCTGGACGGGCTGGGCGGGGGCTTCGGAGACTCGCTGGTCAACGGCAATCAGATTCTGCAGCACTTGAACCCGCGCGTCGAGCGGCTCGGATACGACGTGCGGCGGTTGGCGGATCTCGGCGAGATCTACACGCGCGCTTCGCCGGATCTGTGGGGCTTTCTGCAGAACGCGCTGACCACCGCCCGCACACTGACCAGGCAGCAGGGGGAACTGGACGCCGCGTTGTTGGCGGCGGCGGCCGCGGGCAAGACCGGTGAGGACATCTTCGCCAGGGGCGGGCCGTATCTGGTGCGCGGCGCAGCCGATCTGGTCCCCACCGCCGAGCTGCTCGACACCTACAGTCCCGAGCTGTTCTGCACGACGCGCAACTTTCACGACGCCGCGCCACTGATCCTGAACGCGGCCGGCGGCAACGGCTATTCGCTGGCGGCATACGGAACGCTGCTGCCGGCACCCAATCCCTATGTCTATCCGGACAATCTGCCCCGCGTGAACGCCCACGGCGGGCCCGGGGGGCGGCCGGGCTGCTGGCAGACGATCACCCGGGATCTGTGGCCGGCGCCCTATCTGGTGATGGACACCGGCGCCAGCCTCGCGCCGTACAACCACCTCGAGCTGGGCCAGCCACTGTTCGGTGAATACGTCTGGGGACGCCAATACGGGGAGAACACGATCAACCCATGAAAACCACTGGCACGGCACTCAAACTCGGCATCGTGTGGTTGGTTCTGCTCGTGTTCACCGTGGTGATCATCATCGTGTTCGGCCAAGTGCGTTTCGATCGCACCACCGGCTATTCCGCGGTGTTCTCCAACGCGAGCGGGCTGCGGGCCGGTCAGTTCGTCCGCGCGGCGGGCGTGGAGGTCGGCAAGGTCTCCAAGGTGACGCTGATCGACGGGGACAGGCGGGTTTTGGTGGCCTTCACGGTGGATGACTCGCTGTCGCTGGACAAGGCGACGACCGCGTCGATCCGCTACCTCAACCTGATCGGCGACCGCTACTTGGAGCTCAAGCGCGGCGACAGCGGCCAGCCGCTGTCCCCGGGCGGCACCATCCCGCTCGAGCACACGCAGCCGGCCTTGGATCTGGACGCCTTGATCGGCGGGTTTCGTCCGCTCTTCAAGGCGTTGGACCCGGACAAGGTCAACAGGCTCGCCCAGTCGATCATCACCGTGTTCCAGGGACAGGGCGCCACCATCAACGACATCCTCGACCAAACCGCCTCGCTCACCGCAACGTTGGCCGACAAGGATCAGGCGATCGGGGAGATAGTCACCAACTTGAACACGGTGCTGGCGACGGCGGTCAAGCATGAAAAGGAGTTCGACACAACGGTCGACAAGGTAGAGGTGTTGATCACCGGGCTGAAGAACAAGGCCGATCCGTTGGCGGCGGCGGTAGCCCACATCAGTGGCGCCGCGGGAACCCTGGCCGACCTGCTGGGGGAGGACCGGCCCCTGCTGCACAGCACATTCGGACGCCTGGAGGGAATCCAGCAGTCGCTGATACACGATCTGCCGACCCTCGACGACGTGTTACGCAAGCTGCCGGGTGCGTACCGGATCATCGGCCGCGCCGGCGGCACCTATGGCGACTTCTTCAACTTCTACCTGTGCGACATCTCGTTGAAAGTCAACGGATTGCAGCCCGGCGGTCCGGTACGCACCATCAAGCTCTTTGGGCAGCCCACCGGGAGGTGCACGCCGCAATGAGGACGCTGACGGAATCCAACCGCGGCCGCGTGGGGCTGATGGGTGTCGTGGTCACGCTGCTCATCATCGGTGTGGGACAAACCTTCACCAGTGTGCCGATGTTGTTCGCCACGCCCACCTACTACGCGGAATTCACCGACACCGGCGGGATCAATACGGGCGACAAGGTGGAAATCTCCGGGGTGGACGTCGGTCTGGTGCGCTCGCTGGCGATCCGCGGCAACCGGGTGGCGGTCGGGTTCACGCTGGATGGTAGGACGGTCGGGACGCAAAGCCGGGTAGCGATTCGCACCGAGACCATTCTCGGCCGCAAGAATATGCAGATCGAACCGCGTGGTTCAGAGCCGTTGCGGCCCAACGGTTTCCTTCCGTTGGCGCAGACCACTACGCCATACCAGGTCTACGACGCCTTCGTCGATGCCACGAAGGCGGCGAAGGGCTGGGACATCGAGGCCACCAAACGTTCGCTCAAGGTGTTGTCGGAGACCTTCGATCAGACCGCTCCGCATCTCAGTGCCGCCCTCGACGGGGTCAGGGCATTCTCGGACACCATCGGCAAGCGAGGCGAGCAGCTCAAGCAACTGCTGGCCAACACCAACAAGATCGCCCGGGTGCTGGGCGACCGCAGTGGCCAGTTCAACGGGTTGCTGGTCAATGCCGACACGCTGCTGGCCTCGTTCAAGCAACGCAGCCAGGCGCTGAGCATTCTGCTGAGCAATGTGTCGGACGTGTCAGCCCAGGTGTCCGGTCTTTTTAAGGAAAACCCCAACCTCAATCATGTGCTGCAGCAGTTGGGAACCGTCAGTGACGAACTGGTCAAGCGCAAGAACGACCTGGCCGATGTGCTGGTACTGCTGAGCAGATACACCGCATCCCTGACCGAGGCCGTCGCTTCCGGGCCGTACTTCAAGGCGATGGTCGCGAATCTGCTTCCCTACCAAGTCCTTCAGCCGTGGGTTGACGCGGCGTTCAAAAAGCGGGGCATCGACCCCGAGAACTTCTGGCGCAGTGCCGGGCTGCCCGAATTCCGGTGGCCCGATCCCAACGGCACCCGGTTTCCCAACGGCGCGCCTCCGCCGGCGCCGACGGTGCTGGAAGGCACACCGCAGCATCCGGGGCCGGCCGTCCCGCCCGGATCGCCGTGCTCCTACACGCCGGGGCCGGGCGCCTCGCCGCGGCCCGACAATCCGCTGCCCTGCACGGGCGCCGCCATCGGCCCGTTCGGTGGACCCGCATTCCCGGCGCCGCTCGACGTCCAGACGTCTGCGCCCAAATCCGATGGGCTGCAACCAGAACCGGGCATCCCGATCGCAGGCCGCCCGGGTGAGACGCCGCCGGATGTTCCGGGCGCACCGGCGCCGCTGCCGTCGCACGCGCCCCCCGGCGCGCGCACCGAACCGCTGGGGCCGGCCGGCCCGACATCGCCACCGTCGACGTTGGCGCCGGGCCTGCCGCCGCGCCCTGCCCCACCACCGGGACCGGGACCGCAGCTGCCGGCGCCGTTCATCACGCCCGGCGGGACGGGAGGTAGCAGCCAATGAGCACCATCTTCGACATTCGCAGCCTTCGACTGCCCAAAGTGTCGCGTAAGGCACTGCTCGCCGCGGCGTTGGTAACGGTGTTGGGCCTCGTCGCGCTCGTCGTCGGGGTGCAGCTCTACCGGAAGCTGACGAACACGAGCGTTGTCGCGTATTTCTCCGAGACCCTCGCGCTCTACCCCGGCGACAAGGTCCAGATCATGGGCGTGCGGGTGGGTTCGATCGACAAGATCGAGCCGGCCGGCGACAAGATGCGAGTCACCTTCCACTACAGCAACAAATACAAGGTGCCCCTCAACGCCACCGCATCGATACTCAACCCCAGCCTGGTGGCCTCGCGCACCATCCAGTTGTCACCGGCCTACACCGACGGACCGGTCATGAAGGACGGCGCGGTCATCCCCGTCGAGCGCACCCAGGTCCCCGTCGAGTGGGACCAGCTGCGCGACTCCCTCAACGGGATCCTGCGACAGCTCGGCCCAACACCGCAGCAGCCGGAGGGCCCGTTCGGCGAGCTCATTGAATCGGCCGCCGACAATCTGGCCGGTAAGGGCAAACAGGTCCACGACACCCTGAACAGCCTGTCCGAGGCGTTGACCGCGCTGAACGAGGGGCGGGGCGACTTCGTCTCGATCACCCGAAGCCTGGCGCAATTCATCGGCGCGCTGTACCAAAACGACCGACAGTTCGTCGCCCTCAACGACAACCTGGCTCAGTTCACCGATTGGTTCACCAAATCCGATCACGATGTGGCCGACACGGTCGCGCGGGTCGACGAGGTGCTCGCCATCACACGAAAGTTCGTGAACGACAACAGGTCCGCGCTCAGTCACGATGTCAACAACCTCGCCGACGCGACCACCGCGCTCCTGCAGCCCGAGCCGCGGGACGGTCTGGAAACGGCGTTGCACGTGCTGCCCACGTTCGCGGGCAACATCAACAACATCTACTATCCGGCGCACAGCTCGCTGGTGGGGTCGTTCGTATTTCCCAACTTCGCGAACCCGATTCATTTCATCTGCAGCTCCATTCAGGCCGGCAGCCGGCTCGGCTATCAGGACTCGGCCGAGCTGTGCGCACAGTATCTGGCGCCGGTGCTGGACTCCATCAAGTTCAACTACCTACCGTTCAGCGCGAACTTTTTCAGCTCGGCGGACACCTTGCCCAAGGAGGTGGCGTACTCCGAGGACCGGCTGCGCCCACCGCCGGGGTACAAGGACACCACCGTCCCCGGGATCTTCTCGCCGGACACACCCTTTTCGCACGGCAACCATGAACCGGGCTGGGTGGTCGCGCCCGGGATGCAGGGGACGCAGGTTCAGCCGTTCACGGCCAACGTGCTGACCCCGGACTCGCTGGCCGAGCTGATGGGTGGTCCGGACGCCCCGCCGCCGCCGCCGGCGAGCAACCTTCCGGGGCCGCCGAACGCCTATGACGAGTCCAATCCGCCTGCGCCGCCGTGGTTTTCGCAGCCCGCACAGCCGGGGCCGGGCCGGTGAAGCGCGTGATCGTCGGCGCCGCGCGCCGCGGCCTGGTGTTGCTGATGGCCTTGGTGTTGAGTTCGTGCACCTGGCGTGGCATCGCCAACGTGCCGCTGCCCGTCGGCCGTGGCACCGGCGCGGGCCACATGAGGATCTACGTCCAGGTGCCCGACACGCTGGCACTGAACACCAATAGTCGGGTGCGGGTCGCCGACGTCTGGGTCGGCACGGTGCGTGACATCAGGCTGAAGAACTGGATCGCGACGCTGACGCTGGATATCGATCCGAGCGTGCAGCTTCCGGCAAACGCGACCGCGAAGATCGGCCAGACCAGCCTGCTGGGCACTCAGCACATCGAGCTGGCCGCGCCGAAAAACCCGTCGCCGCAACCGTTGAAAGCCGGCGACACCATCGGCCTGGCGAACTCCTCGGCATACCCGACCGTCGAACGGACGTTGGCCAGCATCGCGGTCATCCTCACGGGAGGCGGCATCACACACCTCGAGGTGATCCAAAACGAGATCCTCAATGCCCTTGACGGCCATGTCGATCAGGTTCGCGAATTCCTCGGGCGGTTGGACACATTCACCGCCGAACTGAATCGGCGAACCGGTGATCTGACCCGCGCAATCGATTCGACCAACGAACTCCTGGCCGCCATCGCGGACCACAACGACACGCTGGATCGGGTGCTCACCGACATCCCACCGCTGATCCGCCACTTCGCCGACACCCGCGAATTGTTCGCCGACGCCGTCGAATCCCTGGGGCGGTTCAGCGACGTCGCCAACCGGGCGCTATCGGATTCGCGGCGCAACCTGCGCCAGAACCTGGATTCCTTGCAGCGGCCGCTCATTCAGCTCGAGCGGGCCTCGCCGCTAACGGTCGATGCGTTGCGGTTGGGCCTCACCGCGCCGTTCAACATCGACGGTGTCCCCAAGCTGATCCGCGGCGACTACATCAACATTTCGGCCGGCATCGACCTGACCTTGTCCGCCCTGGACAACGCATTGCTGAGCGGAACGGGACTGTCCGGCATGTTCCGAGCGCTCGAGCAGGCGTGGGGCCGCGATCCGGCGACGATGATCCCGGACGTCCGCTATACGCCGAACCCGAACGACGCCCCGGGTGGACCTCTGGTGGAACGGGGCGAGTGAAAGATGCTGACTCGCCTCATCAAAACCCAACTGGTGCTGTTGGTGGTGATGGCGGTCGCTGCGATCGTGGTGTTGGGCTGGTACTTCCTGCGGATACCCAGTCTCGTCGGCATCGGGCGATACACACTCTATGCCGAATTGCCGCAGTCCGGTGGGCTTTATCGAACCGCGAACGTCACCTATCGGGGCATCACCATAGGGACGGTCACCGCCGTCGACCCGACCGCGCGCGGTGCGCGGGCAACGATGAGCATCGACAACGGCTACCAGATCCCGACCGACGCGTGGGCCAATGTGCACTCCGTGTCCGCCGTTGGTGAGCAGTACCTCGATCTGGTGTCCACCCGCACCGGCGGTCCGTACCTCGAGAACAACCAGACGATCACCAGAAGCACGGTCCCCAGCCAGATCGGCCCGGCGCTCGATGCCGCCAACCGTGGGTTGGCCGTGCTGCCCAAGGACAAGGTGGCGTCACTGCTCTACGAGGCATCGCAGGCCCTGGGTGGGCTGGGGCCGTCGCTTCGGCGCCTGGTCGACGCCGCCGAGGGCATCAGCCACGACTTCAACGGCAGCATCGGCGATGTCGACGACATCGTCGACCATTCGGCGCCCATCATCGACAGCCAGGTCAATTCGGGTGACGACATCGCGCGCTGGGCCGCCAACCTCAACACGCTGACCGTGCAAACCGCGCAGCAGGATCAAGCGATTCGTCGCATCCTGTCCAACGCCGCGCCGACCGCCGAGCAGGTCAACGCCACGTTCGGCGATGTGCGGGAATCGCTACCGCAGACGCTGGCCAATCTCGAGGTCGTGATCGACATGCTCAAGCGCTATCACAACGGCGTCGAGCAGGCGTTGGTGTTCTTGCCACAGTCCGCAGCCGCCGCCCAGTCGGTTACCTCGGAATTTCCCGGCCAGGCGGCGCTCGGCGTCGGCGCCCTGTCCCTCAACCAGCCACCGCCGTGCCTGACCGGCTTCCTGCCGGCATCGGAATGGCGGGCGCCGGCCGATACCAGCACCGCGCCGCTACCCAGTGGGACCTACTGCAAGATCCCGATGGACGCGCAGAACGTCGTCCGTGGGGCACGCAACTACCCGTGCGCCGACGTGCCGGGCAAGCGGGCCGCGTCCCCGCGGGAGTGCCGCAGCAGCGAGCCGTATGTGCCGCTGGGTTCCAATCCGTGGTACGGAGACCCGAATCAGATCCTGACGTGCCCCGCCCCGGCCGCGCGGTGTGACCAGCCGGTGAAACCCGGTCTGGTGATCCCCGCGCCGTCGGTCAACAACGGTCTCAACCCGCTGCCGGCCGATCAGCTGCCGGGCACGCCGCCCCCGGTCAGCGACCCGCTGCAGCGACCCGGATCGGGCACCGTCCGCTGCAACGGGCAGCAGCCCAATCCGTGCGTCTACACCCCGGATTCGCTTTCCGCTGCAATCTATGACGTGCAGAGCGGCAAAGTCGTGGGGCCTGACGGCGTGGTCTATTCCGTTGAGAACTCGACCAACATCGGCGACGAGGGGTGGAAGAAGATGCTGACGCCGGCCGGCTGAAGCGGCGTTTCGTCAGCGCGCCTCGGCTTCCGGATCCGCTGTGCCGGCGGTTTTTTCGTGGCGGGCGTGGTGACGCCAACTCCGGTACCCGCGTCGCGCGGCGAACGCACCGACGACGGCCGACACGCACCACACCGCTATCGCCGCGTAGGCCAAAGCGGGCGACCGAGTGCCGATCGATGCGCCCAGCGCGGTATAGGCGAAAGCGCGCGGCAACGAACCGATGAACGAACCGACGGCCATCTGCCACAACGGAACTCCGAATGCCCCGAACGCGTAGGAGGCGAGCGCATCCGATATGCCCGGGACAAAGCGCTGACCCACCACCGCCCACAGCCCGCCGTGTTCGATCAGCGCGTCGATGCGGTCCGCGCGTGCCGCGCCCAGCAGTGCCCGAGCGCTGTTGCGGCCGGCCCGACGGCCCAGGCGGCTGGCGACGATCGCGGTGCCCACCGCCGCGCCCAGCGTGACGAAGACGCCCACAATGGGGCCGAACAACAGCCCGCTGCCCGCCGCCAGAATCGAGCCCGGCACGAACATCGCGCCCAGCACGGCCGACGCCACGACGTAGGTGAGCGGGGCCGCCGGGCCCGTCGCCGACACCACGCGGCGCAGGTCCTCGATGTCGACAATTCGCTTGACGGCCAAGAGATAGAACATCGCGGCCAAGAACGCGGCGAACACGGCGAGCCGCACGATGTGGCTGCGTCGGGACGTGGGTTGGGTCGCCGGTGCGGGACCGTCGTCGTCGGGCATCGGGCGTCATTCTTCCGCAATCGTCTTACTATGCGACATGGGAGGCCCTCACCATGACCGAACGCCCCGAGTCGCCGCGGCGCAAGCGGATCGTGGTCTGCCTTGACGGCACCGCCAACCAAATCGGGGCCGGCAACCTCACCAATGTCGCCAAGCTCTTCGAGTTGCTGGCAAAGGACGATCCAACCAGCCAACTGACCTACTATGACCCCGGCGTGGGCACACTGGCCCCCGCCGCCGCGCACTCGGGGCTGCGTCGCACCGCGTCGCTGCTATTCGAGCAGGCATTCGGTGCGGGCCTGAAAGACAATGTGGCACAGGCATACCGGTATCTGATGGAACACTGGCGGCCCGGCGATGCGATCTACATATTCGGGTTCAGCCGCGGCGCGTATACCGCCCGCGCGCTGGCCGGGATGCTGCTGCGGCCGGGGCTGATGCGGCCCGGTTCGGAGAATCTGCTGCCGTACGCGATCGAAAAGTACGCTATCAACCGGGATTTCACCAAGAACGAGTACGACCTCTGGGGCGAGTTTGCCCGCGCATTCTGCTGGCGCACCGAGGGCGAGCCACTGTTTTCGACTGTGCGCCAGAACAACCCGAATCAGGTGTGGCACTACGCGGTGCCGGTGGCATACCTGGGACTATGGGACACGGTCAAGGCGGCGGGCTTCCTGCGGTTCGGCACCCTGCGCTGGCCGTATACGCGCACGCTGCCCAACGTGGCGCGCATCCGCCACGCCGTCTCGATTGACGAACGCCGCCGTCCTTACCGCGAATACCTCGTCGAACGGCACCCGCTGGGCCTTGAGGAGCGGTGGTTCGCCGGCGTGCACGCCGACGTGGGGGGCACGTTCATGCCCGACCACCGGCTCGCCACGATCGCGCTGAAGTGGATCGTCGACGGCGTGGCCCACGAGCTGGCGATCGACGCGGACGACTACCGCCAGCGGTGCGCTGTGACCGAGGACTTCGCGACCGCGCCGATCCACGACAACGGCAAACTGTGGTACCTGGTGGGGCGGCGGCGTCGGCCGATCCCTCCCGACGCTCTGCTGCACCCCAGCGTGCTGGTGCGACGCCGTGCAGACCCGGAATACTTGCCGAAGCTGAGCGCCGCGCAGGTACAGGCCAGCGCGGCCCAGCCGGATTGGACGACTCCAGCGTTGTAGAGGAGCAACTGTCATGGCACTTGATTCGCTACCCGAACTCGACCAGTACAAAGCCGCGCCGTTCCCACCCGGCTATCCCGACCACACCCGCACCTTCTACAGCCCCGTCGACCGAGTGCACGAGGCGCTCAAGGCGTTGCTGACTTCCGCCAACAAGAGCCTCGTCGTGGCGATGTACGGCTACGACGACCCGGAGCTGAATTCGGTCCTCAAGTCCAAGCTGCAGGACGAAAAGATCTATGTGCAGCTGAGTCTCGACTCCACCCAAGCCAAAGGGGTCGCCGAGCGCGGTCTACTGGCAGAGTGGCTGAATGACAAGACCGGCAATAGCATTGCGATCGGCCACAGCGAGAAGTCGGCGATCATGCATTTGAAGATGGTGATCATCGACGGGGTCGACGTCGTCACGGGCTCCACGAATTGGTCCCAGGGCGGAGAGACCAGGCAGGACAACCAGCTCACCGTCATCCGCGACCCACTGGTCTGCGCGGAAGCCCGCTCGCGGATCGACATCATCCACGACGACATGCTCAAGCAGATGGCCGCCAAGGCACAATCCGGAACCACGCATTAGAGGGGACGAGATGGAAACGTGGGACGCGATCCGCGCCCGGCGCAACGTACGGCAATACACGGCGGAACCGGTGCCGGAGGCCGACCTGAACCGGATCGCCGAGGCCGGATGGCGGGCGCCGTCGGCGAAAAACCGTCAGCCGTGGGACTTTGTGATCGTCACCGACCCGACTCAACTCAAGGAGCTATCCACGGTCTGGATGGGTGCCGGTCACATCGCCGCAGCCGCGGCCGCGATCGTCATCGTGGTGCCGGTGCCGCCGGACGAGCGCCGGCTGGTGACGGACAACTACGACGTCGGCCAGGCAACGATGGCGATGCTGATCGCGGCCACCGACCTGGGAATCGGCACCGGCCATTCATCGGTGGGGGATCAGGAGAAGGCGCGCGCCATCCTGGGCGTCCCCGACGACCGCGTGGTGGCCTTCATGCTCGGCATCGGCTATCCCGCCGACCGGCCCCTGGCCCCGATCCGCAAACCGAATCGGCGCCCGTTCGACGAGGTCGTCCACCGTGGCCGCTGGTGAATCGGGGACCACCGGAACCCGGAAGGGCGAATACGGATACGACGGCTCTTTCCACACCCTGTCCGCCGGAACGCAATTGGCCGGCGTCGCAGCCACTTCCGCTGGTCTGCTCGCGGGGGCCGGCTTCGCGCTGGCCCGCGGTAACCGATTGGCGGCGTCGCTCGCGGCAGCGTCGGCGGTCGAGATTCTCGCGACGGCCGCTTCCTACATCTACGCAACGAGATGGGGCAAGTTTCGCGCCTGGGACGACATTTTGGACAACCTACGACTGCGCGGCGACGAAACGTTGCTCGACCTCGGGTGTGGGCGGGGCGCCGTGCTGCTGGCCGCGGCCAAGCGGTTGCCGCAGGGCCGCGCGGTGGGCGTCGACCTGTGGCGGGCCGATCAGACCGAAAACTCCCAGGAGGCAACGTTATCCAACGCGGCCCTGGAAAGCGTCGCCGAGCGCGTCGAGGTGTACACCGCCGACATGACGGCCCTGCCGTTGGGCGACGAGAGCGTGGACGTGATCGTGAGCAGCCTGGCCATCCACAACATTCCGAAACGCGCCGGCCGGCGGAAGGCCTTGGACGAAGCGGTTCGGGTGTTGCGGCCGGGTGGCCGCCTGGCCATCGCCGACCTATGGGAGACCCGTCAGCACGCCGCGCGGCTGCGCGAGCTGGGCTGGCTCGACGTGCGGCGCCGCAACCTGGGATGGCGCATGTGGTACGGCGGGCCGTGGTTCGCCACCCGCTTGGTCACCGCGACGAAACCCGGCTAGGTCAGGCGTGCATGCTGGGACGCATGACGAGAAACGAAGTCACCGAGCAGATCGTCGTTGCCCGCCTCGCGCGCGGGCTGACGTGGCAGGAGCTGGCAGAAGCTATCGGCCGGCCGGTCGTGTGGACGACGTCAGCATTGCTCGGTCAGCACCCCATCCCCGTCGAACTCGGCAAGGTCTTGGCCGAGATGCTGGGTCTCGACGAGTCGGCGGTAGCCGTGCTGGCCGTCCCGCCCATGCGTGGCGGACTGCCTACGACGGTGCCGACCGACCCCACCATCTACCGTTTCTACGAAGCGCTTCAGGTGTACGGCGGCGCCATCAAGGAATTGATTCACGAGCGGTTCGGCGACGGCATCATGAGCGCGATCAACTTCAGCGTCGACCTGCAAAAGAAGCCGCACCCGTCGGGCGACCGCGTGGTGGTGACATTCGACGGGAAATTCCTTCCCTACGACTGGGTTTCGGCGGAGAACTAGATGGCGGTCAAGGCGGCACAGCCGAAATCGGTGGATCTGGTGCTTTCCGGTGGTGGCGTGAAGTTCATCGGTCTGGTGGGCGCCATCGTCGCGCTGATGGATTCCGGCTACTCGATCAAGCGGATCTCGGGTGTGTCGGCCGGCTCGGTGGTTGCCGCGATCTTGGCGGCCGGGTCTAAAGGCGGCCAGCTGAGCAGCGCGGACATGAAGGAACTCGCCTTCTCGGTACCGCTGAACCAGTGGCGTGATGCGGGGCCCGTCCCCTTCCTCGGTGCCGCGTGGGGACTGGTGCGGGACACGAGCATGTACCGCGGCGATGTTGCCTACGACTGGATTCGGAGCGAGCTGAAGAACCTTGGCGTCACCTCCTTCGGCGATCTGGTCCTCGACGAGGACCACCCGATCGAGGGATGGCAATACAAGCTGGTGGTCACTGTCGCCGACCTGACCGCGGCGCAATTGGTGCGGCTGCCCTGGGATTACCGGCGCCTTTACGGCCTGGACCCCGACGAGCAGCCGGTCGCCGAGGCGGTGCGCGCTTCGATGGCGATCCCGTTCTTCTACCGCCCGGTCAAGCTGACGAGCGCGAGCGGCGAGACGTCGACCCTCGTCGACGGTGGTGTGCTCTCGAACTTCCCGATCGACACCTTCGACCGGCCCGACGGCAAACCGCCACGCTGGCCCACGTTCGGGATCACGGTGCTGCCGAGGCTCAACGAGGGCATCCTCGCGGTGATGCCCGCGCTGAAACCCCTGCGCTTCTTCGAACAGACCGCGTTGTTGGAAAGCCTGCTCACCACGATGCTGGCCGGCCACGACCAGACCCACCTCAACCGCCCGTGGGTCGCCGCCCGCGCGATCCCGGTCGAGTCGACCAATGTGGGGGTGCTCGACTTCGATGTCGCGCCCGGGCGCCTCGAAGAGCTCTACGACAGGGGTTACGAGGCGGCGCAAGAGTTTCTGGCGACGTGGGACTGGACCGCGTATCTCAAGCGCTTCCGCTGGGCCGGTTGACGGTCACCCTTCCGGGCCGAAAGGCCTGCTCACGGGGTGAAGTGACGGCATCGCGCAAACGTGTCAGACTTCCGAATGGAGGAGGCGACATGAGGGGAGGCGGTTGCCCGGGCAACCGCATCGCCTTCTCCGCAAAACTGAATCATGTTGCATCGCGCCAACTTTCAGCTGGTCAACGCCTGCGGGGAGAGCTACACGCCGAACTACACGCCGAATTCGGCTTCTATCCCGTCGATCCCGGCGCGGATGGCCGCCAGCGCGTCGGCGCGGGCGCGCAACTTGGTCGCGGCGTGGGCGTGCCGGTGCAGGCCGGCGAATTCCTGCGCGGCTTCTTCGGCGCGGCTGAGCACCATCTCGGGCAGGACGATCTCGTCGACAAAGCCCGCCGCGAGGGCGGTCTCGCCGAAGAACGTCTTGGCCAGGCCGGTGGCTTGCTGGTACGCCGACCGCGTCAGCCGCAGCTTCATGATCTCCAGGGCGGCATACGGGATGATCATCCCGATCGCGACCTCGTTGGCCTGAATGTTGTACGCGTGCGCGGCCACTCGGTGGTCGCCGGACGACAACAGGAACGCGCCCATCGCGATGGCGTGACCGGTGCAGGCCATTACCACCGGCTTCGGGTAGGACAACAGTCGATGCGCCAGCTCGAAGCCGCCCCTGAGCATGTCGATCGCCGGCTGGACCTCACCGGAGGTCAGAATCTTCAGGTCGAATCCGCCGCTGAACACCCTCTCGTTGCCGGCGATCACCACCGCGCCCACGTCGTCACTATCGGCCCGGTCGATGGCTTCGTTGAGGGCCTGCTGCATGGTCGGGCCCAGCGCGTTGACTTTGCCGTCGTCCATCCGGATGACCGCGATGGACTCGTTACGGCTGTAGGTGACCGGGCCGCTCATGGCTCACTCCTTCGGTACGGACGCGCAGTCGATTGAATCAGATCGACGTCAGGGTCCGATTGGCCGCCGCCGCCCGCCGTCACACGTGCTGGCCGCGATGCTTGCCCAGTTCGTTTTCGGCGTTACCCCAGCGCAGGCTGACATCGGTCGGCTCGTCGAGCTGCCGCGTGCGCCACCGGTCCTGGGTTTCCTGCACCGCGCCGTTGATTCGTTCGATCTCGCTGCGGAACACGTCGGGACGCGTTTCCTTGCTCGCGTAGTGGAAGTAGGTGAGCAGCCCGCGCAGCAGTTCCAGCTTCTGCTTTTCCCGCTTCGCCAGGTCGTGGGTCGTCATCAACTCGATGCGCTGAACGGGTGGCAGGGCATCCCAGTCCAGCACCACGTTGGTTTCCAGCGGACGGCGTTCGCGCCGCCAGAACCGCCATCCGCGCGGCGCATCGGGGCGGTCGTAGTAGATCACCTTGCCGGTAAAGCGCGACTCGATACCACTCCCAATTTCGCCGCGGTCGAGCGCAGAATCCCACACCATCCGCCATTCCTGGCCGGGCGCCAGTACCGGCAGCTCGCGGGGAAGCTGCAGTGGGACGACATCGGCGTAGCCGTCCGAGGCATTTTCGTATTCGGCCACCGTCGGGGGATTTGGAAATGAAAAGCGGATGTCATACGCCGCGGTCTGACCGAAATTCCGGACCACGAGCTCGATCACGTGCCAGTCGGCGGCGTGGGGCTCCATGAGCATGGCGACGTGGGGGCGGGTCTGCTCCGACGCCAACCGGCGACCGCGGTTGATCTGCCGGTTTGCGAATATCAGCGCGACGACACCGAGCGCGATGGCCGCCCAGGCCGCCCACGCCAGCCAGGTGCTGGACCCGACATCGGTGACCCCGTGCCAGCTGTCCTGGATCCACCCCATTGAAACGACCCTCCGCTTATCTGTCATCGCACGAAATTTCGCTGGACTGATAGTAGAGGTGCCAGGCGAATATCGCCGCATTCAGGAGAAAGGCCGCTGAGTCTTTCAGCCGCCCATCAACATTCGCCACTGATCGAGGTTGGCGGGCCGGTACACGTAGTTGGACCGCTTGACCTCCGACAACGACGCACTGGGATCGGCGGAATACCAGTGCCCCGGAAACACGGTCGGATCGCCGGGAAGCGCCGCGAGCTGCTGCAGGCTGCGATACATCTCGTCGGAGTCGCCGCCGGGAAAGTCGGTGCGCCCGCAGCCGTCCAGGAACAACGTGTCACCCGCGACCAGCCGGCCGTCCAACAGGAAGCACTGGCTGCCGGGCGTGTGACCCGGCGTGTGCAGCAGCTCGATTTCGATGTCGCCGATGCTGATCTTGTCGCGGTGCTCGTGGGTGGTGAGGTCGCCCAGCCCGATGCCGGTAACCCGCGAAACCCAAAGTGCCTCATGGGTATTCACGTGAACCGGCACACTAGCTCGCTCCAGCAGTTCGGCGAGTCCCTTGAGCTCGAAGCCCATCATGTTCCCGCCCACATGGTCGGGGTGATGGTGGGTCACCAGCACCCCGGACAAGTGCATGCCGTCGGCCTCCAGCGCGTCGAGAAGGTCGCCCGCGGCATACGCCGGGTCGACCACCACGCAGTCTCCGGTCCGCCGGTCGCCGATCAGATAGGCGAAATTGCGCATTTGTGTCGCAAACATGTCGCCGGCGGCGAAATCGCGACCGGAAAGCAGTTGACGGAAGTACAGCCGGTCTTCGGACGAATCTGACACGTCACCAGACTATGACCCGCCGCGGTGCGCTTCCGGCGCGCCTGGCAGCAAACCGCTTCAACCGGTCCGTACTGGGTATCGTTAGCCCATGCTGAAGAAGTTCGAGATCGACGTGGACTTCGAGCTTGTCCAGGAAGCCATACGCCGATACCACCTGGCGGACGCGCGCGAGGCCATCCACCTCGCGCTGCGGACCTTGCTCGGCGAGACCGATGCCGCAGACAAAGATCAGCGCGACGGCGACTACGACGAGTTCAGCGACCTCAGCGCCTGGGAACCGCACCGCAGGAGCGACACCGGCTAGACCTTCCCCCCGGCAACTCCGGTCCCGCGCCTGTGGTTTGGTGCCGTTGCGGGCCAGGCTGTACCCTCTTTTAGGCCCGCGGGACGACTGGTCGCTTCGGGCGAACGGCCCCCTTAGCTCAGTCGGTAGAGCGTTTCCATGGTAAGGAAAAGGTCAACGGTTCGATTCCGTTAGGGGGCTCGGCGGATGCCGAGCAGGCGTGGCGGCCCCGACCCAGGGTGGACAAGGCGATGTAGCTCAGTCGGTTAGAGCGAACGACTCATAATCGTTAGGTCGCCGGTTCGAGTCCGGCCATCGCTACAACACAACAACGCACTTTGAGAGATTTGAGAGAGAACCGTCATGGCTTCCAGTACCGACGTCCGGCCGAAGATCACCCTGGCGTGCGAGGTGTGCAAGCACCGTAACTACATCACCAAGAAGAATCGCCGCAACGACCCCGACCGGATGGAGCTGAAGAAGTTCTGCCCGAACTGTGGCAAGCATCAGGCGCACCGCGAGACCCGCTAGCGCGAACCGGCGACCGTTTATTGAGACTGACTAGGTAGATTCGAGAGCCGTGCCATTAAAGACCAACATCGTCGGGATGCATTACCGCTATCCCGACCATTACGAGGTGGAGCGGGAGAAGATCCGCGAGTACGCGGTCGCCGTCCAGAATGACGACGCGCCCTTCTTCGAGGAGAAAGCGGCCGCCGAGCTCGGTTATCACGGTTTGCTGGCCCCGCTGACCTTCATCTCTGTGTTCGGCTACAAGGCCCAAAACGCGTTCTTCAACTACGCGAACATCGCGGTCGAGGACGCGCAGATCGTCCAGGTCGACCAGGTGCTGAAATACAAGAAGCCGATCGTGGCCGGCGACAAGCTGTACTGCGACGTCTATGTGGACTCGGTCCGCCAGTCGCACGGCACCCAGATCATCGTGACCAAGAACATCGTCACCGACGACGCCGGTGACATCGTGCAGGAGACCTACACGACCCTCGCGGGCCGTGCCGGTGAGGATGGAGAAGAGGGATTTTCTGATGCCACTGCGTGAGTTCAGCTCGGTGAAGGTGGGTGATCGCCTCCCGGAGAAGACTTACCCGCTGACGCGCCAGGATCTGGTCAACTACGCGGGCGTCTCCGGGGACTTGAACCCGATTCACTGGGACGACGAGATCGCCAAGGTCGTCGGGCTGGACACCGCGATCGCGCACGGGATGTTGACCATGGGATTAGGCGGCGGCTACGTCACGTCGTGGGTCGGCGACCCGGGCGCGGTCACCGAGTACAACGTGCGGTTCACCGCCGTGGTCCCGGTGCCCAACGACGGCAAGGGCGCCGAGCTCGTGTTCAGCGGCAGGGTGAAATCGGTCGATCCGGAAAGCAAGTCCGTGACCATCGCACTCACGGCCACGGCCGGCGGCAAGAAGATCTTCGGCAGGGCCATCGCGTCCGCGACTCTGGCGTAGCCCATGGCGCTCAAGACCGATATCCGCGGGATGATCTGGCGGTATCCGGATTATTTCGTCGTGGGTCGCGAACAACTGCGTCAGTTTGCGCTAGCCATCAAGAACAACCACCCGGCCCATCTCGACGAGGAGGCCGCCGCCGAACTCGGCCACGACGCGATCGTCGCACCGCTGACCTTCGCGACCATCTTCGCCAAGCTGGTCCAGCTGGACTTCTTCCGGAACGTCGACATCGGCATGGAGACCCTGGTGATCGTCCAGGTCGACCAGCGGTTCGTGTTCTCCAAGCCGATCAAGGCCGGCGACAAGCTGTGGGCCCGCATGGAAGTCCAATCGGTGCAGGAGCGCTTCGGCGCCGACATCGTTGTCACCAAGAACATCTGCACCACCGACGACGGTGAGGTGGTCTTGGAGGCCTACACCACATTGATGAGCCAGTACAGCGACGGTTCCGCGAACCTGCGCTGGGACGCGGAGTCCGGCCAGGTCGTCCGAAGCGCGTAATTAGTATCTGACTCCTGCGTCGATGTACACTCGGACCTCGGGGTTTTCCCATAACAGCGCGCTGTCCGTCGGTTCGGCGATCACCGAACGGGGAGCGCGCGTGTCGTGTAGGCCCCGGTAGGTAAGCGCAGGTTGGCCTGCCAACCGCGAAGGGGCGTAGCTCAAATGGCAGAGCAGCGGTCTCCAAAACCGCAGGTTGCAGGTTCAAGTCCTGTCGCCCCTGCTGATGGCCAAGACGTGCCATGCTGGACACTGAAAGCCAACGAACAAAGGAGCATGCGGTGAGCGACGAGGGCAACGCTGCCAACGACGCCGCAAGCGACGGCGGCGAGACCGACGACAGCCGCGCCGGCGGTGGTCGGACGGCCGTGGTGACCAAGCCAGCGCGGCCCACCGGCAAGCGGTCTCGGCAGCGGGTGGCCGACGTCGACGAAGACGTTGACGTCGAGTCGCCGGACGAGGCTGAGGCCGAGGGCAAGACCAAGAAGGCCCGGGCAGCCAAGAAGGACGGCAAGCAGCCCAAGAAACCGAAGAAACCCGCCGGCCGTTCGGCTAACCCGTTCGTGTTCGTCTACAACTACCTCAAGCAGGTCGTTGCGGAGATGCGGAAGGTGATCTGGCCGAACCGCAAACAGATGCTCACCTACACCTCGGTGGTGCTGGCATTTCTCGCCTTCATGGTGGCGCTGGTCGGTCTCGCGGACTTCGGGCTGACCAAGCTGGTCCTGTTGGTGTTCGGCTGAGCGATTGACAGAGAGGACTGACAACCGTGACTACCTTCGACGGTGACACGTCCGCGGGTGAAGCGGTCGACGTGCAGGAGGTCGCTGAGACCCCTGAGGCCGAGGCTCACGCGGAGCCGGCCGAGGAGATCGACCCGGCCGCCGCGCTCAAGGCGGAACTGCGCAGCAAACCCGGCGACTGGTACGTCGTGCACTCCTACGCGGGGTACGAGAACAAGGTCAAGGCCAACCTGGAAACCCGGGTGCAGAACCTGGACGTCGGCGACTACATCTTCCAGGTAGAAGTACCCACCGAAGAGGTCACCGAGATCAAGAACGGCCAGCGCAAGCAGGTCAACCGCAAGGTGCTGCCGGGCTACATCCTGGTGCGCATGGACCTGACCGACGACTCGTGGTCCGCGGTGCGGAACACGCCCGGCGTCACCGGCTTCGTCGGGGCGACGTCGCGCCCGTCGGCGCTGGCGCTCGACGACGTGGTGAAGTTCCTGCTGCCCCCGGGCTCGTCGAAGAAGGCCGCCAAGGGCGCGGCCAGCACCGCCGCCGCCACCGAGGCGGGCGGCCTGGAACGTCCCGTCGTCGAGGTCGACTACGAGGTGGGCGAATCGGTGACGGTGATGGACGGGCCGTTCGCCACATTGCCGGCCACGATCAGCGAGGTCAACGGCGAACAGCAGAAGCTCAAGGTGCTGGTGTCGATCTTCGGCCGTGAAACGCCGGTGGAACTCACCTTCGGCCAAGTCTCCAAGATTTAACTCCCAGGAAGGAACGTCAACAACTCATGGCCCCGAAGAAGAAAGTCATCGGGCTGATCAAGCTGCAGATCCAGGCCGGGCAGGCCAACCCCGCTCCGCCGGTGGGACCCGCGCTCGGCCAGCACGGCGTCAACATCATGGAGTTCTGCAAGGCGTACAACGCCGCGACGGAGAACCAGCGCGGCAACGTCATCCCGGTGGAGATCACCGTCTACGAGGACCGCAGCTTCACCTTCGCGCTCAAGACGCCACCCGCCGCCAAGCTGCTGCTGAAAGCCGCGGGCGTAAGCAAGGGTTCGGCCGAGCCGCACAAGGACAAGGTCGCCAAGGTGAGCTGGGACCAGTGTCGCGAGATCGCCGAGACCAAGAAGGCCGACCTCAACGCCAACGACATCGAGGCAGGCGCCAAGATCATCGCCGGGACCGCCCGGTCGATGGGGATCACGGTCGAGTAGCTCTCAGCCGTACCCCGTGGGAGGGCCAGCTTCGGCCCGCTTCGTAACCACGACCCAACACCGGATTGGATATTCAATGAGCAAGAACAGCAAGGCATTCCGCGCCGCCGCCGAGAAGGTGGACCGCAACAACCTCTACACCCCGCTGGAGGCGGCGAAGCTCGCCAAGGAGACGTCCTCGACCAAGCAGGACGCCACCGTCGAGGTGGCGATCCGGCTCGGCGTCGACCCGCGCAAGGCGGACCAAATGGTACGCGGCACAGTCAATCTGCCGCACGGCACCGGTAAGACCGCCCGCGTCGCGGTGTTCGCGGTCGGCGAAAAGGCCGAGCAGGCGCAGGCCGCCGGCGCCGACATCGTGGGCAGTGACGACCTGATCGAGAAGATTCAGGGCGGGTTCTTGGACTTCGACGCCGCGATCGCCACCCCCGACCAGATGGCCAAGGTCGGACGCATTGCGCGAGTGCTGGGTCCGCGCGGCCTGATGCCCAACCCCAAGACCGGCACGGTGACCCCCGACGTCGCCAAGGCGGTGGCCGACATCAAGGGCGGCAAGATCAATTTCCGCATCGACAAGCAGGCCAACCTGCACTTCGTCATCGGCAAGGCGTCGTTCGACGAGAAGAACCTCGCGGAGAACTACGGCGCCGCGATCGACGAGGTGCTGCGGCTCAAGCCGTCCTCGTCGAAGGGCCGCTACCTGAAGAAGATCACCGTGTCGACGACCACCGGCCCGGGCATTCCGGTCGACCCGTCGATCACCCGCAACTTCGCCGACGGGTGAGCAAGACGGCGTTTCACTGTTGGTCGCTACCGTGAAACCCAATGCCCGTCTCTTAGACTCCGCTCATGTCAGGTGCCATGGGAAGCAATGACGGCGGTGGTGTAGACCGGCCGAAGTTGACCGACTACCTCGACGCGGATGGCGGCATCCTCCTGCCCCACGGCGTCAACCTGGTGACATTCCTGGATCGCCACATCGCCGACATCGGCGATGCCGTGGCGTACCGCTATCTCGACTACGCCCACGATGCCGAGGGGACGTTGATCGAGTTGACCTGGGCCGAGCTGGGCACCAGGCTGCGGGCCATCGGCGCCCGGCTGCAGCAAGTCACCGCCCAGGGCGATCGGGTGGCGATACTGGCGCCGCAGGGCATCGACTACATCGTGGGCTTCTTCGCCGCGATCAAGGCCGGCGATATCGCCGTTCCGCTGTTCGCGCCCCAGTTGCCGGGCCACGCCGAGCGCCTCGATGCGGTGCTGCGCGACGCCCAGCCCTCGGTGGTACTGACGACCGCTGGTGCGGCCGCGGCGGTTGGGGACTTCGTCCGCTCGCTGCCGCGCAACAGTAGACCGCGGGTCATCGCGATCGATGAAATCCCCGACTCGGTGGGTGCCACGTTCGCGCCGGTTCACCTCGACACCGACGACATTGCCTACCTGCAATACACCTCGGGGTCGACGCGTACCCCCGTCGGTGTTGAGATCACCCACCGCGCGATCGGCACCAACGTGCTGCAGATGGTGATCTCCACCGGCATCGACTGGGACATCCGCAGCGTCAGCTGGTTGCCGCTGTATCACGACATGGGCCTGCTGATGATCGTGTGCGTGGCGGTCTTCGGCACCCAGCTCACACTCATGTCGCCGATGGCGTTCGTCCGGCGGCCGCAACGATGGATCCGGCGACTTGCGGCCGAGTCCAAACTCGGTCCCACCTACGCGGCGGCACCGAATTTCGCGTTCGAGCTGGCCGCTGAGCGCGGGCTTCCCGATGCCGGCGAGGCCCTCGATCTGAGCAACGTGGTGTCGCTGATCAACGGCTCCGAACCGGTGCGGATCGAGTCGATCGAGAAGTTCAACGCCGCGTTCGCCCCATATGGTCTGCCGAGCACGGCGGTCAAGCCGTCGTACGGCATGGCCGAGGCGACCCTGTTTGTCTCGACCATTGACCTCGCCGAGCGGGCAACCGTTGTCTACCTGGACCGGGAACAGTTGGGCACGGGGCATGCGGTTGAGGTCCCGCGCGACGCGCCCAACGCCATCGCGCAGGTGTCCTGTGGTCGGATTGCGCGCAGCCAGTGGGGTGTCATCGTCGACCCCGAGACGGAGGCGGAGCTGGCCGATGGCGAGGTCGGTGAGATCTGGTTGCACGGCGACAATATCGGCCGCGGGTACTGGGGACGCCGGGAGGAAACCGAGCGGACGTTCGGCAACAAGCTGCAGTCCCGGCTACCGGTAGGCAGCCACGCTGACGGGGCGCCGAGTGAGGCCGCCTGGCTGCGGACCGGTGATCTCGGCGTCTACCTCGGCGGTGAGCTCTACATCACCGGGCGCATCAAGGATCTGATCATTGTGGATGGCCGCAACCACTACCCGCAGGACATCGAGGCCACCGCGGCCGCCGTGTCGCCCGCGGTGCGCTCAGGTTATGTCGCGGCATTCTCGGTGCCGGCGAACGATGGGGTCGGCGAGCGTGTGGTGATCGTCGCCGAGCGGGCACCGGGGACGGGGCGGGCCGATCTGCAACCCGTAATCGATGCCATCCGCGCGGCGGTATCGCGCCGGCATAGCCTGCCACTGGCCGATGTGCTGCTGGTGGCGGCCGGGGTGATCCCGCGAACCACCAGCGGCAAGCTGGCGCGACGCGCCTGCCGCGCCCGATATCTCAACGGCGACTTGGGCGCACGGAACCCCTCCTGACTATCCGCCGCACTCGGCGATGCGTCGGCGCAAGAACTCGCGGCCCGGCTCGGAACCGTTGGACTCCAACGCGATTCGGTACCAGGCCACCGCGTCGGCCGGCCGGCCGGCGCGGCGCAGCAGATCGGCGCGCACCGTCGCGACGAGATTGGAGCGGGCCAGCCGGGGATCATGCGCCACCTTGTCCAGCGCGGCCAGGCCCGCCCCCGGGCCGTCGCGAAAACCGATCGCCAGCGCGCGATTGGCGGCCACCACGGGGGAGTCGGTCATCCGCCACAGCCGGTCGTAGGCGGCGCAGATCGCGACCCAGTCGGTCTGCTCCCAGGACGGGGCCGTCGCGTGCACCGCCGCGATCACCGCCTGCGGCAGGTAGGCGCCCGTCGATCCCGCGGCCGCCCGCAACCGCTGCAGGCCGCGCGCGATGCGGCCGCGGTCCCAACGGCGCCGGTCCTGGTCCTCGAGCGGCACCAGCATGCCGGCGTCGTCCACCCGGGTCGCCCGTCGCGAATCGTGTAGCAGCATCAGGGCCGCCAGGGCGTGCGCCTCCGGCTCGTCGGGCATCAGCGCGCACAATTCTCCGGCCAGCCGAATTCCCTCGTCGCACAGCTCGTCTCGAATTGCGGACGGTCCCGCGGTCGACCAATAGCCCTCGGTGAACACCGAGTAGATGCAACCCAGCACGTGCGGTGTGCGCTCGGCCAGCAGCTCGGCCGGAGGCACCCGCAGCGGGATGTTGGCGTGCCGAATCTTGTTCTTGGCGCGCGTGATTCGCTGGCCGATGGCCGGCTCGGTCTGTAGCAGGGCGCGGGCGATCTCGGCGACGGTCAACCCGGACACCAGCCGCAGCGTCAGCGCCAGCTGCGACTGCCGGTCCAGCGCCGGGTGCGCGCAGGTGAACATCATCCGCAACTCGTCGTCACGGACCGGGTGCACGTCCACCCGGTCGGTCCGGGCCCTGATCTCGTCGACCACCGCCGCCAATTCCTTTCCGGGACGGATGGATTCGCGACGCAGCCGGTCGCGCGCGCGGTTGCGGGCGACGGTCACCAGCCACCCGCCGGGACTGTCGGGCACGCCGTCGCGCGGCCAGGTCCGAAGCGCCTCGGCGCAGGCCTCCTGGACGGCGTCCTCGGCGACGGTGAGGTCCCCGGACCACCGCGCGAGCGCGGCGACGGCCGGTCCCCATTCCCGGCGGAAGACGCCGTCCAGGTTGGCCATTCGCGAATCTAGAGCCCTGACACCCCGGCCAGTTGCCGCAGCTCCACGGTGGAGGCGGGGATCATTCCGGCCAGCTTGACCGCCTCGTCGCGATCCGCGGCGGCCAGCAGGTAGAAGCCGGTCGCGATCTCGGCGCCTTCCGCGTAGGGCCCGTCGGTCAACAGCACCTGGCCGTCGCGGACGCGCACCGTCGTCGCCGTCGTCGACTCGCGCAATGCGGCGCCCCCGACAATGTGATCGCCTGCGGCAGCGGCGAATTCACCGTGCCGCGCCGCTTCCGCCTCCCATTCCGGCGTGCCCGGGGTATTGGCGGATGCCGGCGACTCCAGGAGCAGTGCCAGCCATTGGCCGCCGGTGCCTTTCCAATCGGGATCGAACGCGTGGTAGGTCGGCCGGACCTCGATCGCGCCGTGCTGGGCGGCGGGAACGTCGCGGGCCAGCTTCAGCGCCTCGTCGAGGTTGTCGGCCTCGAACACGTAGTAACCGCATGCCACCTCGGCGGCCTCGGCGAATGGACCGTCGGTGACCACTGGCGAGTCGGGTCCGCCGGTGATGCGCACACCCGTCGCCGTCGGTAGCAAAGCGTCACCGGCGCGGATCGCCGAGCCGGCCTTGGCGTGGAAGTTCTGGTAGGCCGTCATCACGGGCTCCCGCTCGTCGGGGGTCAGCTCCCGTTCCTGGCTGATCAACAGCGCGAAATACTGCATGTTCGTCACCTCCGGTCGTGAGCGAAGCCCTGTGCTCCACTCTCTACCTGTTCGACGAACGCCGCAGCGCCGATCCGACACCCGGCGAAAAAAATTAGGCGGCGGCCCCCGGCTTGAGGTAGGTCACCAGGCTGACGTCAAGCATTTCTTCGGTGAAGTAGTGCTCGCAGCCCCGCAGGTACTTGATGTAGCGGTTGTAGACCTCGTCGGAAGTGACCTCGATGGCCTTGTCTCTGTTGGACTCGAGCGTGTCGCCCCAGATGTGCAGCGTCTTGATGTAGTGCGGGCGCAGCGAAAGCGGTTCGGGCACCACAAAACCCGCTTTCTCGCCGTGGTCGACCATCATCTGAGTGGACGGCAGCCGGCCACCCGGGAAGATTTCGGTGATGATGAACTTGATGAAACGGGCCGTCTCGAAGGTCAACTTCTTGCCGAGGGCCGCCATCTCGTAGGGGTGGTAGCTGACGCTGCTCTGGACGGTCATCCGCCCGTCCTCGGGCATGATGTCGTAGCACCTCTTGAAGAAGTCGTCGTAGTTCTCGTGCCCGAAGTGTTCGAAGGCCTCGATCGACACGATGCGGTCGACGGGCTCGTTGAAGTCCTCCCAGTTCTGCAGGCGGACCTGGCATGACCGGTTCGTGTCCAGGGCCCCCAGCACCTGCTCGCAGCGGGCGTGCTGATTCTTTGACAACGTCAGGCCGATGACATTGACGTCGAACCGCTCGACGGCGCGCTTCATGGTGGTGCCCCAGCCGCAGCCGATGTCCAGCAGGGTCATGCCCGGCTTGAGGTCCAGCTTGTCCAGGTTGAGGTCGATCTTGGCGTACTGCGCCTCTTCCAGCGTCATGTCGTCGTTTTTGAAGTAGGCGCAGCTGTAGGTCCTGGTCGGGTCCTGGAACAGGGCGAAGAAGTCGTCCGAGACGTCGTAGTGCGCCTGAATGTCTTCGGGAGCCGTCCGTATCTTGGTCGGGCTAGCCGGTTGATCAGCCATTTTCGCCTTCTTCTCCTGGATGATGGTCATTGCCTGGGGCAGGCACGCATCTCGGTCGGTGTCAAAGGATACCCAATGTCAAGGCGGGGTTTGACCGACACAGGCCGAATTTCGACGGGGGCGCGGCCGGTCAGCGGAACTGGTAATCGCTCAGCGGGAATCGTGATCCTTCACGTACCGCGTTGCGCGTCGACGTGGGCCGCAGCAGGGTCGCCTCGCCATCGGGGTTGAAGTAGTAGGACCGCGAGGTGGCACAGTCGCCCGCGTAGAACACCGTGTTGTCGAGAAGGTCGGTCATCCGTTCCAGGAAGCGCGCATTCGCTTCCTCGGTCACCTCGAATTCCGTCGCTCCTCTGCGCTGCATTTCCCCGAACAGCCGGTCCATGTGCCGCATCTGGTATTCCATCGTGTTGAAGAACGACAGGCCGGAAAAGGCGAACGGACTGGCCAAGCTCAAGTAGTTGGGGAAGTACGGAATGGACACCCCCTCGTAGGCCTGGAACCGGTTCTCTCGCCACCACTTCCCCAGGTTGCGGCCTTGGCGCCCGATCACCTCGATGGCCGGAAAGTTGGTGTTCCAGAGATCAAAACCGGTGGCCAGTGCCAGCGTGTCGATGACGGTCTTGCGCCCGTCGGCGGTGACGATGCCGTCGGGCTCGATCCGCTCGATGCTGTTGGTCTCCAGATGCACATGCGGCTTGGTAAAGGTCCGGTAATAGCTGTTGGACCAGGTGGGTCGCTTGCAGCCGAAGTCGTAGTCGGGCGTCAGTCTGCGCCGCAGTTCCTTGTCGCGGACCGAGATGAACCGGTTGATTTTGGCAAGATCCGCCGCGGCAATGTTCAGCCGCCGGAACTGCCGGTAGTGCAGCACACCGGTCACCATCATCAACTCGAAGAGCGTGTCGGTGACCAGCCGGAAGGCCCGGTGCACCAGCGGCACCCGAGCGAATACCCGCTGCAGCCAAACCGGGATCGCGAAGTCGATCTTGGGCACCACATGGATCGCCGTCCGCTGGTACACCGTCAGCTCGGCGACTTTGGCGGCCAGCTCGGGTATCAACTGAACCGCGGTCGCCCCGGTACCGATGATCCCGACGCGACGGCCGTCGAACTCGTAGTCGTTGTCCCACGCGGTGGTGTGGATGACCTTGCCTTCGAAAGTCTCCATTCCTGGGATGTCGGGGGTGTGTGGCTGGGACAGGAAGCCTGTCGCGGTGATCAGAAAACGTGTCGTCAGGCTCGTGCCGTCGGCCAGCGCCACCTGCCATAACCGCTGGTCCTCATCCCAGCTTGCGCTCTCGACCGTCGCGTTGAATCGCATGTGGCGGCGCACGTCGTACTTGTCGGCGACGCGTTCGGCGTACCGCTTCAGTTCGGCGCCCGGCGCGAACAGCCGCGACCAGTACGGATTGGGCTCGAACCAATACGAGTAGGTGGTGGACGGGATGTCGACGGCCAGCCCGGGGTAATGGTTGACGTGCCAGGTCCCGCCCAGGTCCGAGTCGCGATCGAGGATGACGATGTTGTCGTATCCAAGCCGCTTGAGCTGGATGGCTGTGCCAATCCCCCCGAAACCTGCACCGACTATGACGGCGTCGAGATTGTCCATGGTGCGTGAAAGGGTCCTTTCGTGGAGCCGGGCAACCGGCGCGTCGCCAGCTGCCCTCCACGGCGAACTTGATCAGGTGAAATCTTAGTAGGAAATCCGATTCGTCGCCCACACGCCCTGGCCACGGGTTGGTTTGAGCTCAGTCACATCTATATAAAAATGCGCGCTACTTCTTCTCCAGGGTGAATTGGTTGACGTCGGCGTAGCGCGTGCGGAATGCCTTCGCGCAGCCGGTCAGGTACTTCATGTACCGCTCGTAGACCTCCTCGGACTGGATCGCGATGGCCTCGTCCCGGTGCGCCTGGAGCGCCTCCGCCCACAAGTCGAGGGTCCTGGCGTAGTGCAGCTGCAGTGATTGCCGGCGGGTCAGCGTGAAGCCGGCCTTCGACGAGTGCTGCTCGACCTTCTCGATAGACGGCAACCGGCCGCCCGGGAAGATCTCGGTGACGATGAACTTGATGAAGCGGGCCATCTCGAAGGTCAGGGGGATGCCCTGTTCAGTGCACTCCTGCGGCGTCAGCCCGGTGATCGTGTGCAGCAGCATCACCCCGTCGGCGGGCAGGACGGTGTGGGCCATCCGGAAGAAGTCGTCGTAACGCTCGTGGCCGAAGTGTTCGAACGCGCCGATCGACACGATCCGGTCGACGGGCTCGTCGAACTGCTCCCAGCCGTTCAGCAGCACCCGTTTGCTGCGTGGGCTGTCCATCTCGTCGAACATCTTCTGGACATGGGCGGCCTGGTTCTTCGACAGCGTCAAGCCGACGACATTCACGTCGTAGCGCTCGATGGCCCGCCGCATGGTGGCGCCCCAGCCGCAGCCGACGTCGAGCAACGTCATGCCCGGCCGCAGGCCCAGCTTGCCCAGCGCCAGGTCGATCTTGGCGATCTGAGCCTCTTCCAGCGTCATGTCCTCGCGCTCGAAGTACGCGCAGCTGTAGGTCTGCGTCGGGTCTAGGAACAAGCGGAAAAAGTCGTCAGAGAGGTCGTAGTGCGCCTGCACGTCGGCAAAGTGCGGCGTCAGTTTCTCGGCCATGGCGTGGTGCGTCCCCCGGCTAATCGTTACTTGGTGAGCGTGTACTGCGCGACGTTCGAGATCCCTTTGCGGAAAAGGTCCGCGCAGCCGGTCAGGTAGCGCATGAAGCGGTTGTAGACCTCTTCGGACTGGATGGCGATGGCGCGTTCGCGATTGGCCTGCAGATTGGCCGCCCACGTGTCCAGAGTCCGCGCGTAATGCTGCTGGAGATATTGGATCTTCTCGATCGTGAAACCGCTCTCTTGCGCCAGGTCGACGATGTCGCGTTCGCCGCACATCTGGCCGCCGGGAAAGATTTCCGTGCCGAGGAAGTGGAAGAAACGCAGGTCCGTCATCGTGATCGGGATGCCGCGCTCCTTCCACTGCGACTGCGGATACGTGAAAATGCTGTGCATCAGCATCCGGCTGTCCCCCGGAAGGGTCTTGTAGGCCCAATCCCAGAACGCGGGCCAGCGTTCCTTCTTGAACGCGTCGAAGGCCTCGAAGCTCATGATCCGATCGGCTTGGCCGTCAAACTCTTCCCAGCCCTGTAGCCGCGCCTCGGCGTGGCGCGTCGTGGGGATTTCGGCCAGCCGGGCCTTGCTGCGCTCGTAGTGATTGCGGCTCAGCGTGAGCCCGATGACATTGACGTCGTACTTCTCGACCGCGCGGACCAGCGCTCCGCCCCAGCCGCAACCTACGTCGAGCAGCGTCATGCCGGGTTCGAGGTTCAGCTTGTCCAGCGCAAGGTCCAGCTTGGCGAGCTGCGCCTCTTCCAGCGTCATGTCGTCGTTTTCGAAGTAGGCGCAGGTGTACACCATGTTGGGGTCGAGGAAGAGCGCGAAGAAGTCGTCAGAAATGTCGTAGGTTGCTTGCGACTCTTCGTAATACGGCTTCAGCTCCGCCATTAACAGACATCCTCCCGACGCCAACGGTATCAACCCTGTGAGACGTGTGTGAAATTCGGCAGGGATACCCTAAACGCCGCCCTGTCCGGGATTTAGCGGGCCTCGGCGAAGTTACTAGTCAGCACGCTGATCAGCGGATCCCACAGTTGCTGAGGCAGGTCGTGGCCCATGCCGTCGAACAAGATTAGCCGAGCGCCGCTGATGGCGCGCGCGATCGCCCGGCCACCAAAGGGCCGCATCAGCTTGTCGGAGCGGCCGTGGACCACCACCGTCGGCGCGGCGATGCGGCGGTCGTAGGGCGCCAGGCTGCCGCTGCCCAGGATCGCCGCGAAATGGCGGGCGATGCCCTGCGGGTAGTAGTTGCGGTCGTACCCCTCGGCCGCGTCGGCGCGAACCTGCTCTTCGGGCATGCGATAGCGGGGGCTGCCGATGATATTGCTGACGCGCACCGCGTTGTCGATGATCACGTCGCGCGGCGCGTTCCGCGGTGGACCCTTGAGGAGCGCGAGCAAAGCGCTCGGGGCCGGCGGCGGCAGGAACGGTGAGTTGTTGCTGGAGAACAGGATTCCCAACGTTTTCGTCCGCGTCGGGAAGCGTGCCGCGAAAACCTGGGCGATCATGCCGCCCATCGATGCCCCGACGATGTGGGCGTGCTCGAGACCCAGGTGATCGAGCAGCGCGGCGGCGTCGTCGGCCATGTCCTCCAGCGTGTATGCCGCGTTGCTGCGCAGGCCGAGCCAGGACCGGGCCAGCCGCGTCACCAGCGGCTGCCCGGAGCTGCGGTGCTCGGTCTTGCTGGACAGGCCGACGTCGCGGTTGTCATAGCGGATCACCCGCAGGCCCTGCCCAACGAGCTTCTCGCAGAACGCCGTTCGCCACAGCAACAGTTGCGCGCCCAGGCCCATGATCAGCAGCACGGGCGGGTCGGCAAGGTCGCCCATGTCTTCGTAGTAGAGCTTCACCTCGCCCGGGGCGTCGCGCGAGGTGGCCCCCGCTATCGCGTAGCCGCTGCGGATCTGCACTAGACCGCCCCTATACCTCGACGTCGGTCTGGTGCTCGCGGCTGACCTCGACCATGAAGTTCGCGAAGTATCCCGTCAGCTGCGGATCCGACATCATCTGCCACTTGGGTGCGAGCAGCTTCATGTACCGCTCGACGTAGAGGAACTGCTTGCCGATCAGGACCAGCTCCCGGGGCAGCTTGACGTCGTAGGCGTCGGCCAGGGCGGAGAGCTGGCGGCCGATGTCGGCATAGGACAACTCACCCAGGGTCTGCATGGTCAGCGGCGTGGCGAAGCGCTCCAGGTCCTTCGCGGCCTGGGCTTCGGGCTTCATGGTGCCGACGGCGCCCATCAGCACGACGATCTTGCCTGCCGCGGCGTGGTCCTTCTTCACCAGCAGCGCGTACACGAGTTCGCGCAGCAGCCAGCGGGTGCGCGGGTCGATGCGGCCCATGATCCCGAAGTCGAAGAAGACGATGCGGCCCTGGTCGTCGACGTAGAGGTTGCCCGCGTGCAGGTCGCCGTGGAACAGCCCGTGCCGCAGACCGCCCTCGAACAGGCTGAATAGCAACGCTTTAACCAGCTCGGTGCCGTCGAACCCGGCCTTGCGGATGGCGGCGGCGTTATCGATGCGGATGCCGTGCACCCGCTCCATCGTCAGCACCCGGTCGGTGGTCAGGTCCCAGTACACCTGGGGGACCCGGATGTTGCGGCCCAGCGGTGAGGCGTGCAGGTGGGACACCCAGGCCTCCATCGACTGCGCCTCCAGGCGGAAGTTCAGCTCCTCGGCCAGGTTGTCGGAAAAGTCGGCGACGACGTCTTGGGCGGACAACCGCCGGCCGAGCTTCGCCAGCTCCACCGTCTGCGCGAAGCGCTTCAGGATCTGTAGGTCCGCGGCGACGCGGCGGCGGATGCCCGGCCGCTGGATCTTGACGACGACGTCTTCGCCGCTGTGCAGGGTCGCGTAGTGCACCTGGGCGATGGACGCCGACGCGAACGGTTCTTCCTCGAAGCTGGCGAACAGCTCCGACGGCTGGGCGCCGAGCTCCTCGGCGAACAGCTTGTGCACCTCGTCCTTGTCGGCCGGTGGCACGCGGTCGAGCAGGTCGCGGAATTCGCGGGACAGCGACTCGCCGAACGCACCGGGGCTGGACGCGATGATCTGCCCGAACTTCACGTACGTCGGCCCCAGATCGGCAAAGGTCTGCGGGAGCTGCTTGATCACCTTCTGCTGCCACGGACCCCTGCCCGGCAGCTTGGTGACGACGCGAGCCGCGGTGCGGGTGACCTGCCAACCGGTGGCTGCCACCCGGGCCGCTTCGACCGGCAAGGGCACCCGGTCGAGCCTGGCCACCTCGCGGTGTTTGGTAGAACTCATTCCAGCAGTCTGCCAAACCGGCGGTGTCAAGTCGCAATTCGGTGTGAGGACACTCACTTTGCTTTCCAGGGCTGTACCCAGCCCTCGATCTGCCAGTTCTCCAGGCCGGCGATCAATTCGTACATGGTGGCGCCGTCGATGGTCTCCCGGATGATGTCGGCGTGCCCGGCGTGCCGGGCCAGCTCGTTGATCACGTGCAGGATCACCCAGCGCACCGACCATGCCGGCTGGTTTTTGGGGAACCACGGGATGTCTCGGGGAACGGGCACCGCCGCGTCGAGATCCGCGGTTTCCGCCAGCCGCAGCGATTTCTCGTTCTGCGCTTCGAACGCGCGCAGCAGCCCGTCCAGCGTCTCGTCGGGCCGCATCACGTGCTGCTCGCCGAACTCCTGGGCGATCTGCTCGAACGGGCGAGTGTCCTTCGGCGGCTCCTCCGGCGCGGCGGCGACGCGCGCCATCCAAGTGCGTTGCATCGCGGTTGCGTGCTTGACCAGCCCGCCGATCGACAGCGCACTGACCGTGGGTGCGGACCGGGCCTGCTCGTCGGTCAGGCCGTACGACACGGCGAAGTACGCGCTTTGGTGAAACGCCAAGTATTCGCGCAGGGCGCTGCGTTCGTCGGCGACGGGCGGGGCAAGTGCGGGCATTCTCAATCCTCCTGAATGGTGTGGCTGTGCAGGTAGAGGTCTCGGAGGCAGGCGATTTCGGCACCATGGTGGATCGCTTCTCGATTGATGTGCAACACCAGCTCGCTCAGCGGATAGTCGGCGTAGGGCCCTTCGGCCGGGCCGCAGCGGCGGGTCAGATCGGTGTCCGACAACGACCGCACGCCGCTGATCCACGCCGCGTACGTCTCGTCAAGTTGCCGCAGGGCGGTGGCGGCGTCGGTGGCATAGTGCCAACTCTGGTAGTCGGCGGACGGTCCACCGAAATGATGATGGGCACGCATGGCGAAAACGCCGACAATGACGTGTGCCATGCGCCACGCGATCGTGGTGAACGGTACGGGGCTGGGCGCCGGGAAGGCGAAATCTATCGACCCATCGGGATGCACGGTCCAGCAGTTGGGCACCGGCTGCCAGAAGTACTCGTCGTCGGTCAGCCCGTCCAGGCGTGGGCGCAGCTGGTTGCGCCAGTGCCAGTCGAGCTGGTCGGCCAGTTGGGTGGTCAGATCTGCCATGGCACCGAGCTTTCCACCAGCCGGTGACAGTCGTCCCTACGCGACGGCGATTTCGCGGCGCCGGCCGCGTAAAGTGCGGACATGCAGGTGATTTCGGCGGAGCCGACGGAGCTTTTCGTCGGGCCGCCGGACGCGCCGTCGCAACTGGTGCGTGTCGGCCTCGCCGGGGTGGCCGTGCCGACGCGGGTCCGCATCGACGGCGACGGTCTGCGGGGGGAGGCGGTCGCCGACGCCGGCGCCGAGTTCGTCGAGGTTCCGGTCACCGTCGACCGTCCGGTCGTCGGTCAGCGTCGCGCCGCGCGCGTGCACGCCGGCGGCGCGGGCACGCCGTTCGAGTTTGTCGTCGCCGAGCCCGGCTGGACGATGTACATGATCAGCCACTTCCACTACGACCCGGTGTGGTGGAACACGCAGGGCGCCTATACCAGCGAGTGGGCCGCGGACCCGCCGGACCGGCAGGCCAACGCCTTCGAGCTGGTGCACGCGCATCTGGAGATGGCGCGCCGCGAGCCCGAATACAAGTTCGTGCTGGCCGAGGTGGATTACCTCAAGCCGTACTGGGACACCCGGCCAGAGGACCGCGCCGATTTGCGCCGCTTCCTCGCCGAGGGCCGCGTCGAGGTGATGGGCGGCACCTACAACGAACCCAACACCAACCTCACCGGGCCGGAAACGACGATCCGGAATCTGGTGCACGGCATAGGTTTTCAGCGCGAGGTGCTCGGCGCCGATCCGGCCACCGCTTGGCAGCTCGACGTGTTCGGCCACGATCCGCAATTTCCCGGTATGGCCGCCGACGCCGGGCTGACGTCCAGTTCGTGGGCCCGCGGGCCGCACCATCAGTGGGGCCCGACCCACTCCGGCGGTGTCGAAGGCATGCAGTTCTGCAGTGAGTTCGAGTGGATCGCGCCGTCGGGTCGCGGCCTGCTGACCCACTACATGCCCGCGCACTACGGCGCGGGCTGGGGGATGGACTCGTCGACCAGCCTGCAGGAGGCGCAGGACGCGACGTACCGGTTGTTCCGTCAGCTCAAGAAGGTCGCGCTGACCCGCAATGTGCTGTTGCCGGTGGGCACCGACTACACCCCGCCGAACAAGTGGGTCACCGCGATCCACCGCGACTGGGCCCGGCGCTACACCTGGCCGCGATTCGTGTGCGCGCTGCCGCGGGAGTTCTTCGCGGCGGTGCGCGCCGAACTCGCCGAGCGGGGGTGTGCGCCGTCGCCGCAGACCCGCGACATGAACCCGATCTATACCGGCAAGGACGTGTCGTACATCGACACCAAACAAGCCAACCGGGCCGCCGAGAACGCCGTCCTGGACGCCGAGCGCTTCGCGGTGTTCGCCGCGCTGATGACCGGCGCCGAGTACCCGCAGGCGGCCCTGGCGAAGGCGTGGGTGCAGTTGGCCTACGGCGCGCACCATGACGCGATCACCGGGTCGGAATCCGACCAGGTGTACCTGGACCTGCTGACCGGCTGGCGCGACGCGTGGGAGCTGGGCCGCGCGGCCCGCGACAACTCGCTGGCGTTGCTGTCCGGCGCGATCGATACCGGCGGACGTTCGGTCGTGGTGTGGAATCCGCTGACACACCAGCGCACCGACATCGTCACCGCCCGGCTCGATTCGCCGGTCGCGGCGGGGGTGCGGGTGCTGGGTCCCGGCGGCGAGGAGTCGCCCGCGCACGTCGAGGACGACGGCCGCTCGGTCACCTGGCTGGCCAGCGATGTGCCTTCGCTGGGCTGGCGGGCTTATCGGCTGGTGCCTGGCGGCGAAGTGGCCGGCTGGGAACCCGTGCCCGGATCCGAGATCGCCAACGAGCACTACCGGCTGGCGGTCGACGCGGCGCGCGGCGGGGCGGTCTCCTCCCTGGTTCAGGACGGTCGCCAGCTGATCGCGGCCGGCCGGGTGGGCAACGAACTTGCCGTCTACGAGGAATACCCGGCGCACCCGACGCAGGGCGAGGGCCCGTGGCACCTCCTGCCCAAGGGGCCGGTGGTGTGCTCGTCGGAATCGCCCGCGCGCGTGCGGGCCTACGCCGGCCCGCTCGGTCAGCGGCTGGTGGTGCGCGGCGGTATCGGCACCCTGCTGCGCTACACCCAAACCATCACCCTGTGGCGGGGCGTCGCGCGGGTGGACTGCCGCACCACCATCGACGAGTTCACCGGGGAAGACCGCTTGTTGCGCCTGCGCTGGCCGTGCCCGGTTCCCGGCGCCATGCCGGTCAGCGAGGTGGGTGACGCCGTCATCGGGCGGGGTTTCGCCCTGCTGCACGACGGGTCGCAGTCGGTGGACACCGCGCGCTACCTGTGGACGCTGGACAACCCGGCCCACGGCTGGTTCGGGCTTTCGTCGGCGGCCCGGGTCCGGGTTTCGAACTCGGCCGTGCGGGCGGTAGCCGTGGCCGAGGTGGTGTCGCCGGCCGAGTCGACATCGGGACCGCTGGCCCGCGAGCTGATGGTCGCGCTGGTCCGCGCCGGCGTCACGGCCACCTGCAGCGGCGCCGACCAACCGCGCTACGGCCGCCTCGACGTCGACTCCAATCTGCCCGACGTGCGGATCGCCCTGGGCGGGCCCGGCCGCAACGCCTTCACCAAAGCTGTTCTCGCCGAGGCGGATCCGGACTACACCGCCGAACTCGAACGCCAGCTGGCCGAGACCGGACGGGCCCGGGTGTGGGTGCCGGCGGCGACGCCATTGGCACAGGTGTGGGTGCCCGGCGCCGACCTGCGCGGGGTCCGCGCCCTGCCGGTGCTGGTGATCGCCGGCTCCGACGACACCAACCTGGACGACGAAATCGCCGCGGTGGCAACGGATCTCGGCGATGCCGAAATCGAGGTCACCCAGCAGGCGCCGGCGGCGATGGAGCCCTTCGAGGACCGCACTGTCGCGCTCCTCAACCGGGGCGTGCCGAGCTTCGCCGTCGACATCGAAGGCACCCTGCACACCGCGCTGATGCGGTCGTGCACCGGCTGGCCGTCGGGCGTCTGGATCGACGAGCCCCGCCGCACCGCGCCCGACGGCTCGAACTTCCAACTGCAGCACTGGACACACGATTTCGACTACGCGCTGGTCGGCGGCGACGGGGACTGGCGGCGGGCCGGAATTCCGGCGCGCAGCGCGCAGTTCGCCCAACCGCTGCTCGCCGTCGTCGCGGGCGAGGGGCGGGGCGAGCTGCCGCCGACCGGATCGCTGCTGCGAGTCGACCCCGCCGACGCGGTGCACCTCGGGGCGCTCAAGGCGGCAGGCAACCCGCTGACCGCGGGCAGCGCGAAGCCGGTCGACCCCGCCGCGGTGGCCCTGCGGCTGGTGGAAACCCGCGGCGCACCCGCCCGCGTCAGCATCGGTTCGGCGCTGGGCAAGGTGAGTGCGCTCGAGCTCGCCGACCTCCTGGAGACGCCGCGGGGACGAAAACGATCGATCGACCTGCGCGGCTATCAGCTCGCCACCGTGCTGGCCCGGCTTGACGTGCCGTTCTCCGGCGGCGGCGACGGCCGGCCCGTCGCGCTGGCCCCGAACGCCGAGGCCGCCCAGCCGCTTTACGCGCGCTATTGGCTGCACAATCGCGGACCCGCGCCGCTCGGCGGCCTGCCCGCGGTCGCCCACCTGCATCCGCGCCTCGTTACCGCGCGGCCCGGCGACAGGGTGGGGTTCCGGCTCACCGCGGCCAGCGACTGCAGCGATTCCGCGCTGCAGGGCGCGGTGGCGGTGGTGTGCCCGGACGGCTGGTCGGCCACACCCAGCGAGCGGCCGCTGACGCTGTGCAGCGGCGAGTACCGCGAGACCGACGCGGTGGTGGACGTCCCGGCGAACGCACCACCCGGCCTGTACCCGTTCCGCGCCCAGCTGCGCCTCTCCGGGGATTCGGTGCCGGCCGCGTGGCAGCAGGCGGTCGAGGACGTGGCGGTGGTGGCCGTCGGCGTGGACGCAGTCGACCTCGCCGACCTGCTCTACCTCGTCGACGGGCCCGCCGACGTCACGCTGCGCGCCGGCGACACGGCCCGATTGACCGTCACGGTCGGCACCCACGCCTGCGCGGAGGTCGCGCTGGAGGCGCATCTGATCAGCCCGTGGGGCACTTGGGAGTGGATCGGCCCGGCCGCGCTCGGCGCGGCCCTGCCCGCACGCGGCATGGTCGAGCTCGCCTTCGCCGTCACCCCGCCGGCATGGCTGGAACCCGGCCAGTGGTGGGCGCTGGTCCGAGTCGGGTGCGCCGGCCGGCTCGTCTACTCCCCGGCGGTGAAGGTGACGGTGAAGTGAGCGCCCGACTGGTCGCGACCGTCGCCGGCACGCCGATTGGGGTCGACGAGGTCGACGCCCGCGAGGCGCGGTTGCGCAGCGGTCCGCGCGCGGCCGCGCTGCCCGCCGGCGGCACCAGCGAGGGACGGCAGCTGCGGCGCTGGCTCACCCAATTGATCGTGACCGAAAGAGTCGTCGCGGTCGAGGTGGCCGCGCGCGGCCTGACCGCGGGGGACGCCCCGGCCGAGACGGAGCTACTGCCCGACGACACGGCCCGGCTGGAGATCGGGAGCGTGGCCGCGGCCGCGCTGGCCGATCCGGCCGCGCGGGCCCTGTTCGCCGACGTCACCGCCGCGGTCCGGGTCAGCGACCAAGACGTGGCCGACTATCACGCCCGCAACCCGCTGCGGTTCGCCGCGCCGCGCCCGGGCCGTCACGGCTGGCGCGCCCCGTCGCGGGTCGGCCCGCCGCTGGGACAGGTGCGGTCCGCGATCGCCGAGCATCTGCGCGGCGCCGCGCGGCGGCGCGCCTTCCGGGTGTGGCTCGACGCGCGCACCGCGGAGCTGGTGCGGCTCGCTCCCGGCTACGAGCATCCCGGCGATCCCCACCAGCCCGACAACACCCACAGGCACTGATCGCCGATGCTCACCCTCTGCCTGGACATCGGCGGCACCAAGATCGCCGTCGGCCTGGCCGACGACGACGGCACGCTGGTACACACGGCCATCCGACCGACCCCGCCCGGCGGGTCGGCCGAGGAGATCTGGGCCGCGGTCGCGGCAGCGATCGCCGACGCCCTCCGCGCGGCCGACGGCGGGGTCGCCGCGGTCGGCATCGCGTCGGCCGGCTCGATCGACCTGCACACCGGGTGCGTCAGCCCGATCAACATCGGGTCCTGGCACGGCTTCCCGTTGCGGGACCGCGTCGCGGCAGCGGTGCCCGGCGTGCCCGTGCGGCTGGGTGGTGACGGCACGTGCATGGCCCTGGGCGAGCACTGGCGCGGCGCCGGACGCGGGGCGCGCTTCCTGCTGGGCATGGTGGTGTCCACCGGCGTGGGCGGTGGGTTGGTGTTCAACGGCGCCCCCTACACCGGGCGCACCGGCAATGCCGGCCACGTCGGTCACGTGGTGGTCGACCCGGACGGCCTGCCCTGCACCTGCGGCGGCCGCGGCTGCGTCGAGACCGTTGCGGCCGGCCCGCCGCTGGTGCGTTGGGCCCGGGCCAACGGCTGGTCCGCGCCGCCCGGTGCCGGCGCCGAGCAGCTGGCCGACGCCGCGACGCGCGGCGACGCCGTGGCGCTGCGGGCGTTCGACCGGGCCGCCAGTGCGCTCGCGGCGATGATCGCCTCGGTGGCGGCGGTCTGCGACCTCGACCTCGCCGTCGTCGGGGGAGGAGTGGCGAAATCCGGTCGCGTGCTTTTCGACCCGCTGCGGGCGACACTGGCCGACTACGCCGGACTGGATTTTCTGCACGGCCTGCGGGTGGTGCCCGCCGAGCTTGGCGGCGAGGCCGGTCTCGTCGGCGCGGCCCGGCTTGCGCGTTTTGGCTGATCGCGGGTGGTCACGCTATTGTGGTTGCCGATCCACCGAAGACCGTCGGTCACCGAGCAATCGGTTGAAGGTCCGGGAACATCCCGGCGGCCCACGCAGGAGGACGAGGCATTACCGCCGGCGTGCGCCGGCGCATTTCAACGCCCCGGCCGCTTCCTGCGCCGGGGCGTTCGTCGTTCTCCGGTGATCACAGACCACAAGTCGCACTAGGACTTTCACCACAGGAGGTATGCATGGCAAAGGCTGACAAGGCCACCGCCGTTGCAGACATCGCCGAGCAGTTCACCGGCTCGACGGCCACCTTGATCACCGAATACCGCGGTTTGACGGTGGCCAACTTGGCCGAGCTGCGGCGGTCTCTGGCGGGGTCGGCCACCTACTCGGTGGCCAAGAACACGCTGATCAAGCGTGCGGCGTCGCAAGCCGGGATCGAGGGTCTCGACGAGCTGTTCGTCGGCCCGACGGCCATCGCGTTCGTCACAGGTGAGGCGGTTGACGCCGCCAAGGCCCTCAAGAAGTTCGCCAAGGACAACAAGGCGCTGGTCATCAAGGGCGGCTACATGGATGGCCACCCGTTGACGGTCGCCGAGGTCGAGCGCATCGCGGACCTGGAGTCCCGCGAGGTGTTGCTGGCCAAGCTGGCCGGCGCGATGAAGGGCAACATGGCCAAGGCGGCCGGCCTGTTCAACGCGCCCGCTTCGCAGGTTGCTCGCCTGTTGGCCGCACTGCAGGAAAAGAAGCCCGCCGAACCCGCTGCCGCGGCCGAACCCGCCGCCGAAGCGCCCGCCGAAGCGCCCGCCGAACCCGCCGCCGAAGCGCCCGCCGAAGCGCCCGCCGAACCCGCCGCCGAAGCGCCCGCCGAACCCGCCGCCGAAGCGCCCGCCGAAGCACCCGCCGAAGCCCCCGCTGCCGAGGCATCCACCGAGACACCGGCTGAAGCCGAATAACCCAACCCAAACCAACCCAGGAAGGACCCACACCATGGCAAAAATCTCCACCGACGACCTGCTCGACGTCTTCAAGGAAATGACCCTGTTGGAGCTCTCGGACTTCGTCAAGAAGTTCGAGGAGACCTTCGAGGTCACCGCGGCCGCGCCCGTCGCGGTCGCCGCGGCCGGTCCCGCAGCCGGTGGCGCACCGGCCGAGGCCGCCGAGGAGCAGTCCGAGTTCGACGTCATCCTCGAGGCCGCCGGCGACAAGAAGATCGGCGTGATCAAGGTTGTCCGCGAGATCGTCTCCGGCCTGGGCCTCAAGGAGGCCAAGGACCTGGTCGACGGCGCACCCAAGCCGCTGCTGGAGAAGGTCGCGAAGGAGGCCGCCGACGAGGCCAAGACCAAGCTCGAGGCCGCCGGCGCCACCGTCACCGTCAAGTAGTCCACTGCACGAAACCCCCGGACTTTCTTCGGAAGGCCCGGGGGTTTCGTCTGCTTAGCCGGCGCGGATTGCCGCGTGCCGCGACTGCTCGATCCGCTCGGGTGAATCTCCCAGGGCGACAAGCAGATTCGTCGTGATCGCACCAAGCACCGGCCCGACGGCCTCGCCTTCGTTGCCATAGAAACCCGCGAGTTCGAGCATCACGAACCCGTGAATCAGCGCCCAGAACTGGGCCGCGGTCGCCACAACCGAGGCGTCGTCGTCCGCGGAACACGCGGTGATCCGGCCCGCCAGCACCGACCGGTGCACAGCCCGCACGACGTGCGCGAAGCTGGGTTGATGCTGCTCGATCTCGGCGATGGTCAGCGTCAGGACGTTCCCCGCGGGCGCGTTGATGCCGTGGGCGCTGGTACTGCCGAACATCAGCCGGTACATGTGCGGCCGCTCGATGGCATAGCGGCGATACGCGGCCCCGACGGCCATCAGATCCGCCACCGGGTCGTCCGTCCGAGGCACTGTCAGCGCCGTGTCGAACTGACGCAACCCTTCTTGCGCGACCTCGGCGATCAGCGACCGCATCCCGCCGAAGTGCGTGTACACCGCCATCGTCGAGGTCCCCGCGGCACCGGCCACCTTGCGGGTCTGCAGCGCGTCGGGCCCGTCGTCGTCGAGCAGGCAGACGGCCGCGTGGAGCAGCTCGTCGCGCACGGTCCGTTCCGTCTGCGAAGTCATCCTTGCCATCTTCTCATCGGGGGCGTACGTTGCCAATAACAGCGAAATAACAATGTTATAGGAGCTCAGCCGTGACCGTCGCGCACACTGTCAAGTCCCGCAACCCGTACCTCGAGGGCTTCCTGGCGCCGGTGAGCGCCGAAGTGACCGCGACCGACCTGCCGGTCACCGGGCACATCCCCGAACACCTCGACGGGCGCTACCTGCGCAACGGGCCCAACCCGGCCGCCGAGGTCAACCCGGCCATCTACCACTGGTTCAGCGGCGACGGCATGGTGCACGGCGTCGCGCTGCGCGACGGCAAGGCGTGCTGGTACCGCAACCGCTGGGTGCGCACTCCGCCCGTATGCGCCGCGCTGGGTGAACCGGCGCCCACCGGACTGGACCCGCGGATCGGAATGCTGTCGGTGGGACCCAACACCAACGTGCTGGCCCACGGCGGCCGGACATTGGCACTCGTCGAGGGAGGCGGCGCCAATTACGTGCTCACCGACGACCTGGACACCGTGGGGCCGTGCGATTTCGACGGAACCCTGTTCGGTGGTTTCACTGCGCATCCGCACCGCGACCCGGTGACCGGCGAATTGCACGCGCTGTCCTACTCGTTCGCACGCGGACGGACCGTGCAGTACTCGGTGATCGACACCCAGGGACGCGCGCGGCGGACCGTCGACATCGAGGTCAGCGGGTCGCCGATGATGCACGACTTCTCGCTGACTGACAAATACGTGGTGATCTACGACCTGCCGGTGACGTTCGACCCGATTCAGACCTTGCCGATGGAGGTGCCGCGCTGGCTGAACTCGCCCACCCGGCTGGTACTGCAATCCGTGCTCGGTAGGGTCCGCATTCCCAGCCCGATCGCGACGATGATCAACCGCAATCCGCAGCCGATCAACAAAATGCCCTACAGGTGGAACGACAACTATCCGGCGCGCATCGGGGTCATGCCGCGCGAGGGCGGCAATAAGGACGTCCGCTGGTTCGACATCGAACCCTGCTACGTCTACCACCCGCTCAACGCCTATTCCGAGATGCGGGACGGCACAGAGGTTTTGGTGCTCGACGTGGTCCGCTACTCACGGATGTTTGACCGGGACCTTCGTGGTCCGGGCGACAGCCGGCCCACGCTCGACCGCTGGACAATCGACCTGGCGACCGGTGCGGTGAGAAGCGAACGCCGCGACGATCGGCCGCAGGAGTTTCCGCGCATCAACGAGACCCTGCTGGGGGGGCCGCACCGGTTTGGCTACACCGTCGGCGTGGACGGCGGGTATCTCTCGGGCGGCGCATCGGACATGTCCACCGCGCTGTACAAGCACGACTACGCGACGGGATCCAGCACCGTGGCCGACCTGGACCCCGCCCTTTTGATCGGCGAGATGTCATTTGTGCCCAACCCCGGCTCCGACCCGCGCAAGACCGGCGAGGACGACGGCATCCTGATGGGCTACGGCTACCACCGCGGCAGCGACGAAGGCCAGCTGATCTTGCTGGATGCGCAAACTCTCGCGTCGATAGCGACGGTGCATCTGCCGCAGCGAGTGCCGATGGGCTTCCACGGCAACTGGGCGCCGGCCAGCTAACCCCGGCTTAGACACGTGTTGACCAGCGCCGCGGCGCTGCGTTTCAACTTGGGCAATTTTTGCCCCGGGTGCTGTCCAACCCTGATGCGGCGCGTCGGGCGTGCGCTACAGTGACTCAAGCCACAACAAACGGGCAGGTTGCGGGCACGAGCGTCGACGGAAGGATTCCCCATGGGCGTCGCTATCGAGGTGAATGGACTCACGAAGTCCTTCGGTTCCTCGAGGATCTGGGAAGACGTGACGTTGGATATCCCCGCCGGGGAGGTCAGCGTCCTGCTGGGGCCGTCGGGTACCGGCAAATCGGTGTTCCTCAAGTCCCTCATCGGTCTGCTGCGCCCGGAACGCGGCTCGATCATGATCGACGGCACCGACATCATCGAATGCTCGGCTAAGGAGCTCTACGAGATCCGCACGCTGTTCGGCGTCATGTTTCAGGACGGCGCGCTGTTCGGCTCGATGAATCTGTATGACAACACGGCGTTCCCGTTGCGTGAGCACACCAAGAAGAAGGAAAGCGAAATCCGTGACATCGTCATGGAGAAGCTGGAAATGGTCGGTCTTGGTGGTGACGAGAAGAAGTTCCCCGGCGAGATCTCCGGCGGTATGCGCAAGCGCGCGGGCCTGGCCCGCTCATTGGTCCTCGACCCGCAGATCATCCTGTGTGACGAGCCCGACTCGGGTCTGGACCCCGTCCGCACCGCCTACCTGAGCCAGCTGATCCTCGACATCAACGCCCAGATCGACGCCACCATCCTGATCGTCACGCACAACATCAACATCGCCCGCACCGTGCCGGACAACATGGGCATGCTGTTCCGCAAGCACCTGGTGATGTTCGGCCCCCGCGAGGTCCTGCTGACCAGCGACGAGCCCGTGGTGCGGCAGTTCCTCAACGGCCGGCGCATCGGGCCGATCGGCATGTCGGAGGAAAAGGACGAGGCCACCATGGCCGAAGAGCAGGCCATGGTCGACGCGGGCCACCACTCCGGCGGCGTCGAGGAGATCGAGGGGGTGCCGCCGCAGATCGTCGCGACGCCGGGCATGCCCGAGCGCAAAGCGGTCGCGCGGCGCCAGGCCCGCGTGCGCGAGATCCTGCACACCCTGCCCAAGAACGCCCAAGCGGCGATCCTCGACGACCTCGAGGGCACCCACAAATATCAGGCGCACGAGTTCGGCGGCTAGCGCGGCCGCAGCACCGAACGCATCGCCCGACCAGCACGGTTTGGCGGGTTTGGTCGGCGCGCGCGCACGGTAGGCCGCGACCCGAAATTTTCACGATAACTTCGCGCAACTTGCCGCCCTTCCTCTTGACGACGGGGCGCAAACGGGTCAGTCTGTTGGGCAGCATGTGCCCACGGGAACGCAAGATGCCTGCCAGCGCCGATGTTCCCTGGATGGGTACTTGAGGAATGCGCGCGCCTGCGCTATTGTTGGACGTTGCGCTGGCTACTTCCTGCCCACCTCACCCGCCACTCGACACCGTGGTCTTAGCCTGAGCCCCCTCTTCGGCCCAGCTATTTAGTTGCGCGCGTGAGATCTGGGCAGATCGTTCGCCGGCCTAACCGACACAATTCGCGGCGAACAGGCCCGGTGGCCCCGGTTCTCGTGAGTCGCACGAGGTGCTGGAAGGATGCATCTTGGCAGATTCCCGCCAGAGCAAGCGTCGCCACAAAAGTTCCACCAATGGCTCCGTGCCTGGAGCACCCAACCGAATTTCCTTCGCCAAGCTCCGCGAACCGCTCGAGGTTCCGGGGCTTCTTGACGTGCAAACCGACTCGTTCGAGTGGTTGATCGGCTCGCCGCGCTGGCGCGAAGCCGCAGCGGCACGCGGAGACGTGAAGCCGGTGGGTGGCCTCGAAGAGGTGCTCTACGAGCTCTCTCCGATCGAGGACTTCTCCGGCTCGATGTCGCTGTCGTTCTCCGACCCCCGGTTTGACGAGGTCAAGGCGCCGGTCGACGAGTGCAAAGACAAGGACATGACGTACGCGGCCCCGCTGTTCGTCACCGCGGAGTTCATCAACAACAACACCGGCGAGATCAAGAGCCAGACGGTGTTCATGGGTGACTTCCCGATGATGACCGAGAAGGGCACGTTCATCATCAACGGCACCGAGCGTGTCGTCGTCAGCCAGCTGGTGCGCTCACCGGGTGTGTACTTCGACGAGTCGATCGACAAGTCCACCGAGAAGCTGCTGCACAGCGTCAAGGTGATCCCCAGCCGCGGCGCGTGGCTGGAGTTCGACGTCGACAAGCGCGACACCGTCGGCGTGCGCATCGACCGCAAGCGCCGCCAGCCCGTCACCGTGCTGCTCAAGGCGCTCGGTTGGACCAACGAGCAGATCACCGAGCGGTTCGGGTTCTCCGAGATCATGATGTCCACGCTGGAGAAGGACAACACCGCCGGCACCGACGAGGCGCTGCTGGACATCTACCGCAAGCTGCGTCCGGGCGAGCCGCCGACCAAGGAGTCCGCGCAGACGCTGCTGGAGAACCTCTTCTTCAAGGAGAAGCGCTACGACCTGGCCCGCGTCGGCCGTTACAAGGTCAACAAGAAGCTCGGCCTGCACGCCGGTGAGCCGATCACCAGCTCGACGCTGACCGAAGAAGACGTCGTCGCCACCATCGAATACCTGGTACGCCTGCACGAGGGGCAGGCCACGATGACCGTCCCCGGCGGCACCGAGGTGCCGGTGGAGACCGACGACATCGACCACTTCGGCAACCGCCGGTTGCGCACCGTGGGCGAGCTGATCCAGAACCAGATCCGGGTCGGCATGTCGCGGATGGAGCGTGTCGTCCGCGAGCGGATGACCACCCAGGACGTCGAGGCGATCACGCCGCAGACGCTGATCAACATCCGGCCGGTGGTCGCGGCGATCAAGGAGTTCTTCGGCACCAGCCAGCTGTCGCAGTTCATGGACCAGAACAACCCGCTGTCGGGTCTGACGCACAAGCGCCGGCTGTCGGCGCTGGGCCCGGGTGGTCTGTCGCGTGAGCGCGCCGGGCTGGAGGTCCGCGACGTGCACCCGTCGCACTACGGCCGGATGTGCCCGATCGAGACCCCGGAGGGTCCGAACATCGGTCTGATCGGGTCGCTGTCGGTGTACGCGCGGGTCAATCCGTTCGGCTTCATCGAGACGCCGTACCGCAAGGTGGTCGACGGTGTGGTCAGCGACGAGATCGAATACCTGACCGCCGACGAGGAGGACCGCCACGTGGTGGCGCAGGCCAACTCGCCGATCGACGACGACGGTCGCTTCACCGAGGCGCGCGTCCTGGTCCGCCGCAAGGCGGGCGAGGTCGAGTACGTGTCCTCGTCCGAGGTCGACTACATGGACGTCTCGCCGCGCCAGATGGTGTCGGTGGCCACGGCCATGATTCCGTTCCTCGAGCACGACGACGCCAACCGTGCCCTGATGGGTGCCAACATGCAGCGCCAGGCGGTTCCGCTGGTGCGCAGCGAGGCGCCGCTGGTGGGTACCGGCATGGAGCTGCGTGCCGCGATCGACGCCGGCGACGTCGTCGTCGCCGAGAAGGCCGGTGTCATCGAGGAAGTCAGCGCCGACTACATCACCGTGATGGCCGACGACGGCACCCGGCACACCTACCGGATGCGCAAGTTCGCCCGCTCCAACCACGGCACGTGCGCCAATCAGTCGCCGATCGTGGACGCCGGGGATCGGGTGGAGGCCGGCCAGGTGATCGCCGACGGTCCCTGCACCGACAACGGCGAGATGGCGCTGGGCAAGAACCTGCTCGTCGCGATCATGCCGTGGGAAGGCCACAACTACGAGGACGCGATCATCCTCTCCAACCGCCTGGTTGAGGAGGACGTGCTCACCTCGATCCACATCGAGGAGCACGAGATCGACGCCCGCGACACCAAGCTGGGCGCCGAGGAGATCACCCGGGACATCCCGAACGTCTCCGACGAGGTGCTCGCCGACCTCGACGAACGCGGCATCGTGCGCATCGGCGCCGAGGTTCGTGACGGCGACATCCTGGTCGGCAAGGTCACCCCGAAGGGGGAGACCGAGCTGACGCCGGAGGAGCGGCTGCTGCGCGCGATCTTCGGTGAGAAGGCCCGGGAGGTCCGCGACACCTCGCTGAAGGTGCCGCACGGTGAGTCCGGCAAGGTGATCGGCATTCGGGTGTTCTCCCGCGAGGACGACGACGAACTGCCGGCCGGCGTCAACGAACTGGTCCGCGTCTACGTCGCCCAGAAGCGCAAGATTTCCGACGGCGACAAGCTGGCCGGACGGCACGGCAACAAGGGCGTGATCGGCAAGATCCTGCCCGTCGAGGACATGCCGTTCCTGCCGGACGGCACGCCGGTGGACATCATCCTGAACACCCACGGTGTGCCGCGACGGATGAACATCGGCCAGATCCTGGAGACGCACCTCGGTTGGTGCGCGCACAGCGGCTGGAAGGTCGACACCGGCAACGGGGTTCCCGACTGGGCGGCCAAGTTGCCCAAGGAACTGCTGGACGCGGAGCCGAACGCCATCGTGTCGACGCCGGTGTTCGACGGTGCCCAGGAAGCCGAGTTGCAGGGGCTGTTGTCGGCCACGCTGCCCAACCGGGACGACGAAGTGCTGGTGGACGCCGACGGCAAGGCAGTGCTGCTCGACGGCCGCAGTGGTGAGCCGTTCCCGTACCCGGTGACCGTTGGCTACATGTACATCATGAAGCTGCACCACCTGGTGGACGACAAGATCCACGCTCGCTCCACGGGGCCATACTCGATGATCACCCAGCAGCCGCTCGGTGGTAAGGCACAGTTCGGTGGCCAGCGTTTCGGTGAGATGGAGTGCTGGGCCATGCAGGCCTACGGTGCCGCGTACACGCTGCAGGAGCTGCTGACCATCAAGTCCGACGACACCGTCGGTCGGGTCAAGGTGTACGAGGCGATCGTCAAGGGCGAGAACATCCCGGAGCCGGGTATCCCCGAGTCGTTCAAGGTGTTGCTCAAGGAGCTGCAGTCGCTGTGCCTCAACGTTGAGGTGCTCTCGTCCGACGGCGCGGCGATCGAGCTGCGCGAGGGCGAGGACGAGGACCTGGAGCGGGCAGCCGCGAATCTCGGAATCAACCTGTCCCGCAACGAATCCGCGTCCGTTGAGGACCTGGCTTAACTAGTTACTAAACCCGCAAGGGGAAAGGGAGTTACGTGCTCGACGTCAACTTCTTCGATGAACTCCGTATCGGCTTGGCCACCGCGGAGGACATCAGGCAATGGTCTTACGGCGAGGTCAAGAAGCCGGAGACGATCAACTACCGCACGCTGAAGCCTGAGAAGGACGGCCTGTTCTGCGAGAAGATCTTCGGACCGACTCGCGACTGGGAGTGCTACTGCGGCAAGTACAAGCGCGTCCGCTTCAAGGGCATCATCTGTGAGCGCTGCGGCGTCGAGGTGACCCGCGCCAAGGTGCGCCGCGAGCGGATGGGTCACATCGAGTTGGCCGCTCCGGTGACGCACATCTGGTACTTCAAGGGTGTGCCCTCGCGCCTGGGGTACTTGCTCGACCTCGCGCCGAAGGATCTCGAGAAGATCATCTACTTCGCCGCGTACGTGATCACCTCCGTCGACGAGGAGATGCGGCACAACGAGCTGTCCACGCTCGAAGCCGAAATGGTGGTGGAGCGCAAGGGCGTTGAGGACCAGCGCGACGCCGAGCTGGAGGCCCGTGCGCAGAAGCTCGAAGCCGACTTGGCCGAGCTGGAGGCCGAGGGCGCCAAGGCCGACGCCAGGCGCAAGGTTCGCGACGGCGGCGAGCGGGAGATGCGCCAGATCCGTGACCGCGCCCAGCGTGAGCTGGACCGGCTGGAGGACATCTGGAGCACCTTCACCAAGCTGGCCCCCAAACAGCTGATCGTCGACGAGAACCTCTACCGCGAACTGGTCGACCGCTACGGCGAGTACTTCACCGGCGCCATGGGCGCGGAGTCGATCCAGAAGTTGATCGAGAACTTCGACATCGATGCCGAGGCCGACTCGCTGCGTGACGTCATCCGAAACGGCAAGGGGCAGAAGAAGCTTCGTGCGTTGAAGCGCCTCAAGGTGGTCGCCGCGTTCCAGCAGTCGGGCAACTCGCCGATGGGCATGGTGCTCGATGCCGTCCCGGTGATCCCGCCGGAGCTGCGCCCGATGGTGCAGCTCGACGGTGGCCGGTTCGCCACCAGCGACCTCAACGACCTGTATCGCCGCGTGATCAACCGGAACAACCGGCTCAAGAGGCTGATCGACCTCGGTGCGCCCGAGATCATCGTCAACAACGAGAAGCGGATGTTGCAGGAGTCAGTGGACGCGCTGTTCGACAACGGTCGTCGCGGCCGCCCGGTCACCGGGCCGGGTAACCGCCCGCTGAAGTCGCTGTCGGATCTGCTCAAGGGCAAGCAGGGCCGGTTCCGCCAGAACCTGCTCGGTAAGCGCGTCGACTACTCGGGCCGTTCGGTCATCGTGGTCGGCCCGCAGCTCAAGCTGCACCAGTGCGGTCTGCCCAAGCTGATGGCGCTCGAGCTGTTCAAGCCGTTCGTGATGAAGCGGCTCGTGGACCTCAATCACGCGCAGAACATCAAGAGCGCCAAGCGGATGGTGGAGCGTCAGCGTCCCCAGGTGTGGGATGTCCTCGAAGAGGTCATCGCCGAGCACCCGGTGCTGCTGAACCGCGCGCCCACCCTGCACCGGCTGGGTATCCAGGCCTTCGAGCCGATGCTGGTGGAAGGCAAGGCGATTCAGCTGCACCCGTTGGTGTGTGAGGCGTTCAACGCCGACTTCGACGGTGACCAGATGGCCGTGCACCTGCCGTTGAGTGCGGAGGCGCAGGCCGAGGCGCGCATCCTGATGCTGTCTTCGAACAACATCTTGTCGCCCGCGTCGGGCCGGCCGCTGGCCATGCCCCGACTGGACATGGTGACCGGGCTGTACTACCTGACCACCGAGGTCGAGGGCGACACCGGCGAATACGTCCCCGCTGCCAAGGACCGTCCGGAGACCGGCGTGTACGCCTCGCCCGCCGAGGCGATTATGGCGGCCGACCGCGGCGTGCTGTCGGTGCGGGCCAAGATCAAGGTGCGGCTGACCCAGCTGCGTCCGCCCGCCGAGCTCGAGGCCGAGCTGTTCGGCGAGTCCGGCTGGCAGCCGGGTGACGCATGGATGGCCGAGACCACGCTTGGTCGGGTGATGTTCAACGAGCTGCTGCCGCTGGGGTATGCGTTCGTGAACAAGCAGATGCACAAGAAGGTGCAGGCCTCCATCATCAACGACCTGGCCGAGCGCTACCCGATGATCGTGGTCGCGCAGACCGTCGACAAGCTCAAGGACGCCGGTTTCTATTGGGCGACCCGCAGTGGTGTCACGGTGTCGATGGCCGACGTCTTGGTGCCGCCGCGCAAGAAGGAGATCCTCGACCAGTACGAGGAGCGGGCCGACAAGGTCGAAAAGCAGTTCCAGCGTGGTGCTTTGAACCACGACGAGCGCAACGAGGCGCTCGTGGAGATCTGGAAGGAAGCCACCGACGAGGTGGGTCAGGCGCTGCGGGAGCACTACCCCGCCGACAACCCGATCATCACCATCGTCGACTCGGGTGCCACGGGTAACTTCACGCAGACCCGAACGCTGGCCGGCATGAAGGGTCTGGTGACCAACCCGAAGGGTGAGTTCATCCCGCGTCCGGTCAAGTCGTCGTTCCGCGAGGGCCTGACCGTGCTGGAGTACTTCATCAACACTCACGGCGCTCGAAAGGGCTTGGCGGACACCGCGTTGCGTACCGCCGACTCGGGTTACCTGACCCGTCGCCTGGTGGATGTCTCTCAGGACGTAATCGTCCGCGAGCACGACTGCGAGACCGAGCGCGGCATCGTGGTCGAGCTGGCCGAGATCCAGCCCGATGGCACCCTGATCCGCGACCCGTACATCGAAACCTCGGCGTACGCACGGACTTTGGGCACCGACGCGGTCGACAAGGACGGCAACGTCGTCGTCGCTCGCGGCGAGGACCTGGGTGACCCGGAGATCGACGCGCTGCTGGCGGCCGGCATCACATCGGTCAAGGTGCGCTCGGTGCTGACGTGCACCACGGGCACCGGCGTCTGTGCGACCTGCTACGGGCGCTCCATGGCCACCGGCAAGCTGGTGGACATCGGCGAGGCCGTCGGCATCGTCGCCGCCCAGTCCATCGGTGAGCCCGGCACCCAGCTGACCATGCGCACCTTCCACCAGGGTGGTGTCGGTGAGGACATCACCGGTGGTCTGCCACGCGTGCAGGAGCTGTTCGAGGCCCGCGTGCCGCGCGGCAAGGCGCCGATCGCCGACGTCACCGGCCGGGTCCGTCTCGAGGACGGTGAGCGCTTCTACAAGATCACCATCGTTCCCGACGACGGCGGCGAGGAAGTCGTCTACGACAAGCTCTCCAAGCGGCAACGGTTGCGTGTGTTCAAGCACGACGACGGTTCCGAGGGAGTGCTGTCCGACGGTGACCACGTCGAGGTGGGCCAGCAGCTGATGGAAGGCTCGGCCGACCCGCACGAGGTGCTGCGCGTGCAGGGCCCCCGCGAGGTGCAGATCCACCTGGTCCGCGAGGTCCAGGAGGTCTACCGCGCACAGGGTGTGTCGATCCACGACAAGCACATCGAGGTGATCGTTCGCCAGATGCTGCGCCGGGTCACCATCATCGACTCGGGCGCGACGGAGTTCCTGCCCGGCTCGCTGATCGAGCGTGCGGGGTTCGAGGCGGAGAACCGCCGCGTGGTGGCCGAGGGCGGCGAGCCCGCCGCCGGCCGTCCGGTGCTGATGGGCATCACGAAGGCGAGCCTCGCCACCGACTCGTGGCTGTCCGCGGCGTCGTTCCAGGAGACCACGCGAGTGCTGACCGATGCGGCGATCAACTGCCGCAGCGACAAGCTCAACGGTCTCAAGGAGAACGTGATCATCGGAAAGCTGATCCCGGCCGGTACCGGTATCAACCGCTACCGCAACATCCAGGTGCAGCCCACCGAGGAGGCCAGGGCCGCGGCGTACACGATCCCGTCCTACGAGGATCAGTACTACAGCCCGGACTTCGGCCAGGCCACCGGTGCCGCCGTTCCGCTGGACGACTACGGGTACAGCGACTACCGGTAAGTCAGTACGAAAAGCCCCCGCCGTGTGCGGGGGCTTTTTCGTCCGCCGAACGTGTACTGGCTGCGACTTTTCGGGCGAAATATCGCACTGAGTGCACGCTCGCCACCCGTCGCAACCCCTCACTAGACTGGCCGACGTGCTTATCGGTTCACATGTCCACCAAGACGATCCCCTGGCCGCCGCACAGGCGGACGGCGCCGACGCGGTGCAGTTCTTCCTCGGCAACCCGCAGAGCTGGAAGAAGCCGAAGCCGCGCGACGACGCCGCGGCGCTCAAGGCGTCGACCATCCCGCTGTACGTCCACGCGCCGTACCTCATCAACGTCGCATCGGCCAACAACCGCATCCGCATCCCGTCGCGAAAGATATTGCAGGACACCTGCGACGCCGCCGCCGCAATCAACGCGACGGCGGTGATCGTGCACGGCGGCCACGCCGACGACAACGACATGGAGGCCGGCTTCGAGCGCTGGGTCAAGGCGCTGGACTACCTCGAAACGGATGTGCCGGTGTACCTGGAGAACACGGCGGGCGGTGACCACGCGATGGCCCGCCACTTCGACACGATCGGGCGGCTCTGGGATCACATCGGAGACAAGGGAATTGGCTTCTGTCTGGACACCTGCCATGCCTGGGCCGCGGGCGAGGAGCTGGTCGACGCGGTCGACCGGATCAGGACCCTGACCGGTCGCATCGATCTGGTGCACTGCAACGACTCGAGGGATGCGGCGGGCTCGGGCGCCGACCGCCACGCCAACCTGGGCAGCGGCCAGATCGATACCGACCTTCTCGTGGCGGCGGTCAAGGCCGCCGATGCGCCGGTGATCTGCGAAACCGCCGACGCGGGCCGCAAGGACGACATCGCCTTCCTGCGGGAGAAGACCACCTAGTCAAAGCCTCAGCCGCTATTACACCTCTTGTGCGGCTGTCGGAAAAATGTAACATGGACGGCATGCCCGATACCCATGCCGTCACCAACCAGGTTCCCCCGCTGGAGAACTACAACCCCGCGACGTCCGCCGTCCTCGTCGAGGCCCTGATCCGCGAGGGCGGGCAATGGGGCATCGACGAGGTGACGGAGGTGGGCGCGATCGCGGGTAGCCGCGAAGCCCAGCGCTGGGGTGAGCTCGCCGACCGCAACCGGCCCATCCTGCACACCCACGACCGCTACGGTCACCGCATCGACGAGGTCGAGTACGACCCGGCCTACCACGAGCTCATGCGCACCGCGATCGGGCACGGCCTGCACGCCGCGCCGTGGGCCGACGAGCGGCCGGGCAACCATGTGGTGCGAGCCGCCAAGATGTCGGTCTGGAATGTCGAGCCCGGACACACCTGCCCGGTCTCGATGACCTACGCCGTCGTCCCGGCGCTGCGCTACAACCCGGAATTGGCGTCGGTTTACGAGCCGTTGCTGACCAGTCGCGAATACGACCCCGAACTCAAGCTGGCCACCACCAAGCGGGGCATCACGGCCGGCATGTCGATGACGGAGAAGCAAGGCGGTTCCGACGTGCGCGCCGGCACCACCGAGGCAACCCCCAACGGCGACGGCAGCTACAGCCTGACCGGTCACAAATGGTTCACCTCGGCGCCGATGTGCGACATCTTCCTGGTGCTCGCGCAGGCCCCGGGCGGTCTGTCCTGCTTCCTGCTGCCGCGGATACTGCCCGACGGCAGCCGCAACCGAATGTTCTTGCAGCGCCTCAAGGACAAGCTCGGCAACCACGCCAACGCCTCGAGCGAGGTCGAATACGACGGCGCCATCGCGTGGTTGGTGGGTGAGGAGGGCCGCGGCGTGCCGACCATCATCGAGATGGTCAACCTCACCCGGCTGGACTGCACCCTGGGCAGCGCCACCAGCATGCGCACCGGCCTGACCCGTGCCATCCACCACGCCCAGCACCGAAAGGCGTTCGGCGCCTACCTGATTGACCAGCCGTTGATGCGCAATGTGCTGGCCGACCTGGCGGTGGAGGCCGAGGCCGCCACCATCGTCGCGATGCGGATGGCCGGTGCCACCGACAAGGCGCTGCGCGGGGACGAAAGGGAGGCGTTGCTGCGCCGCATTGGCTTGGCGGCCAGCAAGTACTGGGTGTGCAAGCGCGCCACCCCGCACGCCGCCGAGGCGCTCGAGTGCCTGGGCGGCAACGGCTATGTCGAGGACTCGGGCATGCCGCGCCTGTTCCGTGAGGCGCCGCTGATGGGCATCTGGGAGGGCTCGGGCAATGTCAGCGCACTGGACACGTTGCGCGCCATGGCAACTCGCCCCGAATGCGTCGAGGTGCTGTTCGCCGAACTCGACGAAAGCACCGGCCAGGATCCGCGACTGGGCCGCCACGTCGAGGGGCTGCGGCAAGACCTGACCGACCTGGACGCAATCCAGTATCGCGCCCGTAAGGTGGCCGAGGACATCTCGCTGGCGCTGCAGGGGTCGCTGCTGGTGCGCCACGGCCATCCCGCCGTCGCCGAGGCCTTCCTGGCCACCCGGCTGGGCGGCCAGTGGGGTGGTGCGTACGGCACCATGCCGACCGGCCTGGACCTCGCGCCCATCCTCGAGCGTGCTCTAGTAAAGGGATGACTCACGCCATCAGGCCTGTCGATTTCGACAACCTGAAGACGATGACCTACGAGGTCACCGACCGGGTTGCCCGCATCACCTTCAACCGGCCAGAGAAGGGCAACGCCATCGTCGCCGACACCCCGCTGGAGCTCTCGGCGTTGGTGGAGCGTGCCGATCTCGACCCGAACGTGCACGTCATCCTCGTGTCCGGTCGGGGTGAGGGTTTCTGCGCCGGCTTCGACCTGTCCGCCTATGCCGACCGGACCGGTTCGGCCGGCGGGACGGGTGCGTACGCGGGCACGGTGCTCGACGGCAAGACGCAGGCGGTCAACCACCTGCCGGATCAGCCGTGGGACCCGATGATCGACTACCAGATGATGAGCCGCTTCGTGCGCGGCTTCTCCAGCCTGATGCATGCCGACAAGCCGACTGTGGTCAAGGTCCACGGCTACTGCGTGGCGGGCGGCACCGACATCGCGCTGCACGCCGACCAGGTGATCGCGGCCGCCGACGCCAAGATCGGCTACCCGCCGACGCGGGTGTGGGGGGTCCCGGCGGCGGGCCTGTGGGCGCACCGGCTAGGTGACCAGCGCGCCAAACGCCTTCTGCTGACCGGTGATTGCATCACCGGTGCGCAAGCCGCCGAATGGGGCCTGGCCGTCGAGGCGCCCGATCCGAAAGACCTCGACGAGCGCACCGAGCGGCTGGTGGAGCGGATCGCCGCGGTTCCGGTCAACCAGCTGATCATGGTCAAGCTCGCGCTGAATTCCGCTCTGCTGCAACAGGGTGTGGCGACCAGCAGGATGGTCAGCACCGTGTTCGACGGTGTTGCCCGGCATACGCCGGAGGGCCACGCCTTCGTCGCCGATGCGGTCGAGCACGGCTTCCGGGACGCGGTCAAGCATCGCGACGAGCCCTTCGGGGACTACGGCCGTCAGGCGTCACAGGTGTAGCCATGCCCAACATGACGGCGCGTTCGGTGGTGCTCAGTGTGCTGCTCGGCGCCCACCCCGCCTGGGCCACGGCCAGCGAATTGATCAGGCTGACAAACGATTTCGGCATCAAGGAGGCGACGTTGCGGGTCGCCCTGACCCGCATGGTCGGCGCCGGCGACCTGATCCGCTCCGCCGACGGCTACCGGCTGTCGGATCGCCTGTTGGCCCGCCAGCGCAGGCAGGACGATGCCATCGATCCACGGGTCCGGGCCTGGCGCGGAGACTGGGTCCTCCTGATCGTGACCAGCGTGGGCAACGATGCGCGTACCAGAGCGGCGCTGCGAACCGCCATGCACAGCAAGCGCTTTGGCGAACTTCGCGAGGGCGTTTGGATGCGGCCGGACAACCTGGAGCTGGACCTGGATCGCACGCTCGAAGCCCAGGTGCGGACGCTGACGGCGCGCGACGACGCCCCGGCCGAGCTGGCCGGGCGGTTGTGGGATCTGCCCGCGTGGGCGCACACCGGGCACCGGCTGCTCGACGAGATGGCCGCCGCCCCGGACGTTCCCGCCCGCTTCATGGTGGCCGCTGCGACCGTGTGGCACCTGCTCACCGATCCCGTGCTGCCCGACGAATTGCTGCCGTCCGACTGGCCGGGTGCCCGGCTGCGCGCGGCGTACCACGACTTCGCCGCGGAGCTACTCAAGCGACGCGAACCGACCCAACTCCAGGAGGCGACATGAGTGACCCGGTGCGAGTGGAGCGCAATGGCCCGGTGACGACGGTGATCATCAACCGGCCGGAGGCGCGCAACGCCGTCAATGGTCCGACGGCCGCGGCGCTGTACGCGGCTTTCGAGCAATTCGACCGGGACGACTCGGCGTCGGTGGCCGTGCTGTGGGGCGACGGCGGAACCTTTTGCGCGGGAGCCGATTTGAAGTCCTTCGGCACGGCAGACGCCAACGCGGTGCACCGGACCGGTCCCGGGCCGATGGGCCCGTCGCGAATGGTTCTTTCCAAGCCGGTGATCGCCGCGGTCAGCGGCTACGCCGTCGCCGGGGGTTTGGAGTTGGCGTTGTGGTGCGACATGCGGGTGGCCGAGGAGGACGCCGTGTTCGGCGTCTTCTGCCGCCGCTGGGGCGTGCCGCTGATCGATGGCGGCACCGTGCGGCTGCCGCGGCTGATCGGGCACAGCCGGGCCATGGACATGATCCTCACCGGCCGCGGTGTCAAAGCCGACGAAGCGCTCGCGATGGGATTGGCGAATCGGGTTGTGCCCAACGGCCGGGCCCGGCAGGCGGCCGAGGACTTAGCAGCCGAATTGGCCGCCCTGCCGCAGCAGTGCCTGCGCTCGGATCGGCTGTCGGCGCTGCATCAGTGGGGCCTGCCGGAATCCGCGGCGCTGGACGGCGAATTCGCCAGCATTTCCCGGGTCGCCGCGGAGGCGCTGGAGGGGGCGGGCCGATTCGCCGGGGGAGCAGGCCGACACGGCGCGCCCGCGAATTAGGGAGGCCGTCAACAGCTTTCGCCTCAGCCGCCCTTGTTGATGGTGTTGCCGGAGCCGTGGTTTGAGACCTTTGGATCGCCGTCTTTATAGGTGATGGTGTTGTCGGTTCCTAGCACTGTGAGTTTGGTGTTGATCTTGTCGATCGTGATCTTGTTGTTGGCGCCGCCGATGTCTACCTTCTCGCAGGTGCCGGTCACGGTCAGCGTGTTGTTCGAACCGAGCACGTTCAGCGATTTGCCGCTGGCGCAGTCGAGCGTGGCAGTGGTTCCCATCGATCCGTAGTTCAGCGTGTTGCCGATCTCGACCGATGCGGTCGTGCTCGCGCCGCTGGTGCTCGTGGCACCCGCGCTCGTCGTCGTGGTCGCGCTGCTCGCGGTCGTCGTGGCGGATCCGCCGGGCGGGTTGGCCGTCGAACTACAGCCGGCCAGCACCAGGGCCGCGAGCGCGGGCGCCAGCGCGAAGGCGGCCAGGCCGCGTGGGTGCTCAATGTTCAGGGTTGCACGCATCATTCGTCGATTCCCTTGTCTCAGGCGGGCACCTGCTGGAGCCGGTTGGTCATGCCCAGTTCGCGGCCGCGGTCCCACAGTATCGGCGCACCGTTGTGGTAGAAGACCGTCTGGTTGTAGCCGTACACGGTGATGTCGTGCGTCACCGAGTCCGCGATGACGGTATTGCCCGAACCCATCACGGTCACGGCCCAACAGTTGCCCATCGCGTTGACGGTGTTGTTGGTGCCGTTGACGATCAGGGTGGCGTCATTGCAGTCCAGCGTCTGCTCGACGCCCTGGCCGACGACGTGGGTGTCGCCGTTCTTGGCGTGGGCCGGGGGTACCCCGGCGCCCAGCGAAACGATGACACAGGTTGCAAGCGACCCGGCGACGGTTGTCCACCTCACTGCCGGCCCCCTTCGCTTCGGCTGATGTTCGCTGGACTGAGCGTACGTGCATTTGCCTGCTCGATGGCAGACTTTTTTCTCCCACATCGCCGCGCCGGCGCCCCGGCCTGGCCGGAGCCGTTTCGCGCCGCCGTCAACTAGAGTCATTAGTTGACCTCCAACCGTTCAGTGAAATCGAGGTGCGGTCGCCATGACAGCTCAGCCGGAACAACCGCCAGCCGGCGGGCGACAACGCGCCGGGAGGTCCGCCTCCCGTCCGGCCAAGCTGAGCCGCGACGGCATCGTCGACGGCGCGCTGACCTTCCTGGACCGGGAGGGCTGGGACTCGCTGACCATCAACGCGCTCGCGACGCAGCTGGGCACCAAGGGCCCGTCGCTCTACAACCACGTGGACAGCCTGGAGGACCTGCGGCGCGCGGTGCGGATCCGGGTCATCGACGACATCATCACGATGCTGAACCGCGTCGGCGAGGGGCGCGCCCGCGACGACGCGGTGCTGGTCATGGCCGGTGCCTACCGCAGCTACGCCCACCACCATCCGGGGCGCTACTCGGCGTTCACCCGGATGCCGCTGGGCGGTGACGACCCCGAGTACACCGCCGCCACCCGCAACGCGGCGGCGCCCGTGATCGCGGTGCTGTCCTCCTACGGACTGGACGGGGAGGAGGCGTTCTACGCGGCGCTCGAATTCTGGTCCGCGCTGCATGGCTTCGTGTTGCTGGAAATGACCGGTGTGATGGACGACATCGACACGGATGCGCTGTTCTCCGACATGGTGCTGCGCCTCGCGACGGGCCTGGAAAGGCGGACGGCGCACAAGGGCGCGAACCCGACCTAAGCCACTTTGACCTGCACGACCAGCGGCGGGTATTGTGGTTGCTCGTGCCTGGCGGCTTACGGCGCCTGACGTAAGGAAGTGGATGCCGGGCGAATTCGCATGTCCACGATGCAACGGATGAATCCGGTGCTGAGCGCATGCGACACCACCCGTGCTAGCAAGACGCCGAACACAGAAAGCCGGTAGATGCCAACCATTCAGCAGCTGGTCCGCAAGGGTCGTCGGGACAAGATCGGCAAGGTCAAGACCGCGGCTCTGAAGGGCAGCCCGCAGCGCCGTGGCGTATGCACCCGCGTGTACACCACCACCCCGAAGAAGCCGAACTCGGCCCTTCGGAAGGTCGCGCGCGTGAAGCTGACGAGCCAGGTCGAGGTCACCGCCTACATCCCCGGCGAGGGCCACAACCTGCAGGAGCACTCGATGGTGCTGGTGCGTGGAGGCCGAGTCAAGGACCTGCCCGGTGTGCGGTACAAGATCATCCGCGGTTCGCTCGACACCCAGGGCGTCAAGAACCGCAAGCAGGCTCGCAGCCGTTATGGCGCCAAGAAGGAGAAGAGCTAATGCCGCGCAAGGGGCCCGCGCCCAAGCGTCCGCTGGTCAACGACCCTGTCTACGGATCGCAGCTGGTCACTCAGCTGGTCAACAAAGTTCTGCTCAAGGGGAAGAAATCGCTGGCCGAGCGCATTGTTTATGGAGCGCTCGAACACGCCCGGGACAAGACCGGCACCGATCCCGTCATCACCCTCAAGCGTGCTCTGGACAACGTCAAGCCCGCCCTGGAGGTGCGCAGCCGCCGCGTCGGTGGTGCGACCTACCAGGTGCCCGTCGAGGTGCGGCCGGACCGGTCCACCACGCTGGCGCTGCGCTGGCTTGTCAGCTTCTCGCGGCAGCGCCGGGAGAAGACCATGATCGAGCGGCTGGCAAACGAGATCCTGGATGCCAGCAACGGCCTCGGGGCCTCCGTCAAACGGCGTGAGGACACCCACAAGATGGCCGAGGCAAACCGCGCGTTTGCGCACTATCGCTGGTAGGGGCCGGAACGGCGCCAACCGGCAGTGCTGCCGGCCGGGCGCAAACCGACAGCGAATTAACTAAGCAACCGGAAAGAGTGGGAAGACTTCTGTGGCACAGAAGGACGTGCTGACCGACCTGAGCAAGGTCCGCAACTTCGGCATCATGGCGCACATCGATGCCGGCAAAACGACGACCACCGAGCGGATCCTGTACTACACCGGCATCAACTACAAGATCGGTGAGGTCCATGACGGCGCCGCCACCATGGACTGGATGGAGCAGGAGCAGGAACGCGGAATCACCATCACCTCCGCGGCCACGACGACGTTCTGGAAAGACAACCAGCTCAACATCATCGACACCCCGGGACACGTCGACTTCACCGTCGAGGTGGAGCGCAACCTGCGCGTGCTCGACGGGGCCGTTGCCGTGTTCGACGGCAAGGAGGGTGTCGAGCCGCAGTCCGAGCAGGTCTGGCGGCAGGCCGACAAGTACGACGTCCCCCGCATCTGCTTCGTCAACAAGATGGACAAGATCGGTGCGGACTTCTACTTCTCGGTCCGCACGATGGAGGAGCGCCTCGGCGCCAACGCGGTGCCGATCCAACTGCCGATCGGCTCGGAGAACGAGTTCGAGGGCATCGTCGACCTGGTCGAGATGAACGCCAAGGTGTGGCGCGGTGAGACGAAGCTCGGCGAGACCTACGACACCGTCGAGATCCCGGCCGACCTGGCCGAAACGGCCGAGGAATACCGGACCAAGCTGCTCGAGGTCGTCGCGGAGACGGACGAGGAGCTGCTGGAGAAGTACGTCGGCGGCGAGGAGATCACCGTCGACGAGATCAAGGCCGCGATTCGCAAGCTGACCATCGCGTCGGAGATCTACCCCGTGCTGTGCGGCAGCGCGTTCAAGAACAAGGGCGTGCAGCCCATGCTCGACGCCGTCGTGGACTACCTGCCGTCGCCGCTGGACGTGCCGCCGGCCGTCGGCCACGCGCCGGGCAAGGAGGACGAGGAGGTCGTGCGCAACGCGACGACCGACGAGCCGTTCTCCGCGCTGGCGTTCAAGATCGCCACGCACCCGTTCTTCGGCAAGCTGACCTACATCCGCGTCTACTCGGGCACCGTCGAGTCCGGCAGCCAGGTCATCAACGCCACCAAGGGCAAGAAGGAGCGGCTGGGCAAGCTGTTCCAGATGCACTCCAACAAGGAGAACCCGGTCGAGCGCGCGTCGGCGGGTCACATCTACGCGGTGATCGGCCTCAAGGACACCACCACCGGTGACACCCTGAGCGACCCGAACCAGCAGGTCGTGCTGGAGTCGATGACGTTCCCCGCCCCGGTGATCGAGGTGGCCATCGAGCCCAAGACCAAGAGCGACCAGGAGAAACTGTCGCTGTCGATCCAGAAGCTCGCCGAAGAGGACCCGACGTTCAAGGTGCACCTCGACTCCGAGACCGGCCAGACCGTCATCGGCGGCATGGGCGAGCTGCACCTGGACATCCTGGTGGACCGGATGCGCCGCGAATTCAAGGTCGAGGCCAACGTAGGCAAGCCGCAGGTGGCCTACAAGGAGACCATCAAGCGCGTCGTGCAGAACGTCGAGTTCACCCACAAGAAGCAGACGGGCGGCTCGGGCCAGTTCGCGAAGGTCATCATCAACCTCGAGCCGTTCACCGGCGAAGACGGTGCGACCTACGAGTTCCAGAACAAGGTCACCGGTGGCCGCATCCCGCGCGAGTACATCCCGTCGGTGGATGCCGGTGCGCAGGACGCCATGCAGTACGGCGTGCTGGCCGGCTACCCGCTGGTGAACCTGAAGGTCACCCTGCTCGACGGCGCGTACCACGAGGTCGACTCTTCGGAGATGGCGTTCAAGATCGCGGGGTCGCAGGTACTGAAAAAGGCTGCGGCGCAAGCCCAGCCGGTGATCCTCGAACCGATCATGGCGGTCGAAGTGACCACACCCGAGGACTACATGGGTGACGTGATCGGCGACCTGAACTCCCGCCGTGGCCAGATCCAGGCCATGGAGGAGCGGGCCGGTGCGCGCGTCGTTCGGGCACACGTGCCGCTGTCCGAGATGTTCGGCTATGTCGGCGACCTGAGGTCCAAGACGCAAGGCCGGGCGAACTACTCCATGGTGTTCGACAGCTACGCCGAAGTCCCGGCGCAGGTGTCGAAGGAGATCATTGCGAAGGCGACGGGCGAGTAGACAAAACGCTACGAGTAAGCTGACGCGGTCACCGCGGCACAACGGAAATCATCAACACTGCTTAACAAGCACCAAACAAGTCGGAGGACACAAAAGTGGCGAAGGCGAAGTTCCAGCGGACCAAGCCCCACGTCAACATCGGGACCATCGGTCACGTTGACCACGGCAAGACGACCCTGACCGCGGCTATCACCAAGGTCCTGCATGACAAGTTTCCGGACCTGAACGAGTCGAAGGCGTTCGACCAGATCGACAACGCTCCCGAGGAGCGTCAGCGCGGTATCACGATCAACATCGCGCACGTCGAGTACCAGACCGACAAGCGCCACTACGCGCACGTCGACGCCCCTGGTCACGCTGACTACATCAAGAACATGATCACCGGTGCCGCCCAGATGGACGGCGCGATCCTGGTGGTCGCCGCGACCGACGGCCCGATGCCGCAGACCCGCGAGCACGTGCTGCTGGCCCGCCAGGTCGGTGTGCCTTACATCCTGGTGGCCCTGAACAAGGCCGACGCCGTGGATGACGAGGAGCTGCTCGAGCTGGTCGAGATGGAGGTCCGCGAACTGCTGGCCGCCCAGGAGTTCGACGAGGAGGCCCCGGTGATCCGGGTCTCGGCGCTCAAGGCGCTCGAGGGCGACGCCAAGTGGGTCGAGTCCGTCGAGGAGCTGATGGCCGCGGTCGACGAGTCGATCCCGGACCCGGTCCGCGAGACCGACAAGCCGTTCCTGATGCCCGTCGAGGACGTCTTCACGATCACCGGCCGCGGCACCGTGGTCACCGGTCGTGTCGAGCGCGGCGTGATCAACGTGAACGAGGAAGTCGAGATCGTCGGCATCCGCCCGGAGACCACCAAGACCACGGTCACCGGCGTGGAGATGTTCCGCAAGCTGCTCGACCAGGGCCAGGCCGGCGACAACGTCGGGCTGTTGCTGCGTGGCATCAAGCGTGAGGACGTCGAGCGCGGCCAGGTCGTGACCAAGCCCGGCACCACCACGCCGCACACCGAGTTCGAGGGCCAGGTCTACATCCTGTCCAAGGACGAGGGCGGCCGGCACACGCCGTTCTTCAACAACTACCGTCCGCAGTTCTACTTCCGCACCACCGACGTGACCGGTGTGGTGACGCTGCCGGAGGGCACCGAGATGGTGATGCCCGGTGACAACACCAACATCACGGTGAAGCTGATCCAGCCCGTCGCCATGGACGAGGGTCTGCGATTCGCGATCCGCGAGGGTGGCCGCACCGTCGGCGCCGGCCGGGTCGTCAAGATCATCAAGTAAGTCTGTTCCGCAAAGCCCGGATTGCCGCTCTCGGCAGTCCGGGCTTTGTGCGTTCCAGCCAGGGACGAAGCTGGCCAAAAAGTCGCAAAAGCCCGGGTAGGGGCCTACGATTTGGTTTGTCCAGTCTGCGGTTGGCGGCCGGGTGCTTTCCTGACCGCCGTGGCCTGGTCGGAGGGTCCAGATGTCGTATGTAAACGCGACGCCCGCATACGTGGCGGCGGCGGCATCCGACTTGGCCAACATCGCCTCCACGATCGGCTCAGCAAACGCCGCCGCGGCGGTGCCGACGTCCAGCGTGCTGCCGCCCGGCGCCGACGAGGTCTCGGCGAGCATCGCCGCGTTGTTCGGCACACACTCCCAGGTCTACCAGCAGCTCAGCGCCCAGGCGGCGCTGTTCCATCAGCAGTTCGTGCAGTTGATGAGTTCCAGTGGGGCCGAGTACGCCGCCACCGAGGCCGCAAATGCGGGGCCCCTGCAGGCCGCCGGGCAAACCGCTCTGGGAACGGTGGGCTCGGCGGGTTCGATGGTGGCCGGGGTGCCGGCGGCGGCGACGGCCGGGCTGACGGGCGCACCGGCGGCCGCGGCACCGGCGGCAAACCTGGCGGCGGCGGTGTCGCCGGCGCCCGCGGGCCCGGCGGCGCCCCCAGCGGCGGCCGCACCGCTCGCGGCGACTCCGGTGCGGCCCGGGCCGCTGGCCCCGGCCGGCGCGCCGCCGGGCGCGGTGCAGCCGGAAACCCATTCCCCGACGCAGGCGACGCTCGTGCACAGCACCCAGCCCGCCGCGGGCGCGGAGGCGGAAACGCCGGAGGCCCCTCCGGCCTCCGCGATGCCGGCACCGCTCGCGGCATCGGCGGCGGCATCCGCCGCTGTTTCGCCGGCAAAGCGTGCTTTTTCTCCGGCGGCGGGAGCAGGGGCGTCGTTCACGGGGCAGCCGGCGCACCAGGCGCCGCAGTGACACCCGGACGGGGTTTGCACGGATGACGCGCGCCGGGGGGACCGCGGGCGTTAATCTGGCACGGATTCCCAGCAAGGCGAGGAGAGACACGTGTTTGCGCGCTACCTGAAGACCCAGTTAGTGGTGTTGCTGTGCGGCGGCCTGGTTGGGCCGATCTTTTTGGTCGTCTACTTCACGATGGGGCTGGGCAGCCTGCTGTCGTGGATGTTCTATGTCGGCCTACTCATCACGGTGGCCGATGTGTTGATCGCGCTCTGGCTGACCAATTTCGGGGAGAAGTCGGCCGCCAAGACGGCCGAACTCGAGCAGCACGGGGTGCTGGCGCTCGCTCAAATCACCGGACTGACCGAAACGGGAACCCGGATCAACGAGCAACCGCTGGTGAAGGTGGACCTGCACATCGCCGGGCCCGGATTCGTGCCGTTCGACAGCCAGGACCGCGTGATCGCCAGCGTGACCCGGCTGGGCAACCTCACCGCGCGCAAGCTCGTCGTCCTGGTCAACCCCACCACCCAGGAATACCGGATCGACTGGGAGCGAAGCGCTTTGGTCAACGGGTTGGTGCCCGCCCAATTCACCGTGGCCGAAGACAACCGGACCTACGACCTCAGCGGGCAGGCCGGCCCGCTGATGGAGATTTTGCAGATCCTCAAGGCCAACAACGTCCCGATCAATCGGATGGTCGACATCCGGTCGAATCCGGCATTGCGGCAGCAGATCCAGGCCGTGGTGCGCCGGGCGGCCGAACAGCAGCCACAACCCGCGGGCGCGGGCGCGCCGGCCCCTCCGCCACCGCCGCAAGCGTCGATCGCCGACCGGCTCGCCGAGCTCGAGAAGCTGCGGGCCAGCGGTGCCCTGAGCGACGAGGAATACACCAACCGGCGGACTCAGATCATCTCGGAGATCTGAATCTCGGCCGAGTTAGAACACGTTCCAGTTTCGCTGCTAGCCTGTCTTCGTGGCTGCACAGGTTGGATCACTACAAGGACGGGTGGCATTCGTCACCGGCGCCGCCCGCGCCCAGGGGCGCTCGCACGCGGTGCGACTGGCCCGCGAGGGCGCCGACATCATCGCGCTCGATATCTGCGCGCCGGCGTCGGACACCCTGACCTACACGCCGGCCACGCCCGAGGATCTCACCGAGACCGTCCGCCTGGTGGAAGCCGAGGGACGCAAGGTGCTGGCCCGCGAGGTGGACATCCGCGACGACACCGCCCTGCACCAACTGGTGGCCGACGGCGTCGAACAATTCGGCCGCCTCGACGTTCTGGTCGCCAACGCCGGTGTACTGGGCTGGGGCCGGGTCTGGGAACTCACCGATGAGCAGTGGGACACCGTCATCGGGATCAACCTGACCGGCACCTGGCGCACGCTGCGCGCCACGATCCCGGCGATGATCGAGGCCGGCAACGGGGGATCCATCATCGTCGTCAGCTCGTCGGCGGGCATCAAAGCGACGCCCGGCAACGGCCACTACGCGGCCAGCAAGCACGGGCTGACCGCGCTGACCAACACCCTGGCGATCGAGCTCGGCGAATACAACATCCGGGTCAACTCCATCCACCCGTACTCGGTCGATACCCCGATGATCGAGCCGGAGGCGATGATGGAGATCTTCGCCAAGCACCCCCGCTTCGTGCACAGCTTTCCGCCAATGCCGTTGCAGTACAAGGGGTTCATGACGGCCGACGAGGTATCCGACGTCGTGGTGTGGCTCGCCGGCGACGGCTCGGGCACGTTGTCGGGCACCCAGATCCCTGTCGACAAGGGTGCCCTGAAGTACTAGCGGGCCAGCGTGGTAAGAACTCCACGTGACCGAAAAGGGCTTCGAAAAGGGGGTCGTGATCGTCGGCGGCGGGCTCGCCGGTGCGCGGACGGCCGAGCAACTGCGTCGATCCGACTACTGCGGTCGCATCACCATCGTCAGCGACGAGGTTCACCTGCCCTACGATCGCCCGCCGTTGTCCAAGGAAGTACTGCGCAAAGAGGTCGACGACGTCGCCCTCAAACCGCGCGAGTGGTACGACGAGAACGACATCACGCTGCGGTTGGGCTCGGCCGCCACACGTCTCGACACGACCGCGCAGACCCTGACCCTCGACGACGGCACAGAGCTGGGCTACGACGAGCTCGTCATCGCGACCGGCCTGGTGCCGCGGCGCATTCCGGCGTTCCCCGACCTCGAGGGCATTCGGGTGCTGAGATCGTTCGACGAGAGCATGGCCCTGCGCCAGCACGCATCGCAGGCGCAGCGGGCCGTGGTCATCGGCGCCGGCTTCATCGGCTGTGAGGTCGCGGCGAGCCTGCGCAGCCTGGGCGTCGACGTCGTGCTGGTCGAGCCGCAGCCGACCCCGCTGGCATCGGTGCTCGGCGAGCAGATCGGTGAGCTGGTGGCGCGGTTGCACCGCGACGAAGGTGTCGACGTTCGCCTCGGTGTCAGCGTGGCGGAAGTGCGCGGCGATTCCCACGTCGACACCGTGGTACTCACCGACGGCACCGAACTGGCGGCCGACCTGGTGGTGGTCGGCATCGGCTCACGACCGGCGACCGAGTGGCTCGAGGGCAGCGGCGTCGAGGTCGACAACGGCGTCATCTGCGACGAGGCCGGGCGCACCACCGCGCCCAACGTGTGGGCGCTGGGCGACGTCGCCTCGTGGCGCGATGCAACGGGACACCAAGCGCGCGTGGAACATTGGAGCAACGTCGCCGACCAGGCCCGGGTGGTGGTGCCGGCGATGCTCGGCCAGGACATGCCGTCCGCCGTGGTCGTCCCGTACTTCTGGAGCGACCAGTACGACGTCAAGATTCAGTGCCTGGGCGAGCCGGAGGCCACCGACATCGTGCACGTGGTCGAGGACGACGGGCGCAAGTTCCTGGCCTACTACGAGCGCGACGGGGTTGTCGTCGGCGTGGTGGGCGGCGGGATGCCCGGCAAGGTAATGAAGGTCCGCGCCAAGATCGCCGCCGCGACGCCCATCTCGGAAATTCTGAATCCCGCCTAGAACTCGCCCAGGTAGAAGCGCGCGCCCTGATCGTCGATGCATTCGGCGGAGACGCCGTACGGCTGACGGGCCGGCTCGGCCAGCACGGTGCCGCCCGCTTCCCGCACGCGTGCGACGGCCACCTCGATGTCCGCCACAGTCCACATCGGCACGGTGATCGAACCGCGGCCGCCGCCGGCGGCACCGGCCATCGGATGCGTTCCCACCACCTGCCAGCCGTCCGCAATTCGGCCGGGTTCGAATGTCCAACCCAGCACCTGCCCGTAGAAATCGCGGAAGCCGGCCGAATCCGGCACCTCGTAGGTGACATACGACAGCTCGCCGGGTCCAGATCCGTTGAGTTCCGGGCGCTTTTGCCCCGCGGCCGGTTGGTACACCGCGAACGGCGCACCCTGTGGGTCGGTGGCGTCGAGCACGGTGCCATAGCCGGTGTCACGGATTTCGCCCGGGACCCCACCCGCCGCGGCGATCGCCGTCCGAGCGGCCGCTACGTCGTCGACGGCGTAGCAGCAGAACAGGGTGGGCGGTCCGGTGCTGGCCGAAATCCCGGTCGGCAGTTCGGTATTCGTGACCTGATGTGCCGAGGGATCGTATGCCCAGCCCAGCACGTGACCGTAGAAGGCGGCCGCCCGCTCGGCGTCGGGGACCCACATCGAGACGTAACCGATGTCGCCGTGGCGGATGCCGGCAACCGTCGGGCCGGACAGCATCCAGCGATGGCCGAACGGGTCGATGATGGTGGCGCTGCGCGACCCGTAGTTCTCGTAGATCTCGCGTTGGACGGCGGCGCCGTGTTCACGCGCCTTCTGCAGGGCCGCATCGGTGTCATCGACGCGCAGCATCAGGCTGACCGAAACCGAGCCGGGCACAGGCGCTTTGAGCCCGAGCTCGGGATACTCGTCGGCGAGATACAGCACGCCGCCAGCGATCGCCAGTTCCGCGTGACCAATTCGCCCGTCGTCCATCACAATTGGTTCGCCAACCACCGCCGCGCCGAAAGCGTCCGTGTACCAGGCGATGGCCGCACGCGCGTCCGCCACACTGAGGTAGGGCAACGCCGCCGGGCGCGGATCCCGCTGGGGCGTGGACGGTTCGGTCAACTCGGAAATTGTGCCAGCGGTACCGCTCATGACAACTCCTTCCGGAAGGGATAGTGCGGATTCCAGCCGGCGGCGCAGCCGGGCGGCGAACGCCGGATCGGGTTGGACCGGAAGGTCATCGGTGTGCAGCACGCTCAATGGATCGTTGAGTTGACTCACGACGTGCCTCCTTCCGGATATTGCTGTCTGAAAGCGCGCCGGGCGCGGACCAGGAGCGCCTCGGTGGCATGGACGGTGCGGCCGATCAGCTCGGCGCATTCGGGCACCGAGCAGTCGTCCATGTAGCGCAGCACGAGCACCGTGCGATGGGGCTCTGCCAGCCGGGCCAGCACCGCTTCGGCGATCATGCGATCCAGCTCGGCGTCCCAGTCGTCGGCCGCAGCACCGACCGGTTCGGGTGGCTCGGCCATCGGCACCGTCGGCCGGGCCGCCCGGCGCCGATAGTGGTCGGCCAGCTTGTGCCGCGCCACGCCGAGCAACCACGGCACCGAGATCGCCGGCGCGTCGCTCCTGCGCGCGGCGTCCATCGCCGCGAGGAACGTCTCCGACGTCAGGTCCTCGGCCGCATCGCCACAGCGACGGGCGAAGTAGCCGTACACCACCGGCAACGCCTCGTCGTACAGCGCCAGCAGCTCGCGTCGAGGATCCGATCGGTGGTCCGCTTCGGCGCTCACACCCTCATCGTCGTCGCGGCTGGCCAAACTCCGACGCGGTGTGCGCGAAAATCTTTGGCGATTGCCTCTATTGCCAGTTCACCGGCGGGCCGTGCGGATGGCATTCGCCCAGAATGTCCAGCTCGCCACCCGGCCAGCGACGGGCCCGCACCAGGAACTTGACGGGTGTGCCGGGCCCGTCGCGCGTGGGTTCCAGGGTCAGGTGGGCGAACGGCGCGGAGGCGGTGGCACGCGCTCCGAGCGCGTCGACGCCGCTGCGAATCGTGGCGCGTTCGTCGGCGGCGAGATATTGCCAGGTGATCGAATGCCACAGCACGGTCAGCGCGCCGTCGGCCAGCGTCAGGTCCGCGACCGCGTCGCCGGCCCGCCGGCGGTGCAGTCGCGCGGGCACCGCGCGCGCGACGGCGATGGCGCCGCGCAGCCGATCCAGCCGGGCGGCCTGGTCGGGCCAGACGTAGCTCAGCGCGGTCATTTCCCCGTCGGCCGCGGTGACGTCAATGGGCGCGATGTCGTAGCCGTGGCGCTCCACGATCCGCACCGTGCCATCGGGCGGCGGCCGCCCGCGCCAGGCGTCGTCGATGGTCACCGGCGAGCCGGCCGGTCCCCACCCGCCGCCGGCGTAGCGGTAGTGGTAGTGGTCGGCACGCAGGTTCAGCCCGGCGCTCGATCCGATCTCGAAAAGCCTTACCGGCAAAGCGAATCCGCGATCCAGCCGCAGCAGGCCGCCGATCAGTGCGGCGGAGCGGCCCACCTCGTTGGTCTGCGGTGGTTGGGCGAGCGCATCGCGCAGTGCGTCGGCATGGTCGCCCGCGACGTGGGTGATTGCGGGCCACGCGGGTTCGGCGTCCCAGGTGCCGCCGGTGCTGGGATACCAGCGGCGCAACTCCGCGGCCCGGCCGTCGAGCACCAACCGGTGCAGGCCGCCCAGCAGCCGAAGCGGCAGGGCTTCACGCGCCGGATCGTCTTCGTGGCCGGCGAGGATGCTCGCGAATACACCCCCGGCCTCGACGTCGGCGGCCACAAGTTCGAACAGCTCGTCGTACATCGGGGATCCCGACGCGCCGCAGAACCGCCCCTGCGACCGCAGGGTGTGCACCAGGTGCGCGGTGCCGCTCATCGCCCAAGCCTCCCCAGCCCGGCGCCGACGACGTCGAAGGCGTTGCCGAGCGCGGTCGGCAACGTGACGGATCCGTCGCCCAGCCAATGCTCATAGGCCGACAACGCGACGGCGAGCATACTCCAGGCGACCGTCTGGGGCAGCAGGTCGGTCGTCTTGAGGCCCGAGCGCCGGGCGACGAATTCGGCGATCACCTCGCGCCAGCCGGCGTACATCGTCATCGAATAGGCCTGCAGTTCCGGCGTTTGCAGGATGACCCGCATGCGCTGGCGATGCCGGACGCTCTCGGACTCGTCAAAAGTGTTGAAGGCCAACAGCGCCGCGCGCAGCGCCCGGCCCAGCGGGACGCGCGGGTCGACGTTGTCCAGCAGATCCCGTAGGTGCGCGAGGTGGATATCGAACTCGCCCCAGGGGATGGCGTTCTTGGACGCGTAGTAGCGAAACAGTGTGCGGCGGGAGATGCCGGCGGCCTGCGCGACGTCGTCGACGCTCACCTCGGCGAAACCCCGGGCGGTGAACAACTCGATGGCGACGTCGGTGATGTGTTCCGGTGTCGTCGAGCGGCGCCGGCCCACCCGCGACTGCGGCAGCATCAGACCCGCCCTTCCATTTCGGCACTCGATGCCATATTCTGACGACGATTGTGACAAGATCGACGATCGTTGTCGAGACCTGACGAGAGGCAATGCACATGGACCGCGAGACCGACACGGACACCGAGCTCGTTACCGAGACTCTGGTCGAAGAGGTGTCCATCGACGGGATGTGCGGGGTCTACTGACTCCCGTGCTCGACCCCGACCGCGGCTGGCGGTTGCACCCTCAGGTGGCGGTTCGCCCGGAACCCTTTGGCGCACTGCTGTATCACTTCGGCACCCGCAAGCTGTCCTTTCTGAAGAACCGCACCATTCTCGAGGTGGTGCGGACGCTGGCCGACCATCCGGACGTCCGGTCCGCCTGCCGCGCGGCCGGGGTGGACGACTCGGGCCAGCAGCCGTATCTGCACGCGCTGGGTGTGCTCGCCGAATCCAACATGCTGGTGCCTCAGGAGGCTTCATGACGCTGGCCGTACCGCGACTTATCGAGCAATTCGAGCATGGCCTGGACGCCCCCATCTGCCTGACCTGGGAGCTGACGTACGCGTGCAACCTGGCCTGCGTGCACTGCCTGTCCTCCTCGGGCAAGCGGGACCCGCGCGAGTTGTCCACCCGTGACTGCATGGACATCATCGACGAGCTGGAGCGCATGCAGGTGTTCTACGTCAACATCGGCGGCGGGGAACCCACTGTGCGGCCTGATTTTTGGGAGCTCGTCGACTACGCCACAGCGCACCACGTCGGCGTCAAGTTCTCCACCAACGGGGTCCGGATCACGCCGGAGGTCGCGGCGCGGTTGGCGGCCAGCGACTACGTCGACGTCCAGATTTCGCTCGACGGTGCCACCGCCGAGGTCAACGACGCCGTCCGCGGGCCGGGGTCGTTCGCGATGGCGGTGCGGGCGCTGGAGAACCTGGCCGCCGCGGGCTTCCGTGACGCGAAGATCTCCGTCGTGGTGACCCGGCACAACGTCGACCAACTCGACGAATTTGCCGCGCTGGCAAGCCGTTACGGTGCGACCCTGCGGATCACCCGGCTCCGTCCGTCGGGGCGCGGCGCGGACGTCTGGGACGAGCTGCACCCCACCGCCGCCCAGCAGGTGCAGCTCTACGACTGGCTGGTCGCCAAGGGGGAGAAGGTGCTCACCGGCGACTCGTTCTTTCATCTGTCGCCGCTCGGCTCCTCCGGCGCCCTGGCCGGCCTCAACATGTGCGGGGCCGGGCGGGTGGTCTGCCTGATCGACCCGGTGGGCGACGTGTACGCCTGCCCGTTCGCCATTCACGATCGCTTCCTCGCGGGAAACGTGTTGTCCGACGGCGGTTTTGACAACGTCTGGAAGAACGCCCCGCTGTTTCGCGAGTTGCGTGAACCGCAGTCCGCGGGCGCGTGTGGCAGCTGCGGGCACTACGACAGCTGCCGGGGCGGGTGCATGGCGGCGAAGTTCTTCACGGGCCTGCCGCTGGACGGCCCGGATCCAGAATGCGTCCAGGGGCACAGCGTCGCGGCGCTGGACCGGACGCGCGAAACACCCCGGCCCCGGGCCGACCACTCGCGCGGGGTGCGCCAGCCGGTGCCGTTGACACTGACCATGCGACCTCCGGCCCAAACGCCGGCAAATCCGCCGGCGCGCCTTTGCAACGAAAGCCCGCTATAAAATGGCCGACGAATGGTTTGAAACAGTCGCCATCGCCCAGCAACGCGCTAAGCGGCGGTTACCAAAATCCGTTTATTCCTCACTGATTTCAGCGAGCGAAAAAGGAATTACGGTCTCCGACAATGTCGAAGCCTTCAGTGAGCTGGGCTTTGCACCGCATGTGATCGGTGCGCAGGAAAAGCGTGACCTGTCGACCACCGTTATGGGACAAGATATTTCGCTGCCAGTAATCATCTCGCCGACCGGCGTGCAGGCGGTTGACCCCGACGGTGAGGTTGCTGTCGCGCGTGCCGCGGCCGCGCGAGGAACGGCGATGGGGCTTTCGTCGTTTGCTAGCAAACCCATCGAAGATGTCGTCGCAGCAAACCCCAAAGTCTTCTTCCAGGTGTATTGGCTCGGCGGGCGGGACGCGATCGCCGAGCGGGTGGAACGGGCGCGCCAGGCCGGGGCGGTCGGGCTGATCGTCACCACCGACTGGACGTTCTCGCATGGCCGCGACTGGGGCAGCCCCAAGATTCCCGAGGCGATGAACCTGCGGACCATCCTGCGGTTGTCGCCCGAGGCGATCCTGCGGCCGCGCTGGCTGTGGAAGTTCGGCAAGACGGGCAGGCCACCGGAGCTGCGGGTGCCGAACCAGGGCCGCCGCGGCGAGCCCGGGCCGCCGTTCTTCGCCGCCTACGGGGAATGGATGTCGACGCCCCCGCCGACCTGGGAGGACATTGCCTGGCTACGGGAACTGTGGGGTGGGCCGTTCATGCTCAAGGGCGTGATGCGCGTCGACGACGCGAAAAGAGCCGTGGACGCGGGTGTTTCGGCGATATCGGTGTCCAACCACGGCGGCAACAACCTGGACGGTACGCCGGCGTCGATCCGCGCCCTGCCCGCGGTGGTCGCCGCGGTCGGCGACCAGGTGGAGGTGTTGCTGGACGGTGGCATCCGGCGGGGCAGCGACGTCGTCAAGGCGGTGGCCCTGGGGGCGCGCGCCGTGATGATCGGCCGCGCCTATCTGTGGGGCCTCGCGGCGGCCGGCCAGACCGGCGTCGAAAACGTTCTCGACATCCTGCGCGCGGGCATCGACTGCGCGCTGATGGGCCTCGGGCACTCCTCTGTGCACGCGTTGGGTCCGGACGATGTCGTGGTGCCCGCCGGTTTCACGCGGGTGCTGGGAGTTCCGGGTGCGCGGGACGCGCGGCCCTAATTCGGGTCAAACCGGGCAGCTTTCCCCACATAGTTGACGTGAAAATCGTGGTACCGACGTGGCGACCGTGACGGACGAGCCGAAAATCGCACCGATCGGTGAACGGCCGAGAAAAAAATTTGCTTTGAACGTACAACAATTGGTGCACGCCAGGTGAATTCGTCCTACCATCAGCCAGTGCCCGCACTCGGCGAATTAGGAACTGTGACGTCGAGCCAGCTATTAAACACCTCGCCGCCGCTATTTATCCCGCTGGGATCGACCGAACAGCACGGTCCACACCTGCCGTTGGATACCGACACCAGGATCGCGACCGCGGTCGCCCGGGGGGCTGCCACGCGGCTCGCGCAAGAGTGGTTGGTGGCTCCGGCCATCGCCTATGGCGCCAGCGGCGAGCATCAAAGTTTCGCGGGAACGATCTCGATCGGCACCGAGGCCCTGACGATGATGCTGGTGGAGTATGGCAGGTCAGCCGCGTGCTGGGCCCGGCGCCTGGTCTTTGTCAACGGCCACGGCGGCAATGTCGGCGCACTGAACAAGGCGGTGGCCACGCTGCGCGCCGAAGGCCGGGACGTCGGGTGGTCGCCATGCGCCGCGGCGGGTGGTGATGCCCATGCGGGCCATACCGAAACGTCACTGTTGCTCCATATCTCGCCGACCGACGTGCTGACCGGCCGGTGGCTGCCGGGCAACCGTGCGCCCCTGCCAGAGTTGCTCGAACCGATGCGCCGCGGCGGAGTCGCGGCGGTCAGCCGCGTGGGTGTGCTGGGGGACCCGACCACCGCCACCGCCGCCGAGGGCGAGCGCATCTTGGCGGAGATGGTCGACGGGTGTGTGCGTCGAGTCGCCCGGTGGGCGCCCGGGCCCGACGGGATGCTGGCATGAGTGGGCCCCGCCTCCCGGACGGGTTCGCCGTGCAGGTCGATCGCCGCGTACGGGTGCTCGGCGATGGCTCGGCCCTGCTGGGTGGCTCGCCGACCCGTCTGCTGAAGCTGGCACCCGCCGCTCAGGACATGCTCGCCGATGGCCGACTGAAGGTCCGCGACGACCTCAGCGCCCAGCTGGCGCGCACCCTGCTGGACGCCACGGTGGCCCATCCGCGGCCCGCGGGTGGGCCGTCGCACCGCGACGTAACCGTGGTAATTCCGGTGCGGAACAACGTTTCTGGTGTCCGTCGCCTGGTGAGCTCGCTGCGCGGGCTGCGCGTCATCGTGGTCGACGACGGCTCGTCACCCGCCATTGAGCCCGAGGACTTCGTCGGCGCCCACTGCGACATCGAGGTGCTGCGCCACCCGTATAGCAAGGGCCCGGCGGCGGCCCGCAACACCGGGCTGGCCGCCTGCGCCACCGACTTCGTCGCCTTCCTGGACTCCGACGTCTCGCCGCGCCGCGGCTGGCTGGAGGCCTTGCTCGGTCATTTCTGCGACCCCACCGTCGCCCTGGTCGCGCCGCGCATCGTCGGCCTGTCCCACAGCGAGAACCTGGTGGCGCGCTACGAGGCCGTGCACTCGTCGCTGGACCTCGGGGAGCGCGAAGCCCCGGTGTTGCCCCACAGCACGGTGTCGTATGTGCCCAGCGCGGCGATCATCTGCCGCCGCTCGGCGATCGGCGATGTCGGGGGATTCGACGAGTCAATGCAGTCCGGCGAGGACGTCGACCTGTGCTGGCGGCTCATCGAAGCGGGCGCGCGGCTGCGCTACGAGCCGATCGCGCTGGTCGCCCATGATCACCGCACCGAACTACGGGATTGGTTGGCGCGCAAGGCTTTTTACGGCGGCTCGGCGGCCCCGCTGTCGGTGCGCCACCCGGACAAGACGGCGCCGGTGGTGATATCCGGCTGGGCCCTGATGGCCTGGATACTCATGGCCCTCGGGACGAGCCTTTCGCGGATGGCGTCGCTCGTGGTCGCCATCCTGACGGGTCGCCGGATCGCCAAAGCCATGCGCACCGCCGAGACCTCGGTCGCCGACGTGCTGCTGATCGCGGCCCGCGGCTTGTGGTCGGCGGCCCTGCAGCTGGCGTCGGCCCTGTGCCGGCACTACTGGCCCCTGGCGCTGCTGGCGGCCATCGTGTCGCGACACTGTAGGCGGGTCGTGCTCGTCGCGGCCGTCATGGACGGCGTGGTGGACTGGCTCAGCCGCCGGGACGCCAACGACGACGACGAGCCGATCGGCTTGCTGACCTACCTGTTGCTCAAGCGGGTCGATGACCTGGCCTACGGCCTGGGGCTGTGGTGGGGTGTAGTGCGCGAGCGCAACCTGCGCGCGCTCAAACCGCAGATTCGGAGTTAGCCGTCGCCTTGGCTTCGCCTTGAGTAGAGCCGTCCCGCACAGCGATGTGCTGATCGTCGGCGCGGGAAGTGCTGGATCGGTTGTCGCCGAACGTCTTTCCGCGGACCCCAGCCGCATGGTGACCGTCCTGGAAGCCGGGCCCGCGCTCGCCGATCCGCAATTACTGGCTCAGGCCACCAACGGGTTGCAACTGCCGATCGGGGTCGGCAGCCCGCTGGCGCTGCGCTACCTGACCCGGCTCACCGACCGGCACGCTCTCCAGCTGCCGATCGTGCGCGGATCCACGGTCGGTGGCTCGGGGGCGATCAACGGCGGTTACTTCTGCCGCGCGTTGCCGCGCGACTTCGATCGCGCCGCGATACCCGGCTGGGCGTGGTCGGATGTGCTCAGCCATTTTCGCGCCATCGAGACGGACCTGGATTTCGACGGTCCGGCCCACGGCGACAGCGGTCCCATCCTGGTGCGTCGAACACGCGAAATGACCGGCACCACTGAACTTTTCATCGCTGCCGCCGAACGTGCGGGCTTTTCCTGGATCGCCGACCTCAACGATTGTGGGCCGGAACTGGTCTCGGGCGTGGGCGCGGTCCCGCTCAACATCGTCGACGGCGTGCGCATCGGATCGGGTGTCGGATATCTGTTGCCCGCCCTTGGGCGGTCGAACCTGACCTTGCTGGCGGCGACGCGGGCCGCGCGATTGCGTTTCTCCGGTGCGGGCGTGGTGGGGGTGGACGCGATCGGCCCGGACGGGCCGATCAGTCTGAGCGCCGATCGAATCGTATTGTGTGCCGGCGCGATTCAGTCTGCCCACCTGCTGATGCTCTCCGGCATCGGCGACGAGTCGATGCTGCGCGCCGCCGGCGTGCCGCTGGTGGCGCCCCTACCGGTCGGAATGTTCTGCAGCGACCACCCCGAGTGGGTGCTGCCGACCAATTGGACGGTGGCCCCGGGCCGGCCCGTCGTGGAGGTCATCCTCAGTACCGCGGAGGGGCTTGAGATCAGGCCATACACGGGTGGGTTCGTCGCCATGACCGGCGACGGCACCGCGGGCCATCCGGATTGGCCGCACATCGGGGTGGCGCTGATGGAGCCCCGCTGCCGCGGACGGATCACGCTCACCTCGCCCGACGCCCGCGTCGCGCCGCGGATCGAGCACCGCTACGACAGCGACCCCGACGACGTCGCGGCGCTGCGCCGGGGCAGCGAATTGGCACGCGAATTAGCCGGTGCGGCAACCCATGTCGGGTCGCCAGTGTGGTCGACGTCCCAGCACCTGTGTGCCAGCGCACCGATGGGCGCCGAGGGCGACCCGCGGGCGGTCGTAGATCACCGCTGCCGGGTGCGCGGCGTGGACAACCTATGGGTGATCGACGGGTCCGTCCTGCCCACGGTCCCCAGCCGCGGTCCGCACGCCACGATCGTGATGCTCGGGCACCGGGCGGCCGAGTTCGTTGAATGAGGGCGGGTCCCGGCCCGCTGAAAGTCGGGCCGGGCACGACCCGCCCTCGAGAGAGCGAACGTTCGTGCGGTCCACGTAGATGGCCACGACAAGTGGCGATGCGCGCGCAGGAGTGCGTCAGCGCGACTATGCGTCGCAATATTCGCGGACGGCGCGACGGCCGCTCCCTTTCGTTGTGTCGTGATTCTCTGTCCGATCACCCCCTCGCATGGTGAATACCGCTGGCAGGGTACGCATCACGACCAAATCGGAGGTGAGCGTTCCCGCGCCCAGACGGCGCCGACTGGGCGCCGCGGTCGCAGCCGGCCGTGCTGAGCGGTCAAGGGGTGTGACGTCGGCATGGTGGTGACCACGGTGCGAACTCGGCGCCGACTGCGCAGGCGTGCGCGAAGCCCACAGGTGGCATGGTGAACCGGCGCGCTCGAGCGCCTCAGGCGGATCCACTCGGCCTCCACAATCGCCGCCGCCTCGAACACCGCCGGGCATACCGGTTCAACCACCGCGGGCGCGTCGCCGCGCACCGTGGGCACGTCCATCAACATCACATCCACCCCACCTGCGAGATGATCTGTACCTGTCGATATATATTTCTGATACCAGAACAAACACATCGTTTCAAGTATCCGAACGAACTTAATTGGTGCCGGGTTAGCCGAAGCCTAGGGGCTCGTTGTTGTTCTCCCGCACAACATTTGGGAGCGGAGCCGGCGCACCGGCCGCAGCTGCCGACCGTCGCGTCCGGGGGCCCACAGCCCGATCAGGAGCGCGGCGAACGCGACTATCGCGGCCATCGCGATCGTGGAAGCGTGCATGGCCGCCAGGAATGCGGCCTTGCTGATCTCGGCCAACGCCGTCCCCTGCGGTCCGAGCCTGCCGGCCACTTCGACCGCTTTGGCCAGCGAGTCGGTAGCGGGGCCGCGGACCGGCGCGGGAAAGGTCGCCAGTTTCGGCGCGAGCTCGTGGGAATACCGTCCGGCCAGGATCGAGCCGGCCACCGCGATTCCCAGCGCCCCGCCCATCTCGCGCGACGTGTCGTTCACCGCGGAGGCGACGCCCTGCTTCTCGTCGGGAACCGCCCCCATGATCGCCGAGGTCGTCGGCGCGGTGCACATGCCGATGCCGGTGGCCAATATCAGTGTTGGCCAGGCAAATTCGACGTACGTCGAATGCAGGGTCAGAAAGGACATGCACGCGAAGCCAACCGCCATCAACAGCGTGCCGATGAATAACACAAGGCGCAGGCCCAATTTCGGCACATACCAGAAGGACAACGCGGAGAAAATGGCCAACGGGACCATGAACGGACCGAAGGCCAATGACGTCGTCAGCGCCGAGTAGCCCATGATCTGCTGGACGTACTGCATGCCGATGAAGAAGAACCCGAAGGTTGCGCCGAACAGAATGACGATCGCCGCGACACCGGTGGCGAAATTGGGATCGGCGAACAACCGAACGTCCAGCAGCGGGTGCCGCCTGCGCAGTTCGACCACCCCGAAAACCACCGCGGCGACGACGCCCACGGCTATTCCGCCCCACACCAGCGGATCACTCCACCCGCGCTCGGGCGCGTCCAGAATGGCAAACACGGCGATCGCCACCGCCGCACCGATGAGGACCGCACCGAGCCAATCGACTCGGGGAGCGTGGGTTTCGCGAGACGAGGACACCGTGCATCCGAGGGCGAAGATCAGCAGTCCGGCGGCGCCCAGCGACCAGAAGATGGCGTGCCAATCCCAAAACCGAAGCAGCAGACCGGAACCGAGCATGCCGAGGACTCCGCCGGAACCGGCCGTGCCGGCCCAGATACCGACGGCCTTCATCCGGTCTTCCTTCGGGTAGGCCACGGTCAGCAGCGACAGCGTCGCGGGCATCACAAAGGCGGCGCCGATACCGGCCACTGCCCGGCCCGCGATGATCTGCAGCGGATTGTGCAATATCGCCGGCGCCGCCGAGCCGAGTGCGAACACCACCAAGCCGGCGAGCAGCGCACCCCGCCGGCCATAACGGTCTCCGATCGCCCCGGCCGGAAGCAGCAGGCAGGCCAGCGCCAGCGTGTATCCGTCCACGATCCAGGTCAGTTGCGTCTGCGTCGCCGAGGTGGCCACCGCGAGGTCCCCCAGCGCGGTGTTCAGCGCGGTCATCGACCCGACGACCAGCGCGACACCCATGCAGGCGACGGTCAGCGTCCAAGTGCGCGCTCGGGGACTACCGCCGATGCTCGCCACATCAGTACGCTGGTCAGGCCGGATAAGTGTTGCGACCATAGAAAAGCGCCTCCCCTCGGGGGCGTAGAGGTTTTGAGACTAATGGTCTTGTACGTAGACCGATAGTCTTGTTTTCAAACGGTTTCAAACAGGGAGGTGGCTCACAATTACCGAGGCGACTACCGATCCCCGTCCCGCGCGGTCCCGGGCTCGCTTGCTCGAGGCCGCGGCGGCGCTGCTGCGCTCGGGGGGTCCCAGCGCGGTGACCGTCGATGCGGTCACCCGAAGCGCCAACGTAGCGAGAGCCACTCTGTATCGCCACTTTCCCAGCGGAAACGATTTGCTGGCGGCGGCGTTCAACAGCCTCATACCGCCGTCACCGGCGCCCCCGGACGAGGGCTCCCTGCGGGATCGGCTGATCGCGATCGTGCTGGCCCAAGCCGAAGCGGTGGCCCAGGCGCCGGCCGTCATGACCGCCATGTCCTGGTTGGCCCTCGGGCGCGACCTCGAAGAGATGCCGGGGCCCCGGCACGCCCGCGGCGCCGACAGCTCCTCGATCACCACGTTGCGGGAACGCATCGCCGCGCAGTACGCGGCGCCGTTCGACGCCGTATTCGACAGCCCGGAGGCCGCCGCGGAGCTCGGGGAAGTCGACCGATCGCGCGCCATCGCGCTGCTGATCGGCCCGCTGGTGCTGGGGCGCTTGTCCACCCTGCCGGACTTCGACTACCGGGAGTGTGCGCGCGCCGCCGTCGACGGCTTCCTGCACGTTCAGCGGGCGCAGCACAGATCCGCCGCGGCGAGTGCCGAATCGGAGGGCGCCTGACCCCGATTCGGCCACGGCAAACGGGGGTCTGACCACCGGATTCACCGCCGGACGGGGCCATGCCGGCGAGGTTTGCCCGAGATTTGGCCAGAGCCGCGGTCGTCAGGCATACTGTTCGGGTTGCCTTGCGCCGGGTTCACGCCTGGCCGGGCATACGACCAGCGCCCAACCGGGCGCGTCCGGTCCCATCCTTGGAACGCGACTATTTGGCCGCGAACGAGGCTGCGTCAGGGTGACACACCCGACCGCGGGGGCCGGTGGACCACGACAGGTAAACAGCGGCGCAGTATCCGGCGCGACGCTCGATCGGCCCTGACCGGCCGGGTCGATTCGGCGCGCCGGGGGCACCAGGTCCGGACCCGGACCTTAAGTGGAGTGAGGGTAGGAGAAGCGTGGCGGGACAGAAGATCCGCATCAGGCTCAAGGCCTACGACCATGAGGCTATCGACGCATCGGCGCGAAAGATCGTCGAGACCGTCGTCCGTACGGGTGCCAGCGTCGTAGGGCCGGTGCCGCTGCCGACTGAGAAGAACGTGTATTGCGTCATCCGCTCTCCGCATAAGTACAAGGACTCGCGAGAGCACTTCGAAATGCGGACGCACAAGCGGTTGATCGACATCCTCGATCCCACGCCGAAGACCGTTGACGCGCTCATGCGCATCGATCTTCCGGCCAGTGTCGACGTCAACATCCAGTAGGAGATCCAGAACTCATGGCAAGAAAAGGCATTCTGGGTACCAAGCTGGGCATGACGCAGGTGTTCGACGAGAACAACCGGGTCGTCCCGGTGACCGTGGTCAAGGCGGGCCCGAACGTGGTGACCCGCATCCGCACGCCGGAGCGCGACGGCTACAGCGCCGTGCAGCTGGCGTACGGGGAGATCAGTCCGCGCAAGGTCAACAAGCCGGTGACGGGCCAATACAGCGCGGCGGGCGTCAACCCGCGCCGCTTCCTGGCCGAGCTGCGCCTGGACAACCCGGACGCGGCGGCCGAATACGAAGTCGGCCAGGAGTTGACGGCCGAGATCTTCGCCGACGGTGCCTATGTCGACGTGACGGGCACGTCCAAGGGCAAGGGCTTCGCCGGAACCATGAAGCGGCACGGCTTCCGCGGTCAGGGCGCCAGCCACGGCGCCCAGGCGGTGCACCGGCGGCCGGGTTCCATCGGCGGCTGCGCCACCCCGGCGCGCGTCTTCAAGGGCACCCGCATGGCCGGCCGGATGGGCAATGACCGGGTGACCGTGCAGAACCTGTTGGTGCACAAGGTCGATACCGAGAACGGCGTGCTGTTGATCAAGGGCGCGATCCCCGGCCGCACCGGTGGACTCGTGATGGTTCGCAGCGCGATCAAACGAGGTGAGAAGTGATGGCAGCCAACACCCTGAAGATCGACGTCAAGACGCCCGACGGCAAGGTCGAGGGCTCCGTCGAGCTGCCCGCCGAATTGTTCGATGCGCCAGCCAATATCGCGCTGATGCACCAGGTCGTCACCGCCCAGCGGGCGGCGGCCCGGCAAGGCACGCACTCGACCAAGACGCGCGGCGACGTCCGCGGCGGCGGCCGCAAGCCCTACCGGCAGAAGGGAACCGGACGGGCCCGGCAGGGTTCGACGCGGGCCCCGCAGTTCACCGGTGGTGGTGTCGTGCACGGCCCCAAGCCGCGCGACTACAGCCAGCGCACGCCCAAGAAGATGATCGCCGCTGCACTGCGCGGGGCGTTGTCCGACCGGGCACGCAACGGGCGCATCCACGCGGTCACCGAGCTGGTGTCGGGTCAGACCCCATCCACCAAGAACGCCAAGGCATTTCTGGGCACCCTCACCGACCGCAAGCAGGTGCTGGTCGTCATCGGCCGCAGCGACGAGGCCGGTGCGAAAAGCGTGCGCAACCTGCCCGGTGTGCACATCCTGGCGCCCGATCAGCTCAATACCTATGACGTGCTTCGCTCCGACGACGTGGTGTTCAGCGTTGAGGCGCTGCGCGCCTACATCGCCGCCGGCACGAGTTCTGCCGAGGAGGTAACGGCGTAGATGGCGACCATCACTGACCCCCGCGACATCATCCTGGCTCCGGTCATCTCCGAGAAGTCCTACAGCCTGCTCGATGACAACGTGTACACCTTTGTGGTGCACCCGGATTCGAATAAGACGCAGATCAAGATCGCCGTCGAGAAGATCTTCTCGGTCAAGGTCGCATCGGTGAACACGGCGAACAGGCAGGGCAAGCGGAAGCGCACCAGGACCGGTTACGGAAAGCGCAAGAACACCAAGCGCGCCATCGTCACGCTGGCGCCGGGCAGCAAGCCGATCGACCTGTTCGGAGCACCGGCCTAGCCGCGCGCGAGAGAAAGACACGATTAGACATGGCAATTCGCAAATACAAGCCGACGACCCCGGGCCGTCGCGGCGCCAGCGTGTCCGATTTCGCCGAGATCACGCGGTCGGAGCCGGAGAAGTCGTTGGTGCGCCCGCTGCACGGCCATGGTGGGCGCAACGCCCACGGCCGCATCACCACCCGCCACCGCGGTGGCGGTCACAAGCGCGCCTACCGGGTGATCGACTTCCGCCGCAACGACAAAGACGGAGTCAACGCCAAGGTCGCGCACATCGAGTACGACCCGAACCGCACCGCGAACATTGCGCTGCTGCACTTCCTCGACGGCGAGAAGCGCTACATCATTGCCCCGCAAGGACTCTCGCAGGGTGACGTGGTGGAATCCGGCGCCAACGCCGACATCAAGCCGGGCAACAACCTGCCGTTGCGCAACATCCCGGCCGGCACCTTGGTGCACGCCGTGGAGCTGCGGCCGGGCGGTGGCGCGAAGCTCGCGCGGTCGGCCGGGTCGAGCATCCAGCTGCTCGGCAAGGAGGGCAGCTACGCGTCGCTGCGCATGCCCAGCGGCGAGATCCGCCGGGTCGACGTGCGCTGCCGCGCAACGGTCGGCGAGGTGGGCAACGCCGAGCAGGCAAACATCAACTGGGGCAAGGCCGGTCGCATGCGGTGGAAGGGCAAGCGTCCTTCCGTCCGGGGTGTGGTCATGAACCCGGTTGACCACCCGCACGGCGGTGGTGAGGGCAAGACCTCCGGTGGCCGTCACCCGGTCAGCCCGTGGGGTCAGCCCGAGGGCCGCACCCGCCACCCGAATAAGCAAAGCAACAAGCTCATCGTCCGGCGCCGGCGCACCGGCAAGAAGCACTCGCGGTAGGAGTAGCGAACCATGCCACGCAGCCTGAAGAAGGGTCCGTTCGTCGACGACCACCTGCTCAAGAAGGTGGACGCGCAGAACGAGAAGAACACCAAGCAGGTCATCAAGACCTGGTCGAGGCGTTCGACGATCATTCCGGACTTCATCGGCCACACCTTCGCCGTGCACGACGGGCGCAAGCACGTCCCGGTGTTCGTCACCGAGGCGATGGTCGGCCACAAGCTCGGTGAGTTCGCGCCGACGCGAACCTTCAAGGGGCACATCAAGGACGACCGAAAGGCCAAGCGTCGATGAGCACCACTACGGAATTTCCCTCGGCGGTCGCCAAGGCGCGATTCGTCCGGGTGTCGCCGAGAAAGGCGCGCCGGGTCATCGACCTGGTTCGCGGCCGCTCGGTGGCCGACGCGCTGGACATCCTGCGCTGGGCGCCGCAGGCCGCGAGCGAACCGGTCGCCAAGGTGATCGCCAGCGCCGCGGCCAACGCGCAGAACAACAACGGGCTGGACCCGGCGACCCTGGTGGTCGCCACCGTCTACGCCGACGAGGGCCCGACTTCCAAGCGCATCCGTCCGCGCGCCCAGGGCCGCGCGTTCCGAATCCGCAGGCGCACCAGCCACATCACCGTTGTGGTGGAGAGCCGTCCGGCCAAGGACCAGCGGTCCGCGAAGTCGACCAGGGCGCGCCGCGCCGAGGCCAGCAAGGCCGCCGCGAAGGCCCCGGCGAAGAAGGCCGCCGCCAAGAAGGCGCCGGCCAACAAGGCTCCCACCAAGAAGGCTCCCGCGAAATCGGCGGCCAAATCCCCGGCCAAGAAGGCTCCCGCCAAGAAGGCGGCGGCCAAACCAGAGGCCAAATCCGCGGAAGCCGGAGAGACTTCTGAAGCGAAGGGAGGCTCCGACTAGTGGGCCAAAAGATCAATCCGCACGGCTTCCGGCTCGGGATCACCACCGACTGGAAGTCGCGCTGGTACGCCGACAAGCAGTACGCGGAGTACGTCAAGGAAGACGTCGCGATCCGTCGGCTGCTGTCCACCGGCCTGGAGCGCGCCGGGATCGCCGACGTGGAGATCGAGCGCACCCGCGACCGCGTCCGGGTGGACATCCACACCGCGCGTCCCGGCATCGTCATCGGCCGCCGCGGCACCGAGGCCGACCGGATCCGCGCCGACCTGGAGAAGCTGACCGGCAAGCAGGTGCAGCTCAACATCCTCGAGGTCAAAAACCCTGAGTCGCAAGCACAATTGGTGGCTCAGGGCGTCGCCGAGCAGCTGAGCAACCGGGTGGCGTTCCGCCGCGCGATGCGCAAGGCCATCCAGTCGGCGATGCGTCAGCCCAACGTCAAGGGCATCCGGGTGCAGTGCTCCGGCCGCCTCGGCGGCGCGGAGATGAGCCGCTCGGAGTTCTACCGCGAGGGCCGCGTGCCGCTGCACACCCTGCGCGCCGACATCGACTACGGCCTCTACGAAGCCAAGACCACCTTCGGCCGGATCGGCGTGAAGGTGTGGATCTACAAGGGCGACATCGTCGGCGGCAAGCGCGAATTGGCCGCCGCAGCACCGGCCGGCGCCGACCGTCCGCGCCGCGAGCGGCCGTCGGGCACCCGCCCGCGCCGCAGTGGCGCCTCGGGCACCACGGCGACCAGCACCGAGGCCGGCCGCGCTGCGGGCGCCGAGGAGACCCCCGCCCCCGAGGCCGCGGCGCCCGTTGAACCGCAGAGCACGGAGAGCTGAATCATGTTGATTCCCCGCAAAGTCAAGCACCGCAAGCAGCACCACCCCCGCCAGCGCGGCATCGCCAGCGGCGGTACGCAGGTGAACTTCGGCGACTACGGAATCCAGGCGCTCGAGCACGCCTACGTCACCAACCGACAGATCGAGTCCGCGCGTATCGCGATCAACCGCCACATCAAGCGTGGCGGCAAGGTGTGGATCAACGTCTTTCCCGACCGCCCGCTGACCAAGAAGCCCGCGGAGACCCGGATGGGTTCGGGTAAGGGTTCGCCGGAGTGGTGGATTGTCAACGTCAAGCCGGGCCGGATCCTGTTCGAGCTCAGTTACCCGAACGAGCAGACCGCCCGTGCGGCGCTCACCCGCGCGATCCACAAGCTGCCGATCAAGGCACGCATCGTTACCCGAGAGGATCAGTTCTGATGGCAGTGGGAATTTCGCCTGGCGAACTGCGTGAGCTCACCGACGACGAGTTGACCGAGCGCCTGCGCGAATCCAAGGAGGAGCTGTTCAACCTCCGCTTCCAGATGGCGACTGGGCAGCTCAACAACAACCGCCGGCTGCGGACCGTGCGCCAGGAAATTGCGCGCGTCTACACCGTGCTGCGGGAACGAGAACTGGGCCTGGCTTCCGGGCCCGACGGTAAGGAATCGTGATGGCAGAATCCAAGACCGCGTCCAAGGCCGCCGCAAAGAAGGCCCCGGCGAAGGCGGCGGCGAAGGCCGCTCCTAAGCGCGCCGCCGCGCAGGACACCGCGGCGAAGGACAAGGGCCCCAAGCACACGCCGGCCGCCCCGAAGACCCGTGGCCGGCGCAAGACACGCATCGGTTACGTGGTGAGCGACAAGATGCAGAAGACCATCGTGGTCGAGCTGGAAGACCGCATGCGGCACCCGCTGTACGGCAAGATCATCCGAACCACCAAGAAGGTCAAGGCGCACGACGAGAACAGCACCGCCGGCATCGGAGACCGGGTCGCGCTGATGGAGACGCGTCCGACCTCGGCGACCAAACGCTGGCGGCTCGTCGAGATCCTCGAGAAGGCCAAGTAGTCCCGAACGAACCCTCGGCGAGCAGTCGCAAAAGTCCCCATTTTGGACCGAGAATGGGGGCTTTTGCGTCTTCTCACAAATCTCAGCTGATTGATAACTGGCGCGTGTAATGTCCTCGGACGTTCGGTAAGTCACTACGAGGATGAGGCTGGCGGCCATGACCGAGTTTCAGGGCAAGATCGAGCTGGATATTCGCGATTCGGAGCCGGACTGGGGTCCGTACGCCGCGCCGACCGCGCCGCCGAACTCGCCGAACATCCTCTATCTGGTCTGGGACGACACCGGTATCGCGACCTGGGACTGCTTCGGCGGCCTGGTCGAGATGCCCGCCATGACGCGGATCGCCGAGCGCGGGGTGCGCCTGTCCCAGTTCCACACCACCGCGCTGTGCTCACCGACCCGCGCGTCGTTGCTGACCGGTCGCAACGCCACCACCGTGGGCATGGCCACCATCGAGGAATTCACCGACGGCTTCCCCAATTGCAACGGTCGCATTCCGCCCGACACCGCACTGCTGTCCGAAGCGCTCGCCGAACGCGGCTACAACACCTATTGCGTCGGCAAGTGGCATCTGACTCCGCTCGAGGAGTCCAGCATGGCGTCGACCAAGCGGCACTGGCCGACCTCGCGCGGTTTCGAACGGTTCTACGGGTTCCTCGGGGGCGAGACCGACCAGTGGTATCCCGACCTGGTGTACGACAACCACCCGGTGAATCCGCCGGGCACACCGGAAGACGGCTATCACTTGTCGAAGGACATCGCCGACAAGACCATCGAATTCATCCGCGACGCCAAGGTGATCGCGCCCGACAAACCGTGGTTCAGCTACGTGTGCCCCGGCGCCGGACACGCGCCGCACCACGTCTTCAAGGAATGGGCCGACAAATACGCGGGCCGGTTCGACATGGGTTATGAGCGCTACCGCGAGATCGTTCTGGAAAAGCAGAAGTCGATGGGGATCGTGCCCCCGGACACCGAATTGTCGCCCGTCAACCCGTATTTGGACGTGACGGGACCGCAGGGCCAGGCGTGGCCGATGCAGGACACGGTGCGGCCGTGGGATTCGCTGGGCGACGAAGAGAAAAAGCTGTTCAACCGGATGGCCGAGGTGTTCGCCGGCTTCCTCAGCTACACCGATGCCCAGATCGGCCGAATCCTGGACTATCTCGAGGAGTCCGGCCAGCTGGACAACACCATCATCGTGGTGATCTCCGACAACGGCGCCAGCGGCGAGGGCGGTCCGAACGGATCGGTCAACGAAGGTAAGTTCTTCAACGGCTACATCGACACGGTCGAAGAGAGCATGAAGCTGTTCGACCACCTCGGCGGGCCGGAGACCTACAACCATTACCCGATCGGTTGGGCGATGGCCTTCAACACGCCCTACAAGCTCTTCAAACGCTACGCCTCGCACGAAGGCGGCATCGCCGACACCGCGATCATCTCCTGGCCCGACGGTATTGCCGCACACGGCGAGGTCCGCGACAACTACGTCAACGTCTGCGATATCACGCCCACGGTCTACGACCTGTTGGACATGACGCCGCCGGAGTCGGTCAAGGGCATCCCGCAGAAGCCGCTGGACGGCGTGAGCTTCAAAGCGGCCCTTGCCGATCCGGACGCCGACACAGGGAAGCAGACCCAGTTCTACGCCATGCTGGGCACCCGCGGAATCTGGCACCAGGGCTGGTTCGCCAACACGATCCACGCGGCGACACCGGCGGGCTGGTCGCATTTCGACGCCGACCGCTGGGAGCTGTTCCACATCGAGGCCGATCGCAGCCAATGCCACGACCTGGCCGCCGAGCAACCCGAGAAGCTGGAAGAGCTTAAGGCGCTGTGGTTTTCCGAGGCTGACAAGTACAACGGCCTTCCGCTGGCCGATCTGGACCTCATGGAAACGCTGACACGTTTCCGCCCCTACCTGGTCGGCGAGCGGACCAGCTACACCTACTATCCGAACTGCGCCGACGTCGGCATCGGCGCCGCCGCCGAGATTCGTGGCCGGTCGTTTGCCGTGCTGGCCGATGTGACCATCGATACCACCGGCGCCGAAGGCGTTCTTTTCAAGCAGGGCGGCGCCCACGGAGGGCATGTGCTGTTCATCCAGGACGGGCGCCTGCACTACGTCTACAACTTCCTCGGCGAGCGGCAGCAGCTGGTTTCGTCGTCGGACCCGGTTCCGCTGGGCCGGCACGTGTTCGGCGTCGGCTATCTGCGGACCGGAACCGTCGCGAACAGCCACACCCCGCTCGGTGACCTCACGCTGTTCGTCGACGACAAGGAAGTCGGCACGCTCGCCGATGTGAGCACCCATCCCGGAACGTTCGGGCTGGCCGGTGCCGGCATCACGGTCGGGCGCAACGGCGGTTCGGGAGTGTCCAGTCGCTACAAGGCGCCGTTCGAGTTCACCGGTGGCACCATCAAGCAGGTCGACGTCGACCTGTCCGGCCGGCCCTACATCGACGTGGAAGCCGAAGTTGCGCTTGCGTTTTCGCGCGACTGAACTGGGCATCGGCCTGCTTTGCCTGTGCGCGGGCGTCGCGGTGGGCTGCGAGCGGACCACCGGTGGCACCGCCACCCCGGTGACATCCAGACATCCCGACCCGGCCGAGCCCGTACCGGGCGTCGAAGTCACCCTGCCCGACCACATCCCGCCGAACGCCGTCGCGTGCATGCCGCCACCGCCGACCAGCGGAAGCATGGCCAGGGCGGCGGTGGCGGATCCGGTGGCACCGATGATCGTCACGCCGCTGCCGGACGGCTGGAACTCGACTTCCGGCAGCGGCGACGTGGCGCTGACATCGACCGGCCCCGAAGGGATGTCGGTGAAAGTGACCATCACCCCGACGGACCTCGATCCCGGGGGAGCGTTCCTGCGCTACGCCGCCGACCTGCGCACGGCCAAACCCGACGTCCGCCTCACCGTCGCACCGGCCCAGTTCTGCGGCTACAGCAGCCAGCTGCTGAACGGCATGGGGTCGGGCACTGCCTTCGCCGATCGCATCACCCACATCTGGACGAACACCAGGGCGTACCTGGTGGTCATCCATCTTGAAGGCCCCGCGGGCGCGCCCGGCTTCGATGCGGCGAAATCCACGGTGACGCAGCAGTTCGCGGTCGTAATCCCCTGAAAGTCCGTTTTCGTTGTTGGGCCGCTGCTAGCATCTGGCCCCGTGATGCCTCTATGACCGCCGGACCTCTGCCGCCGCCGGCGCCGGCCGGGGGGCGCGGCCGCCAGCTCGCGATCGCGTTCGCGATCCTGGTGGCCGTCATCGTCGTCTATGTCCTTTCGCTGATCGCCGTGCACCTGCTGGCCAAGTCGGCGCCCCCGCTGCCCGCGGTGGACCTGAGCAAGGTCGAGGCCGAGGACAGCGTCGTGCAGGTGCGCCTGGAGAAGCTGGATACCGTCGCCAACCGCTTGACGGTGAATGTTCTTGTCTATCCGAAGGATTCGCTGTACGACAAGAATTTCGGGGTGCTCACCACCGATGCCGCGGTTCGGCTGTATCCGGAGAACGACCTGGGGGACCTGCAGTACCCGGTGGGCAAGGCGCCGGCGCAAGTCAGCACCACCATCGGCGCGCAGGGTGACCCCGGAAACTGGCCGTTCGACTCCTACAAGACGGAGGTCATCGCGGCCGACGTGTTCACCGGCTCCGGGCCCAACCGCGAAAAGGCGCCCGCCCGTGTCGAAGCCACCGGGAAGCTCGACGGCTGGGACGCCACCGTCACCCGCGTCCACGATCCCGACGATGCCAACCCCAACGTGCAGGACAACGTGATCATCACGTTGCATAGGGCCAAGGGGCCGCTGATCTTCGACGTCGGCATCTGCCTGGTCCTGATCGCCCTGCCCGTGCTGGCGTTGTGGGTGGCCATTCCCGTGGCGTTGGGCCGGACCGCCTTCTTACCGCCGATGACAACCTGGTACGGCGCGATGCTGTTTGCGATTGTCCCGCTGCGAAACATCTTGCCCGGCAGCCCACCGTACGGTTCGTGGATCGACCAAGCCGTCGTGCTGTGGGTGTTGATCGGGCTGGTGGTCGCGATGGCGCTCTTCCTGGTCGGTTGGTGGCGCCAACGGGAGCGACGGCAAAAGCCCTGACCTACTGCGGGTTCGGTGCTCCGGTGATGGCGTCGACGGCGCTGGATACCCGTGCCTGGAAGTCGGACGACAGCGGGATGTAACCGCTTTTGTTGAGGTCGATCTGGCCGGGGCCGATGGCTGCCTGCAGAAATGCCTTGACCGCCTGGGCCACATCGGGGCTCGGGTAGGTGGAGCAGACGATCTCGTAGGTGGCCAACACGATCGGGTAGACGTCGGGCTGGGCGGGGTTGTAGAACGACGAAAGGTCGAGGACGAGGTCGTTGCCGTTGCCGATGATTTTGGCTCCGGTGATGGTCTTGCCGACCGTGTCGGTGCCGATCCGGACCGGGCGCAGCGACCTACGGCTCGCCGGGGTTTTGATCTCGGCGGCGTAAAGCCCTTGCTGCAGCGCGAAAGACAACTCGTTGTAGCTGATCGCGCCCTCGGTGGTTTTCACGGCCGCCGAGGTGCCGACGTTTCCCGCGGCACCGGTGCCGACCCCGCCGTTGAACATCTTGCCCGCGCCCTTGCTCCACGCACCGCCCGACGCGGCCTGGAGGTAGGACTGGAAGTTGTCGGTGGTGCCGGATGCGTCGCTGCGATAGATGACCCGGATGTCCTCCGCCGGCATGGATGCGTTGAGCGCCGTCAGCGCCGGGTCGTCCCAGCGCGTGATGGTGCCGTTGAAGATCTTTGCCAGCGTGGGAGCGTCGAGCACCAACGAGTCGACGGAGCTGAGGTTGTAGGTGATGGCGAGGGGGCTGAAGACCACCGGCAGGTTCCAGGCGTCGGCGCCTCCGCATCGCTGCTTGGCGGCGGCGTATTGGTCGCCCGAGAGGGGCGTGTCCGATCCACCGAAATCGGTTTTGGCACTGAGGAATTCGCTGATCCCCGCGCCCGAGCCGTTGGCCGTGTAGTTTAGCGTCTGCCCGGAGCAGACCTTGGTGTAGGCCGCGACGAATCGGGTCATCGCATGGGCCTGCGCGGTCGAGCCGCTGGCGGCCAGGGCCTGCTTGCCGCCACAGTCCACCTTGGCCCCGGCGGCATACGCCAGGGTCGCATGGGAGTTGCTGCAGGCGGTGAGGGCGATGGCGCCCGCGGCGAGCACGCTCACGGCGGCGGATGATCGCTTGTGCTTCACAGGCAGACATTTACCGCGACCGGATTAACAGGCAAACCAACACCGGATGAACGGGTTCGCTGAGAGGGTCGGCGGGTTGCCGGAAATTGCCTATTGATCGCGGAAATTTCGATTGTCCGCGCGGACCGCACCGGTTCGCTAACATCGAATCCTCGTGTGCTCGCCCACCGGGCTGCCGCAACCTCACGGAGGTCTTGACCGATGACCCACCAAGCTCCACCAGCGCCACCGCCCTCGACGCCTCCCACGCCGACGCCCGAGGCTCCACCCAAACGGGGGGGACGGCGCACGCTGTTGGTGATCGGCATCCTGGTGGCATTCATCATCGTCTACGGCCTGTCGCTCTTCGGCGTCCACTTGCTGTCCAAATCGGCGGCACCGATCAAGCCGCCGGACTTGAACGCCACCGGCGACACCGTCGTGCTGGTGCGCCTCGAAAAGCTGGAAACCGTCGCGAATCGCCTCACGGTGAAGGTGCTGGTGATCCCCGAGGATTCCATGTTCGACAAGCGCCTCGACGTCCTCAAGACCGACACCGCGGTGCGGATGGACCCTCCTAACGATCTCGGCGACCTCCAATACCCGGCGGGCAAGTCGCCCGCGCAGGTTGCCACCACGATCGAGGCGCATGGCGATCCGAACAACTGGCCGTTCGACTCTTACAGCACAGACACCCTGTCGGCGGAGGTGCTCGTCGGGCAAGGCGATGCCCGCCAGTACATACCCGCCCGGGTGGAAGTGACCGGGGCACTGGACGGTTGGGACGTCAGCGTCCAGCGCGTGGGCGAGGCCAGCCAGGAGGCGGATCGCCCGGACAACGTCATCATCACGTTGCATCGCGCCAAGGGGCCGCTGATCTTCGACCTGGGCATTTGCCTGGTCCTGTTCGCCCTACCCACGCTGGCTTTTGCCGTGGCCATTCAAATCGCGCTGGGCAGACGGAAATTCGTGCCGCCCTTCGTGACGTGGTTCGCCGCCATGCTGTTCGCCGTGATCCCGATACGCAATTTCCTGCCGGGGTCTCCGCCGCCGGGCGCATGGATCGACCAGGTTCTGGTGATCTGGGTGCTGATGGCGCTCGTCGCTGCGATGGCCCTGTACATGTTCACCTGGTACCGACAATCGGACTGAGCCGCTTCGCGGCCGTCCTACCCTGAGGGAGTGCTCACCGAGCTAGTCGACCTGCCGGGCGGATCGTTCCGCATGGGCTCGACGAGCTTCTACCCCGAAGAGGCGCCGATCCACACCGTGACCGTCGCCGCATTCGCGGTGGAGCGGCACCCGGTGACCAATGCGCAATTCGCCGAATTCGTCGACGCCACAGGATATGTGACGGTCGCCGAGCAACCGATCGATCCGACGCTGTACCCCGGTGCGGACCCGGCCGACCTGTGCCCGGGAGCGATGGTTTTCCGCCCGACGCGGGGCCCGGTCGATCTGCGCGACTGGCGGCAGTGGTGGGGCTGGGCGCCGGGTGCGACCTGGCGCCATCCGTTCGGTCCCGACGGCCCGGAAAGCACCGCCGACCGAGCCGATCACCCGGTGGTCCAGGTGGCCTATCCCGACGCCGCGGCGTACGCGCGCTGGGCGGGGCGGCGGCTGCCGACCGAGGCCGAGTGGGAGTACGCCGCGCGCGGCGGCGCCACGACGACCTACGCGTGGGGCGACGAGGAGAAGCCCGGCGGCCGGCTGATGGCCAACACTTGGCAGGGCAGCTTCCCGTACCGCAACGATGGGGCGCTCGGCTGGAAGGGGACGTCGCCGGTGGGGACCTTCCCCCCCAACGGTTTTGGCCTCGTCGACATGATCGGCAACGTCTGGGAGTGGACCGCCACCGAGTTTTCCGCGCACCACCGGCTCGACCGGCCGCCGAAGGCCTGCTGCACACCAACGGGGCCCGCCGATCCGGCCGTCAGTCAGACGTTGAAGGGTGGCTCGCACCTGTGCGCTCCGGAGTATTGCCATCGCTACCGTCCCGCCGCGCGGTCGCCTCAGTCGCAGGACACCGCGACCACCCACATCGGGTTTCGCTGCGTGGCCGATCCAGCGTCCGGCTAGCAACGTCGGGGGCACTCGCCGGTCGCGCCCGACTCGGGTCGTCCGTCCGGCAGGTGAACGGTGGATGTCCGGTGGGTGACGGAACCGCCATACGCACGCCGACATGCGATTTCGCCGCGCGGGCCGCGCGGCCGTTCGCTACCATCTGACGACGTGGCGCCCCGAAAAACTGGATCGCACCGGCCAGCTCCAGACCGGCTCCAGCAACGATGACCACGCAAGCGCGGCCGGCACCGCCCGCGGCCCCGTCGACGGACCAGCCGTCGCCGCCCGCCGTCTCGTCGACGGCGTCGTCGGGAAACGGGAAGCCACCGCAGAAGCCGAAAGCCTCGAAACCGCGCATCGCGATCGGGGTCGGTGTCCTGGTGACCGTCGTCGCCGCCTACGCCCTGTCGCTGCTGGGCGTCCACTGGCTGGAAAGGTCGGAGGGGCCGCTGCCTCCGCTGGATCTGAGCCAGGGCGGGGGAGACGCGACCATCGTGCAGCTGCGCGTCGAGGAGCTGAAGCCGGTCGCACACCGCCTCTCGGTGAATGTGCTTGTGTATCCGGGAGTTTCGGCGTATGACAACCGCTACGACGTGCTCGGCACTGATGTCGCGGTGCGCCTGTATCCGACCAGCGACCTTGGGGACCTGCATTACCCGAGGGGAAAGGCGCCCGCACAACTGAGCACCACCGTCGAGGCCCGCGGCGATCCCGGCAACTGGCCGTTCGACTCCTACCAGACCGAGCCGATCTCGGCCGATGCGTTCGTCGGAGCGGGCGACAGCCCCAAGAAAGTGCCCGCCCGCGTCGAGGTGACGGGGGAGCTGGACGGTTGGGACATCAGCGTCCACCGCGTCCACGACCCTGCCGCGCTGCCGACGTCTCGCGCCAGCGACAACGGAAATGTCGTCATCACCCTGCGAAGGGCCAAGGGGCCGTTGATCTTTGACCTGGGCATCTGCTTGGTGCTGATCAGCCTGCCTACCCTGGCGCTGTTGGTGGCCATTCCGATGGCCCTGGGCAGGAGAAAATTCCTGCCGCCGTTCGCGACCTGGTACGCCGCGAACCTGTTCGCCATCGTCCCGCTGCGCAACATCCTCCCCGGGGCCCCGCCGCCGGGCTCGTGGATCGACCAAGCGATCGTGCAGTGGGTGCTGATCGCCTTGGTGACGGCGATGAGCTTGTACATCTTCGCGTGGGTCCGGCAAGGGGACTGATTTTCGCGTGCGCCGGTGTCGGTGCTGTTAAATGCTTGTAAGAGCATAGTTTTACGCGCTGCTAGCAAACAGCTCCGTTGATAGCGTTTTACTTCGTGTCGGTGCTCAGAGACTTAGCTGCTGCCGCGGATGATCCCGCTGCCGAGGCGGCGGCCAAGTTCCTCGCGCCGGAAACCGTGGCGCCCGCTACGGGCCCCGCCAATGGCAGTGAAGCTCCGCCGGCCCCGCGACCCACTGCGACCCAGCAACAGGGACCGTCGCGGCCCGAGAAGACGGCTCATAAACCGCGACGACGACACCTCGTGCTCGATGTCTCCATCATCGTGGGAGTCGTGGTCGTCTACGTCCTATCCCTGCTCGGCTATCACTGGTTGGCCAGCGCCCCCGGTCCGTTGCCCGATCCGGACCTGAGCACCACCGACAACACCGTGGTGTTGGTGCGCTTGGAGAAGTTGGACACCATCGCAAAGCGCGTCGAAGTCAAAGTAGAGGTGATGCCGGACGATTCGATGGTCGACCATCGCCTCAATGTGTTGAACACCGACACGTCCGTGCGTTTCCTTCCGCACAACGACCTGGGAGACCTGCAATTCCCGGCCGGCAAGTCGCCGGCGCGGGTGACCACCACCATCGAGGTGCACGGCGACCCCGGTGACTGGCCTTTCGACTCATACCGGACCGATACCATCCAAGGGGACGTGCTCGTCGGAAGTGGCGAGAACCGTCAGTACATACCCGCCCGGGTCGAAGTGACCGGATCGCTGGAGGGCTGGGATCTCTCGGTCAGTCGAGTCGGGCGGGACAGCCACGACTCGGATCGCCCGGACAACGTCGTCGTGACGGTGAAGCGGGCCAAGGGTCCGCTGGTCTTCGACCTGGGTATCTGCCTGGTGCTCATCACGCTGCCGACGCTGGCACTGTTCGTGGCCATTCAGATGCTTACCGGCAGGCGACAATTCTTGCCGCCCTTTTCCACTTGGTACGCGGCGATGCTGTTTGCCGTCGTGCCGTTGCGCAACATCCTGCCCGGCACCCCGCCCGCTGGTTCGTGGATCGACCAAGCCGTTGTGATCTGGGTGCTGATTGCGCTGGCCACGGCTCTGGTGCTGTATATCGCCGCGTGGTACCGCCACTCGAGCTAGGGCGGTTGTCGTAGGGACGTGCCATACTCGAACACATGTTCGATGGACGGCTGCACGAGTACTGGGAGCCCCCGCAGACCGAGGGCTCGCGGGCGCTGGTGGACCGCATGTGCGCCTCGTGGCGAGCCGAGGCCCGGGCGGCCGCGGCTCGGCTGGACGCCATTGGCGAACTGTTCGAGATGCGGCGGGCCCAGCGCGGCGAGCGGCCCGACTGGGCAGTGGACACGTGGGCCGCGGTGGGGGCCGAAGTGGCCGCGGCGTTTCGGATCAGCCTGGCGCTGGCCGGCAGCTTCATGCGGTACGCGCTGGCGATGCGCGAGCGACTACCGGAGGTGGCTGCGGTTTTTCGCGCCGGCGACATCGACTATCGGATGTTCCAGACACTGATGTATCGCACCGATCTGATCACCGACGCCGACGTGCTGGCGGCGGTGGACGCGACCCTGGCCGCCAATGTGGTGCGGTGGCCGTCGATGACCCAGGGCCGATTGGCCGGGCAGGTCGACAAGATCGTCGCCAGGGCCGACGCGGATGCGGTGCGCCGGCGCCGAAAGAGCCAGGGCGACCGCGAGATCTGGATCGGCGATCGGGTCGCGGACGGAGTCTCGGAAATCCATGGCAGCATGCTGACCCCAGATGCGCACGCGCTGGACCAGCGGTTGAACGCGTTGGCCGCCACGGTATGTGAGCATGACCCGCGCAGCCAGCAGCAGCGCCGCGCCGATGCCCTCGGGGCACTGGCCGTTGGGGCCGACCGGCTGGGATGCCGATGCGGGCGGCGTGATTGCGCCGCCGGAAAACGCCGGCCGGCCTCGCCGGTGGTGATCCACGTGATCGCCGAGCAGGCCACCCTCGACGGCCGTGGTAGTGCCCCGGGCTCGGAGCTGGGCGCCGACGTGCTGATTCCACCCGAGCTGGTGGCCGAACTAGCCAAGTCGGCCAAGCTGATGCCGCTCAGCCACCCCAGCGATGCCCCACCCGAAAATGGTTATCTGCCCTCGGCCGCGCTGGCCGATTTCGTTCGGTGCCGGGACCTGACGTGCCGCTGGCCCGGCTGTGACCAACCGGCTGTCGACTGCGATGTGGACCACACCATCCCCTATAGCCAGGGCGGGCCCACCCACGCGAGCAACCTCAAGTGCTATTGCCGCACCCATCATCTGGTTAAGACGTTTTTCGGCTGGACCGAACAGCAGCTGCCCGACGGCACGCTGATTTTGACCTCGCCGGCCGGGCGGACATATGTCACCACCCCGGGCAGCGCGCTGCTGTTCCCCAGCCTATGTCGCTCGATGGGTGGCATGCCCGCCGCCGAGGTCGACGTGCCCCAGGATTACTGCGCCGAGCGCGCCGCGATGATGCCCAAGCGGCGGCGCACCCGCGCCCAGAACCGCGCGAGCGCCGTCGCCATCGAGCGCAACCACAACCGCCGGGCCCGCCTGGAGCGCCAGGCGCTTCTGGCCGGACCCGCCCCACCCCAGGAAGACGACGAACCGCCACCGTTCTAGGTGGAGGATGTTCCCATGCCCGCGCCGCTGCCGCCGCTCGCCGAGGAGGATCACGTCTGCGACGTCTGTGGGATCGCATTCGCGGAGACCCGGATCGACGACGCGCTTGGCGTCATTGCCGGCATACCGGACGCGGCGCGGGATGCCGCGCACGCGATACCCGCGGAGGCTCGCCGGGTTCGGCCCGGTCCCGGTGTGTGGTCGGTCAACGAGTATGTCTGCCACCTGCGGGACGTCTACGTGAGCTTCACCATCCGGCTGTACCGCGTCCGCACCGAGGACCAGCCGGCGTTCGAGCCGATGTACAACGACCTGCGGGCCCGTCGTTTCCAATACAACGAGTGCGACATCGAAGCCACGCTCGACGAGCTGGCGAGGGCGGCGGCGGGTTTCCGCGACGAAATCGCACGAGTGCGCGACGACGGCTGGGACCGCGTGGGGTCTCGGTTGCCGGGGGAGATACGCACCGCGCGGTGGCTGGTGCGGCAGGCGATGCACGAAGGCGTTCACCACCTCGGCGACATCCGCGGCATCGGCGAAATCGCCCGCTGACGGCAATTCGCCGGCAAATTTGGCCCTGAGCTGGCCGTCCCCTAGACTCTAGGGGTTGCCTTGGGCAGACCTCGGCCGGTGTGAATCGGCCCCGCGTGCCCTTCGGCCACACAGACCGCGCACGTCAGGTTTTGGGTTTCCCCTGCCGTGCACACGCAACCAGGTCAGGAGATCGAGTGATTCAGCAGGAATCGCGGCTGAAGGTCGCCGACAACACCGGCGCCAAGGAGATCTTGTGCATCCGGGTGCTCGGCGGTTCGTCGCGACGCTACGCCGGCATCGGCGACGTCATCGTTGCCACCGTCAAGGACGCCATTCCGGGCGGCAACGTCAAACGTGGTGAGGTCGTTAAAGCCGTCGTCGTGCGCACGGTCAAGGAGCGCAGACGTCCCGACGGCAGTTACATCAAGTTCGACGAGAACGCCGCGGTGATCATCAAGCCCGACAACGACCCGCGCGGGACGCGTATCTTCGGCCCGGTCGGCCGCGAACTGCGCGAGAAGCGATTCATGAAGATCATCTCGCTGGCCCCGGAGGTGCTGTAGATGAAGGTCAAAAAGGACGACACCGTCCTGGTGATCGCCGGTAAGGACAAGGGCGCCAAAGGCAAGGTGCTGAAGGTCTACCCGGACCGCAGCCGGGTGTTGGTCGAGGGCGTCAACCGAATCAAGAAGCACACCGCGGTTTCCACCACTCAGCGCGGGGCCCGGTCCGGCGGCATCGTCACCCAGGAAGCCCCGATCCACGTTTCCAACGTGATGGTGGTCGACTCGGACGGCAAGCCCGCCCGCATCGGCTACCGGCTCGACGAGGAAACCGGCAAGCGGGTCCGCATTTCCAAGCGCAACGGCAAGGACATCTGATGACAACCGCTGAGAAGGTGCAGCCGCGCCTTAAAGAGCGCTACCGCAACGAGATTCGGGACGCGTTGCACAAGCAGTTCGGCTACGGCAACGTCATGCAGATCCCGACGGTGACAAAGGTTGTCGTCAACATGGGGGTCGGTGACGCGGCCCGGGACGCCAAGCTGATCAACGGCGCGGTCAACGACCTGGCGCTAATCACCGGTCAACGCCCCGAGATTCGCAAGGCGCGCAAGTCGATCGCGCAATTCAAGCTGCGCGAAGGCATGCCGATCGGCGTGCGGGTTACCTTGCGCGGCGACCGGATGTGGGAGTTCCTCGACCGCCTCACGTCCATCGCGCTGCCACGTATTCGTGACTTCCGCGGGCTTTCGCCCAAGCAGTTCGACGGTGTCGGCAACTACACCTTCGGTCTGGCCGAGCAGTCGGTGTTCCACGAGATCGACGTCGACAAGATCGACCGGGTCCGCGGCATGGACATCAGCGTCGTCACCTCGGCGACAAACGACGACGAAGGACGAGCGCTGTTGCGGGCCCTCGGCTTTCCCTTCAAGGAGAACTGACTAGATGGCTAAGAAGGCACTGGTTAACAAGGCCGCGCGCAAGCCGAAGTTCGCGGTGCGCAGCTACACCCGCTGCAGCAAGTGCGGCCGTCCGCGCGCGGTGTTCCGCAAGTTCGGGCTCTGCAGGATCTGCCTGCGCGAGATGGCGCACGCGGGTGAGCTGCCCGGCGTGCAGAAGAGCAGCTGGTGACGGGACATAGGACGCAACTATGACGATGACCGACCCGATCGCGGACTTCTTGACACGTCTGCGCAACGCCAATTCGGCCTACCACGACGAGGTGAGCCTGCCCCACTCGAAGATCAAGGCGAACATCGCCCAGATCCTCAAGAGCGAGGGCTACATCAGCGACTACCGGACCGAGGATGCTCGGGTCGGCAAGTCGCTGGTCATCCAGCTCAAGTACGGGCCGAGCCGCGAACGCAGCATCGCCGGTTTGCGCCGGGTGTCCAAGCCGGGCCTGCGTGTGTACGCGAAATCCACCAATCTGCCGCGGGTGCTCGGCGGCCTGGGTGTGGCGATCATCTCGACCTCCTCGGGCCTGCTGACCGACCGTCAGGCAGCCAGACAGGGCGTGGGCGGCGAAGTCCTCGCATACGTGTGGTGAGGGGTTGAGGAAAAGCCATGTCGCGCATTGGTAAGCAGCCGATTCCGGTCCCCTCCGGAGTCGACGTCACGATCGAAGGCCAGAACGTCTCGGTGAAGGGACCCAAGGGCACCCTGGATCTGAAGGTCGCCGAGCCGATCGCCGTGTCGCGCAACGACGACGGTGCCATCGTGGTCACCCGTCCCGACGACGAGCGGCGCAACCGCTCCCTGCACGGGTTGTCCCGCACCCTGGTCTCCAACCTGGTCACCGGTGTCACCGAGGGTTACACCACCAAGATGGAGATCTTCGGCGTCGGCTACCGGGTCCAGCTCAAGGGTTCCAACCTCGAGTTCGCGCTGGGATACAGCCATCCCGTGGTGATCGAGGCCCCCGAGGGCATCACATTCGCGGTCCAGTCGCCGACGAAATTCACGATCACCGGGATCGACAAGCAGAAGGTCGGCCAGATTTCGGCGAATATCCGCCGCCTGCGCCGCCCCGACCCCTACAAGGGCAAGGGCGTGCGCTACGAGGGCGAGCAGATCCGCCGCAAGGTCGGAAAGACAGGTAAGTAGCCATGGCGAAATCACAAGCTGCCGCCGTGCGAAAGTCGGTGGGGCAGAGCGTGTCCGAAGCGCGACGGGTCTCGCGGGTGCGCAGGCACGCGCGGCTGCGCAAGAAGATCTCGGGCACCGGCGAGCGCCCGCGTTTGGTTGTGCACCGGTCCGCGCGGCACATTCACGTGCAGTTGGTCAACGACGAAAACGGCACCACGCTGGCCGCCGCGTCGTCGATCGAGGCCGATGTGCGCGGCGTGGACGGTGACAAGAAAGCCCACAGCGTGCGGGTCGGTCAACTGATCGCCGAGCGCGCCAAGGCCGCCGGCATCGAGAGCGCGGTGTTCGACCGCGGCGGATACACCTACGGCGGACGGATCGCGGCGCTGGCCGATGCCGCACGCGAGAACGGATTGAGTTTCTGATGACAACTGGAAGGACCGCATAATGGCGGAGCAGCCAGCCGGCGGGCAAGGCGCCCCAGAGGGCCGCGACGCGCGCGGTGACGGCCGCGATTCCCGCGGCAGGCGGGACGGCGGCGGCCGCGGCCGCGACCGTGACGGCGACAAGAGCAACTACCTGGAACGGGTCGTCGCCATCAACCGCGTCTCCAAGGTGGTCAAGGGTGGTCGGCGATTCAGCTTCACCGCACTGGTCATCGTCGGTGATGGCAACGGCATGGTCGGCGTCGGTTACGGCAAGGCCAAGGAAGTCCCGGCCGCGATCGCCAAGGGTGTGGAAGAGGCACGCAAGGGCTTCTTCCGGGTTCCCTTGATCGGCGGCACCATCACTCACCCGGTGCAGGGTGAGGCGGCCGCCGGCGTGGTGCTGTTGCGCCCGGCCAGTCCGGGTACCGGTGTGATCGCCGGTGGCGCGGCCCGCGCGGTGCTGGAATGTGCTGGGGTGCGCGACATCCTGGCCAAATCGTTGGGCAGCGACAATGCGATCAACGTGGTGCACGCCACCGTCGCCGCGCTCAAGCTCCTGCAGCGTCCCGAAGAGGTGGCCGCCCGCCGCGGACTGCCGATCGAGGACGTCGCCCCGGCCGGGATGCTCAAGGCGCGACGTGAGAGTGAAGCGCTGGCGAGTGCGACCGCGGCCCGGGAGGCGCAGCCATGAGTCAGCTGAAGATCACCCAGGTGCGCAGCACCATCGGGACACGCTGGAAGCAGCGCGAGAGCCTGCGCACGCTGGGACTGCACCGGATTCGCCATTCGGTGGTCCGCGAAGACAACCCGCAGACGCGCGGCCTGATCGCGGTGGTGAGCCATCTCGTCGAGGTGGAGCCGGCCGAGACGGGCGCCGGAGGTAAGACCAAATGACACTCAAGCTGCACGACCTACGGCCCGCGCCCGGGTCGAAAACCGCCCGCACCCGCGTCGGCCGCGGCGAGGGCTCCAAGGGCAAGACCGCGGGCCGTGGCACCAAGGGCACCAAGGCCCGCAAGAACGTCCCGGCCACCTTCGAGGGCGGGCAGATGCCGATTCACATGCGGCTGCCCAAGCTCAAGGGGTTTCGCAACCGGTTCCGCACCGAGTACGAGATCGTCAACGTCGGCGACATCAACCGGCTGTTCCCCAAGGGGGGCGCCGTCGGGGTGGACGACCTGGTGGCCAAGGGCGCCGTTCGCAAGAACTCGTTGGTCAAGGTCCTCGGCGACGGCAAGTTGACCGTGAAGGTCGACCTGTCCGCGCACAAGTTCAGCGGCAGCGCCCGCGAGAAGATCACCGCCGCGGGCGGCTCGGTCACCGAGCTCTAGTCACCGCAGCTGCGGAATCACCTCCGCGGCAAGGCGTTCCATCTGCGCGCCGTTCTCCGCGACATCCGCGGCGACGGGGTTGAGCAGCAGCATCTCCGCTCCGGCATCGATCACCTCGCGCAGTCCACGCGCCACGTCGTCGGGTGTACCCGACACCGGAACCGCATCGATGCCCGACATTTCGCCGTAGATGCGGCGCAGCCCGGCGAGTACCCGTTCGCGCGCCCGCGCGGCATCGTCGTCGATCATCAGATAGACCCGCTTGCCGATGGTGAAGTGCGCCGGGTCTTTGTGTTGTTCGTCGAGTTCGCGGCGCACGATGCCGACGGCTTCGGCGAACGCTTCGGTGGTCGAGGAGCCCGCACCCAGAAACGAGTCGCCGTGGCGCACGGCCCTGGCCAGGGCCTTGGGAGCGAGGCCGCCGAACCAGATCGGGGGGTGCGGCCGCTGCACCGGCTTGGGCTGGATGGGAAGGTCGTCCACGTCACGGAACCGGCCGTGAAAGCTCACCCGGGGTTCGTCGGACCAGGCCGCCTTCATCAGGTCCAGGCCCTCGGTGAAATAGCTTATGTAGGTTGACTTCTCGACGCCGAACGCGGCAAACCTGCGGAATCCGCCGCCGGGTGCGACGCCGACGTCGAGGCGCCCATGGCTGAGCCGGTCCACGGCGGTCACGGCCGAGGCCAACTGAAGCGGATCATGCAACGAGGACACCAGCACGGCGACCCCGAGGCGCAGTCGCTCGGTACAGGCCGCGCAGTACGCCAGCACCTCCAGCGGCGCCAGCAGCGGTGCGTCGCCGACGATCTGCTCGAGCACCCAGCCTCCCTCGAACCCGAGTTCCTCCGCGCGCGAGAGAAACACGCGCAGCCCCGCGTCATCGAAGCCGTCGAAGTCGAATTGGGGGATGGCGATCGAGAACCTCACCCCACCACCGTACGGCGGCCGATCGGTAGGCTGCGATCATGTTCGGCTTCCTGCCTTCGCTTCCCGGCATCGCACGGTGGAGGGACGAGGTGCGTGCCGTGGCCGGTCGCGTCGATACCGCCCGCCATCACGGCGTGCCCAATGGCTGCGTGCTCGAATTGAATTTGCGCTCGGTGCCGCCGGAAAGCTCGGGCTTCGACCCGCTGGCGTTCATCACCGGGGGCGGCCGGCCGATGGCGCTGCGTGACGCGGTCGCCGCAATCCACCGGGCCGCCGGGGATTCCCGGGTCGCGGGGCTGATCGCCCGCGTGCAGCTTGCGGCGGCGCCGCCGGCGGCGGTTCAGGAGCTGCGCGAGGCCGTCGCGGCCTTCACCGCCCGCAAGCCGTCGCTGGCGTGGGCCGAGACCTATCCGGGGACGCTGTCGTACTACCTGGCTTCGGCATTCGGCGAAGTGTGGATGCAGCCGTCGGGAAGCGTCGGTCTGGTCGGCTTCGCCAGCAGCGTCACCTTCCTGCGGGACGCGCTCGACAAGGCGGGCATCGAAGCCGAGTTCGTGGCGCGCGGCGAATACAAGTCGGCGATAAACCGATACACCGAGGGCGGGTTCACCGACGCCCACCGCGAAGCCGTCACCCGAATGCTGGAAAGCCTGCAAGACCAGGTGTGGCAGGCGGTCGCCGAATCACGCAGCATCGATCCTGCCGGGCTCGACGCGCTGGCCGACCGGGCCCCACTGTTGCGCGAGGAGGCCGTCGCCTCCGGTCTGATCGACCGGATCGGCTTCCGCGACGAGGCATACACGCGGATAGCGGAACTGATTGGTGCGGAAGGAATTTCGCCCGAGTCCATCGATTCCGATGAGAACGCTCCGCCGCGGCTCTACCTGTCGCGGTACGCCGGCGCGGCCCAGTCCAGGTTGGCCCCGGCCTTGCCGCCGATTCCCGGCCGCCGCCCCAAACCCACGCTCGCGCTGGTCACCGTCGCGGGCCACATCGTCGACGGGCGTGGCGGGCCCCAATTCCTGCCCTTCGGCGCCTCAGCCGTCGGCGGCGACACCATTGCGGCGGCACTGCGGGAGGCGGCCGCCAACGACGCGGTGTCCGCGATCGTACTTCGGGTGGACAGCCCGGGCGGCTCGCTCTTCGCCTCGGAGACCGTCTGGCGCGAGGTGGCGCGGGCCCGCGCACGCGGCAAACCGGTGGTGGCGTCCATGGGCTCGGTCGCCGCGTCCGGCGGCTACTACATCTCGATGGGTGCCGACGCGATCGTGGCCAGTCCCGGCACGATCACCGGGTCCATCGGTGTGTACAGCGGGAAGTTCGTTGTGCGCGATCTGAAGGGGCGGCTGGGGGTGGCCTCGGATACCGTGCGCACCAACGCAAATGCCGATGCCTGGTCGATCGACACGCCGTTCACGCCGCAGCAGCGGGCCCATCAGGAGGCCCAGGCGGACCTGGTCTACGCCAACTTCGTGGAGCGGGTGGCCGAGGGGCGCAAACTGAGCGCCGATGCCGTTGATGCCGTGGCGCGGGGGCGGGTGTGGACCGGCGCCGACGCCCTGGAGCGCGGTCTGGTCGACGAACTCGGCGGCCTGCGAACCGCCGTGCGCCGGGCCAAGGTCCTGGCCGGCCTGGACGAGGACACCGATGTCCGCATCGTCAGCTACCCGGGCTCGTCGCTGCTGGACTTCGTGCGACCCCGCGCGTCGTCGCAACCGGCCGCGGCGTCGCTGCCGGACGCGCTTGGCGCACTGCTCGGCCGGTCGATTGCCGGCATCCTCGAGGACGCCGGGCGGACGCTGTCCGGCACACACGTGCTGTGGCCGGGGGAGTGGCGCTTCTAGCCGGTGAGCCCGCCGCTGATGAAGATGATTTCGCCGAGCGGGTCGTCGTTTTCGGGAGGGGGGACCTCGATGCCGTTGCGCCGGAACAGTTCGGTGCGCGTGACGCCCTCGACGTCCCACCCCGAGGTCCGCAGATAGTCGACGACATGGTTGCGTTCGCCGGTATAGACCAGCGACGCCATGTCGATGTCGACGCCGTGATCCCGGAAGGTACCGGACATCTCCCGCGCCCGCTCGACGTCGAAATCGATGATGCCGGGCACGAATTCGGTGGCGATGGTGCTCCCGGGCGCGCTGAGCGCGGTGATGTTGTCGAACAGCCGATCCTGGGCCTCCGGCGGCAGGTAGATCAGCAGGCCTTCGGCCAGCCACGCCGTCGGCGCGGTGGTGTCCAGCCCGGCCGCCTTAAGCGCCGCCGGCCAGTCGCCGCGCAGGTCGATGGCGACCGTGCGCCGGGTGGCGGTGGGCTGCGCACCGATGCCGGCCAACGTGGTGGTCTTGAACTCGATCACCCGCGGCTGGTCGATCTCGTAGACCACCGTGCCGCCCGGCCACGGCAGCCGGAAGGCGCGCGAGTCCAATCCGGACGCCAGGATCACCACCTGACGCACGCCCGCGGCGGCGGCGTCGAGGAAGTAGTCGTCGAAGTACTTGGTGCGCACCGCCATTCCGTCGATCATCGCCTGCATGCGCACCGGCGAGGCGTTCTCGATCGCGTCCAGGTCGAGCTCGCCGTCCATCATCTTGGTGAACAGGTCTACCCCCACCGCGCGCACCAGTGGTTCGGCGAACGGGTCGTTGATCAAACCGCGCGGATCCTTCGTCGCCATGGCGCGGCCGGCCGCGACCATCGTCGCGGTCACGCCCACGCTGGACGCCAGATCCCAGTGGTCGTCGTGCGTGCGTGCCATGAGAGAAGCCTAGCTAGGCCCTACTTCAGGATGGCGGCCACGTAGCTCAAGTCGCCGAAGGAGGCCGCCATCGCGTCTTCGGGAAACTCAAACCCGTTGCTAGCGTACAACTCCCGGGCCGGGTGGGCCGTCACCTGCCATCCGTGGCCGTTCAGGTAGTCGACGACGACGCTGCGCTCGCCGCGATAGAACAGGTCGGTCGCGTTGAGGTTGAAACCGAAGCGCTGCCAGCGCTCGGAGATGCGCTGCAACCGCTCGTCGGTAAACGCGTTCGGGTCCGGGACGTGTTCGGTGGCCAGCCGGCTGCCCGGCGCGCTCAGCGCGGTGATGTTGTCGAACAGTCGATCCTGGGCGTCGGGGGGTAGGTAGGGCAACAGGCCTTCGGCGCTCCACGCGGTCGGCTGCCCGACGTCAAAACCGCTCTCCCGCAACGCCGCGGGCCAGTCGTCCCGCAGGTCGATGCTGACGGCACGGCGTTCGGCGGTCGGGTCGGCGCCCAGGCCGGCCAGCGTGTCGGTCTTGAAGGCGATGACCTGCGGCTGGTCGATCTCGTAGACCACCGTGCCCGCCGGCCACGGCAGTCGGTAGGCCCTGGTGTCCAGACCGGAAGCCAGGATGACCGCCTGTCGCACACCGTCATTGGTGGCGCCGGTGAAGAAGTCGTCGAAAAACCTGGTGCGCACCGCGATCTGCTCGCGCCGCGCCTTGCGGTTGAACAGCGGGTCGTCCTCGAAATCGAGCTCGCCGTCGATGATGCGGACGAACGGATCCAACCCCACGGCGCGGACCAGGGGATCGGCCAGTGGATCGTCGAGCAGCGCATCGGGCCCCTGCGACGCCACGGCGCGGGACGCGGCGACCATGGTCGCGGTCGCTCCCACGCTGTGCGCCGGTCCCCAGCTATCGCCGTCGGTGCGTCCAGAGCCGACTGTCATTTCAGGTATCCGCTCACGTAAACCATGTCGCCCATGCGCGTGTCGTCGTCCTCGAAGGGTGGAAGTCCGTTGTCCGCGAACAGCTCTCGGATGCTGATCCCGTTCAGTTCCCAGCCATGATCGGCCAGGTAGGGAGCCGCTTCGTTGCGCTCACCAAAGTAGACAAGCCCCGCCATGTCGAGATCGAAACCGTGCGCACGCCAGCGCTCGGAGATGCGTTGCATGCGTTCCTTCAACTTCTCCTCGTCCCCGGGCTGCGGGTTGGGCGCGCTCTCGGTGGCGAACCGGCTTCCCGGCGCGCTGAGTTCGGTGATGGTGTCCAGCAGGCGGTCCTGCGCCTCGGGCGGCAGGTAGCCGAGCAGACCCTCGGCGCTCCACGCGGTCGGGCGGGCCGGGTCGAATCCGGCGGCGCGCAGCGCGGCGGGCCAGTCGTCGCGCAGATCGACCGCGACCGTTCGCCGCTCGGCGGTGGGCGTGGCGCCCAGCTCGGCCAGCGTGCGGGTCTTGAATTCGATGACCTGCGGCTGGTCGACCTCGTAGACGACGGTCCCGGCCGGCCACGGCAGCCGGTACGCGCGGGAATCCAGCCCCGAGGCCAGGATCACGACCTGCTCGATGCCCGCGTTCGTCGCGTCGATGAAGAACTCGTCGAAGAACTTGGTGCGCACGGCCATGTTGTCGGCCATCCGCGACATGGCCCCGGGGGATCCCCCAGATTCAGCGGTGCCGTCGTGCACGTCGTTGAGCTCGCCGGGGCTCACCTCGCCGGTCGCCAGCCGGGTGAGCAGGTCCACGCCGACCGCTCTGACCAGCGGCTCCGCGTAAGGGTCGTCGATCAGTGGGCGCTCGTCCCGGCTGGCCACCGCCCGGGCCGCCGCGACCATCGTCGCGGTCACGCCGACGCTGGACGCCAGGTCCCAGGTGTCGCCCTCATACCTCGTGGAAGTCATGTTCTCCCCTACCCGGAAATAGTCAGTCTAATATTTAGCCAATATAATAAGCGCCAACCACTGTACGCCTATTCCATTTCGCGGCAACCTTGACGGATGGCATACGCGGCAGCGGGTAAACGGGTGCTCATCACCGGCGCGTCGTCGGGTCTGGGGGCGGCCCTGGCGCGACAGCTCGCCGCCCGCGAAGCGGTGGTGGGACTGATCGCCCGCCGCCGGGATCGCCTCGACGAGGTGCTGGCCGACTGCCGGCGCAGCGCGCCGGAATCGGTGATGTGGGTGGCCGACCTGGCCGACACCGCCGCCCTGGGCGAGCTGGCGCGGCGTGTGTGGGACGGACTCGGCGGCATCGACGTGCTGATCAACAACGCCGCGATGCCGAAGCGCCGGCCCGTCATCGACCTGGATCCGGACGAGGTGGAGAACGTCATGCGGGTCAACTTCTTTGCGCCGATGCGTCTGATGCTGGCGCTGCTGCCGCGGATGCTGGCGCGCGGCTCGGGCCTGATCGTCAACGTGTCCAGTGTCGGCGGCCGGCTCGGCATCATTCACGAAACCGCCTATTGTGCAAGCAAATTCGCGTTGTGCGGCTGGAGCGAGGCGATGGCCGTGGACCTCTACGGCAGCGGCGTCGCGGTGAAGCTCATCGAGCCCGGCCCGGTCGACACCGAGATCTGGGATCACCCGGGCAGCGAGGAGCCGCTCTACCAGGGGCCCAAGGTGCCCGCCGACGAGGTGGCCGAAGGCATCATCGACGCCCTGGGCAGCGACACGTTCGAGCACTACGTTCCGGACATGAAGGCCGTCGTGGACGCCAAGAACGCCGACCTCGATGCGTTCATTGCGGGCACGGCCGCGATGGCGCCGCGGTGAAGGCGCTCGTCTACGGCGTCGCGCCGGAGGCGTCGCCCGGACCTGAGGACGCACTGACCCACAGCCCGGTCGCACTGCAGGAAGTCGCGGATCCGCAACTGCCGCATCAGGATTGGGTGCTCACCCGTCCCCGCCTGACCGGCATCTGCGGTTCGGACTCCAAGCAGATCCTGATGGACTTCGGCGAGGACGACGTCGACAACGCCATGGCCGCGTTCTGTTCGTTCCCCCAAGTCATGGGCCACGAGGTGGTCGCCGACGTGGTCGCCGTGGGGCCCAAGGCGCGCGGGCTGGAGATCGGGCAGCGCGTCGTGCTGAACCCGTGGCTGTCCTGCGGGCCGCGCGGCATCGAACCGCCCTGCCCGGCTTGCGAAAGCGGCGACTACAGCCTGTGCTGGAGCTTCACCGACGGTGACATCAAGCCCGGCATCCACACCGGGGTGTCCGCCGATGTCACCGGTGGATACGCCGAGCTGATGCCCGCCCACGACAGCATGCTGTTCGGCGTTCCCGACTCGATTCCCGACGAGCTGGCCGTGTTCGCCGACCCGTTTTCGGTGTCCCTGCACGCGATCACCCGCCACCCGCCGCTCCGCGCGGGCCGCGTGCTCGTCTACGGGGCCGGCTCGCTGGGGTTGTGCGCGGTCGCGATCCTGCGGGCGCTGTATCCCGAGGTGGCCGTCGCCGTGGTGGCGCGCTTCGATGCCCAGGCGCAGTTGGCCCGGCGGTTCGGGGCCGCCAAAGTGCTCGCACACGAACCGCGCCTGGCCGTCATCGAAGAGCTCGTGGCCTGGGGCGGTGGCCGGCTGCGCCAACCGCTGCAGGGCCTGCCCATGGCCTACCCGGGACCGATCGACGTCGTCTACGACACCGTCGGCAAGCCCGAGACGTTCGAGGTCGGGGTGCGGGTCCTGCGCTCGCGGGGGACGCTGGTGAAGGCCGGCGTGCACGCGCCCGGCCGGTGGGAGTGGAGTCCGTTGTATTTCAAGGAGATCAGCTGGGTCGGGTCCAACGCCTTCGGGATCGAGGAGGTCGAAGGCCGGCGTCAGCACGCGATCGCGCACTACCTCGACCTGGTCCGCGCCGGCCGGGTGGACCTGGGCCCCATGCTGACCCACACGTTCCGGCTCGAGCAGTGGCGCGACGCGTTCCTCGCGATCGCTAACCAGGGCCAGAGCGGCGCCGTCAAGGTCGCATTCGACCAGCGCTAGACCAGCGCGCCCGGGGATCCGGTGATGGGCAAGTCAATCGGGGTGATGACGCCCGGTTGTGCGTCGCACAGGAACGGGATGGCGTTGACGGCCGCGACCGCGGTGCTGTCCATCAACACGGTCATGACGTCCTCTCCAGGGTGGCCGAACCGGATCGTCGCGTCGACATGTGGCTCGCCTTCGATCACCACGCTAAAACCCTTGGGGTCGGTCCACTTTGGCTCGAGCGCGTCGTCGCTCATGGTCCAGCAGATGGCCAGCTCGATCACCGGGCGACCGCCGCGATAGCCGCGATAGGTGCGCCGTTGGCCCCCGGCGGTGCCCGCGGCATAGTCCACCCAGCCCAGATTCAGATCCCGGGTCAGCACGGCGGGCTCGACGAATGCCTCCTTGGAGTCGAGCTCGGTACCCAGCATCGTGGCGATCATGTCCAGCGTCTCGAAGTAGCCGAGCCCGTATCGTTGCTTCTCCGGGTCGAGGTGCGTCACCGGCTCACGCGGCGGTTTGCCGAATCCGAGCACCTTCCACACGTCTTGCACGGGATAGGTTGTGCAGTCCAGCGTTTCGACGAGCTTGACGCTGCGCACCCGCGGGCAGGCGCCGGTCAGGAAGCCGGCGACGACGTTGATGAAGCCGGGCTCGAATCCCGTTCCCAGGAACGTGGATTGGCCCTGTCGCGCCGCCTCTTCGAGCGCCGGGAGTTCGACCGGGTGATGGGTGCCGGTCACGAAGTCGCCCGTGGTGACGACGTTGATGCCGCGGCGCAGCATCGTTTCCACCAAGTCGTAGTCGATGGCACGCGGCATGTAGTTCACGCAGTCCGGCGCGAGATCGAGCAACGCGTCGACATCGCTCGTCGCGGTGACTCCCGTCGGGGGTCGGTCCGCGAGCACGCCCGCGTCGCGGCCCACTTTGTCCGCGCCCAGGGCGTGTACGCCCACCACGTCGAAGTCGTCACGGTCGAGCAGGATGCCGAGCGCTCGGCTGCCGATGTTGCCGGTGGACCACTGGACTACCCGGTATGGCGCCATGGCTCACCGTAACTGTTGACTACGTCCAACCGCAGTCGCAGCGACTGGCTGATCTCACAGTCAGCGCGATTTCCCAGTTACGGAGTTGTCGACTCGCCGGGAGGCGCAGACTTTCGGACCCAGAAGTTACCCACAAACTTGGCCCATCTGCCCGTCAGTGGGGCTCGCCCCCTCGCAATGGCCCAAATGGTATCTGCGCACGGCGTTAGATTTGTCGAGGCAAGCCTGATGGCCAGCGGGTTCGGTGATGCTGGCACAGGGATCGTCGGCGCGTGCTTGTGCTGGTGGCATGCAGAGGGGTGCCAGTGTTATGGCTGCTGCCGCCGCCACGCCCGTTATTGCCCGCTTCATCAGTTCTTCCCTTTCTGACCCCAATGGGCGCAGTGCGACAGAGCATCTGGAGTGGTGACAGTAACGGCGTATTAGTTTCGGCAAGTTGCGTCGATGTGAAGACTTTGGGACGCTCGCGGAGTAGTCGCGCCTGGGCGGCATCGGGACTGGCACGCCCGCGTCGCACCCCACTTTGGTCGCGCCGAGTGGTTCAGGGTCAACCGGGAAGCCGTGCTTGAGCGTAGGCGAACATTGTTCTAATCTGAATACTGTTCGAAACCGAACGCTGTTCGAAAGGGGCGCATGTGACGGCGGTGTCCAATGCGCCGGTGCTTCGCTACGGGGCCCTGGACCGGGCCCACCTGACGAAGCACCTGCTGCGCCTGGCCAAGCGAGTGGGCGTCAGCCGGGTCACGATGCGCGAGCTGGCAGCGGAGGCCGGCACGGCGGCCTCGTCGGTGTACTACCACGTTCGCGACAAGCGGGAACTGCTCGATCTGCTGATCGAAGCGGTGCTCGCACAGATCGAGGTTCCGGAGGAAGGCGACTGGGAAGCACGTTTGATCGCGCTCTATGCCAGCGCGTGGAAGGTACTGGTCGGCGTGCCCGGGATCGCGGCTCTGCTGCAGGAGCATCCGCACACCACCGCGGCCACCGCGATGGATCTCGCCTCTCGCGAAATTCTGCGCGAATCCGGCTTGACTGCTGAGCATTTCGAGGCGGCGCACGCGGCGTTGTACATCCACCTACTGGGATCCGTGCAGCTCGAGCACAGGCGCCGCGCGGGTGGCGCGGCCCGCGGGGTCGACGACAAGGCGTTTACGTACGGATTGCGCCTCATCATGGCGGGCCTGCGCGGCGAGCTCGAGAAGTGAAGCGCACATGACAGACATGGCAATCGATCTCGCCGAGCCCTCAGTGTGGGCCTCGCGCTTTCCCGACGACATGTTCGCCGAGTTGCGCGCCAGCACGCCGGTGTTTCATCAGCATCTCACCGACCGCGTCAGATCCACTGTGGGCCGCGAGTTTTGGGTGTGCACGAAACATGACGATGTCGCGCGAGTGCACCGCGATCACGAGTCGTTTACGGCGACCCGCGGACCGCTGATTCAGGACGTAGCGCTGTTCGATTCCTATCCGGCGATCGTGAGCATGGACCCGCCGGATCACACGATTCGGCGCAAGGTCATTGCCCGCGCGTTCACCCGACGCGCGGTGGCCAAGTTGGAGGAAGGCATCCGGGCTCGGGCCAAGACCATGGCCGCTGCCCTGCGTGAGGCCGGCGGTGGTGAGTTCGTCGATCTGGCTGCGGGATTGCCAATCTCGGTGATCGGCGACATCGTCGGGATTCCCGATTCCGACCGCCCGCATGTATTCGGGTTGATCGACCGGGTGTTGAAGACTGCCGGCGCGCAGATGTCCGTGCCCGACGGGGATGACTTGCTCCCGTTCATGGAGCTGTTCCAGTACGCCAGCTCGCTGACCGCTCACAAGCGTGACCATCCCGTGGACGACATATGGAGTGCGTTGTGCACCACGGAGATCACGGAAGAATCGGGCGAGAGCTTCTTGCTGCCCTCCAATGAACTCGAAATCTTCTTCTTCATCCTCGGCTTGGCAGGCGCCGACACGACTCGAAACGCGCTGTGCGACGGCATGCGCGCCTTCGCGGCCAATCCGGACCAGATCGCAGTCTATCGATCCGACCCGGATGCGCGGCGGACGGCGGTCGAGGAGGTGATCCGTTATTCCACGCCGATCATGTTCTGGGTGCGTGGAGCAACCATGAATGTCATGATCGGCGACGTCCTGATCCCCGAGGGTGCGCGCGTGGTCACGATGTTGCGCTCGGCCAACCGCGACGAAGACGTCTTCGAGGATCCATACCGGTTCGACATTCGCCGCGATCCCAACCCCCACCAGTCCTTCGGCGGGGGCGGCGCTCATCACTGTCTCGGTGCGATGCTTGCGCGGGCGGAAATCCGGGCCGCCCTCGACGAGATCTTGCTCAACACCGGTGCCATCGAAGTCGGGGAGCCGAGGCTGACGCTCCCCGATCTCTGCAACAACATGACCGTATACGAATCGCTCCCGGTCAGTCTGGGCCAGCGCTAGGCGGGACGGGTCGCGCGATAGTAGGTGAGCCGTCCGACCACGCGTTGGCGATGCGTGGCGACTTCGGTGCAGTCGAAACCGGCACCGCGCAACAGGCGCGGAATCGCGTCGCCGAGATTGCCGGCCGCGTGCGGGCTGCGCCTGATGAGCCGCGCCAGCACGCCGCCGTCGGCCGCCGTGTCGCCGCCGATATCGACCAGGTGCAACCTGCCGCCCGGGCGCAGAACACGGAAGATCTCCTCCGCCGCAGCGGTTTTCGCGTCGTCACTCACATGGTGCAGCATCATCGACGACAGCACCCGGTCGAATTCGCCGTCGCCGTACGGCAGCCGCTCGGCGTAGCCGCGCTCGAAGCGGACCCCATCGGTCTTTCTCCGCGCCCGGTCAAGCGCCCGCGGGTCGGGGTCGCACCCAACCGCGTCCAGGTGGGGGTAGCCGCGTTTGGCGCGAATGATGAGATTGCCGGTGCCGCAGCCGATTTCCAGCACGCGACGGCAGTCGGCGAGCTCGGCCTGCGCGATCAGGGACTCGTGGACCCTTTTCATGCCCAGTAGGCGAGAGATCAGGTCGTAGCAGGGCAGCAGCGCGTCGTGGCCGGCGGCGGGCAGATAGTCATGTGGATGATGTTTCGTCACAGCATCCATGGTGAACCGGTGAACTGACCGAGAATTGGGTGATCATCGGTGAAAGTAGGACTATCTTTGGCGACATGACACGTCCAGCACGGATGGTTCGGCAGCGTGCCGGAGTGCCGATCTACGAGTACCGGACCGATCCGGACACGCCGCCGGTGTCGGTGGTGCGGTCGGGGCCCGAGGATTTCGTCGAGCGCGGTCGCCACATTCACGACTTTCCGGCGCTTTGGTACCTTCCCGCGGCCGGGCTGGTCCACGTGGCGGCCGCGGGTCAGGTGCTCGACCCGGAGCGGCTCGAGCATCGAGACGCCGGGGTCGCCGTGTTCTTCGACCCCGCCGCGCTCGGTGAAGACGCGCGATCGCCCTGGCCGGCGTGGCGGGCGCACCCGCTACTGTTCCCGTTCCTGCACGGCCAGGTCGGCGGGATACTGCGCCTGGATGTGCCCGCAGCGCGGCGGGCGGCGTGGGACGCGGCGATAAGTTCGATCGAAACCGAACTGCTCGCGCGCCAGGACGGCTATCGGCAGGCGGCGCTGGCACATCTGACCCTGTTGCTGATCGACCTGGCCCGGTTGGCCGGGCCCGTGGTGGCGGAGCTGCGGCGCAGCGGCGAGCCGCTGCTGGCCGAGGTGTTCGACGTGATCGACCGGCGTCATGCCGAGCCGTTATCGCTGCGCGACGTCGCCGGCGAACTCGGCATGACCCCGGGACACCTGACCACCGTGGTGCGCCGCCGCACCGGGCGCACGGTCGGGGAGTGGATCACCGAACGCCGCATGGCCACGGCTCGCGCGTTGCTCACGGAAACCGACCTGCCGGTCGCAGAGGTCGCAAGGAGGGTCGGCGTGCCCGATCCCGGTTACTTCAGCCGGCTATTCGGCCGGGCGCACGGCGCCTCGCCCCGCGAATGGCGTCACAGGGATTCGATGTCCAGCCAGTAGTCGACATCGAAGCGATCCTCGACGGCGCGGATCGTCGCACCGCCGCGGCCGGCATAGTGCGCGGGTATCACGGCTGCGTTCGCGCGGGCGGCCTCGGTGAATATCCGGCGGCGGGTGACCGCGGCGGCCGGGGCGTCCACGTCGAAGGCGCAGGCGTCGTCGGGTCGGCGCAGCTGCAGCGGGCTGTGCGTGAGGTCGCCGACGAAAACCGCGGTCCGACCGGCATCCAGCCAGAGCACCGACGAACCCGGCGTGTGGCCCGGCGCGGGCCGCAGCCGCAGCGACTCGCTGATCCGATAGTCATCCGACCACTGCACGATCTGCCCATCGACGGGCAAGACGCTGTCGGCGAACACGAGTTGATTGCCGGGCTCCTGGCCCGCGGGTCCGTCCGGCGAGAAGTGGCGGTAGTCGGCGGCCGGTACCAGGTATCGGGCGTTGGGAAACGTCGGCACCCAGGTGTCGTTCTCGCGCATGGTGTTCCAGCCGACGTGGTCGGAATGGATGTGGGTGTTGACCACCACGTCCACAGCGCTGCGGTCGATGCCCGCCGCAGCAAGCGCTGCCAGGAACCCGGTGTTCAGGTGGTCCAGGAACGGCATGTGCGGACGGTCGCGGTCGTTGCCCACGCCGGTGTCCACGACCACGGTCAGCCCGTCGACCTCGATGACCCAGCTCTGGACCGCGGCGTGCCACCGATCGGTGTCGGGATCGAAGAAGTCCGGCACCAGCAGGTCGGCGTTGTCGCGCCACCCGGACGGCGGGGTTCCGGGGAAGAACCGGGTCCCCAATTCGAGCGGAAGTTCCAGTACCCGCGCCACGCTCGCGCGGCCAAACTGGACCCGGCCCATCAGGCGTTGGCGCGCAGGTAGCCGTAGACCATCCCGAAGTTGCGGTTCACGTCCTCGGGGATGTCCACCGGCCCACCGAGAGCCCTTGCGCCCCAGACGATTTGCGCGGTGCGCTCGACCAGCGCGGTGATGTGCATGACCTTGTCGGGGCGGGGTCCCACGGCCACCAGGCCATGGTTGGCGATCAGCGCCGCGCCCCGGCCCTCGAGCGCCTTGACCGCATTGACGCCCACGTCCGGTGTGCCGGACGCGGCGTATTCGCTGCACCGAACGTCGCCGCCGCAATAGACCGCGAACTCGTCGATGCAGGCGGGAATCGGCTCGTGCGCGATGGCGAACATGGTCGCCCAGACGGGATGGCTGTGAATGACGCTGCCGATGTCGTCGAAGGCCTGGTAGCAGGCCAGGTGCAGCTTCATCTCCGACGATGGCGCCCGGCCCTCCGCGGCCTTCAGCACCGCGCCGTCGGGATCGACGAGCACCAGATCGTCGAGTTGCATGTCCTGGTAGTCGACGGATGACGGCGTGATGACGATGTTGCCGTCGGAGCGCCGGGCCGAGATGTTGCCGGCGGTTCCCTCGACCAGGCCCCGGCGCAGCATGTCCTTGGCGGCGTCCAGCACCGCGGTTTCCGGGTTGTCAACAAATTTCATGAGGCCAGCACCTCCGGGTTGACGATATTGGCGGGTGTCTTGCCGGACAACAGCGCTTCCAGGTCGTCGGCAACCATCTGCGCCTGCCGTGCCTCAGTGTTCCACGTGGCGCCCCCGATGTGCGGGGTCAAGACGACGTTGGGCATGCCCACCAACGGGTGATCGGTCGGCAGCCATTCGCCGACGAAGTGATCGAGGCCGGCGGCGGCCACCTTGCCGGCGCGCAGGGCGTCGACGAGCGCGTCGGTGTCGTGTAGCTGAGCCCGCGCGGTGTTGAGGAAGACCACGCCGTCGCGCATGGCCGCGAACTGCTCGGCGCCGATCATCCCGGCCGTGTCGTCGGTGACCGGCGCGTGCAGCGAGACGACGTCGGCCTCGCCCAGCAGTTCGTCAAGGCCGTGGCGGGCTTCGTCGTTGTACGGGTCGTAGGCGATGACCCGCATGCCCAGTCCGGCCAGCCGCCAGCGCAGCGCGCGGCCGACGGCACCGAGCCCGACCAGCCCGGCGGTGAGCCCGGCGATCTCCCAGCCGCGGAACCGCTGATACGGGATGACACCGTCGCGAAACATGTTGCCGCCGCGGACATCCGCGTCGGCCGTCAGCAGGTGGCGGGTGGCGGCCAGCAGTAGCGCCAGCGTCATCTCGGCGACCGCGTCGGCGTTGCGGGCCGGGGTGTTCAGCACCGGGATCCCGGCGGCGGTGGCGCCGGGCACATCGACGTTGTTGGGGTCGCCGCGGGTGGACGCGACCGCGCGCAAGTCCAAGTCGAACACCGGGCCCCCGACCGAGTCGCTTTCCACCACAACCACATCGGCGGCCTCGGCGGTGATCCGCTCGGCCAGCTGCTCCGGGCCGTAGATGCGCAGCGGGCTCTGGTCGATCCACGGGTCGTACACCACATCGGCCAGCTCCTGCAGCTTGGCGAACCCCGGTCCACGCAGCGGGGCGGTCACCAAGGCGCGCGGTCTTGACGTCACGAACCCCAATGCTGGCGTACGGTGACGCGCGTGTCACGTGAAGGCCTCACAATCGGCATCGACGTGGGCAGCACCGCGGTCAAGGCGGTGGCCGCGGACGCCGACGGCCGCGTGGCGGCCCGGGTGCGGATTCCGCACGCCTTGCGGGTGCCGGCGCCCAACCGGCTGGAACACGACGGCGACGAGGCGTGGCGCCGCGGCCCGCTGGCTGCCCTTGACCAGCTCGGCCCCGGGCCCGACGCGCGGGCGGTCGCCGTTGCGGCGATGGTCCCCTCGCTGACCGCGGTCGACGCCGCGGGCACGCCGCTGACACCGGGACTGCTGTACGGCGACGAGCGGGGCCGGGTGCCGGGCGCCGACGAGCAGCAGCTGCCGGCGCTGGGTGAGGCCGCCGAGTTCCTGCGCTGGACTGCCGCCGAGGCGCCCGACGCGGCCGGATACTGGGCGGCGCCGGCGGTGGCCAACCACGCCCTCGCAGGCGAGGCACTGATCGACGTTGCCACGGCGGCCACCGCCTTCCCCCTTTTCGACGGGACGGGCTGGGACCCGGCGGCATGCGCCGACCGCGGCGCGTCCGTCGAGCAGATGCCCCGGGTGGAGACGATCGGGACGGTGGCGGGGCAGGTGCGCGGGACCGGCGCCCTACTGGGCATCGGCGCCATCGACGCGCTGTGCGAGCAGATCGTGGCCGGCGCCGACCGCGACGGCGACGTCCTGGTGCTGTGTGGCACCACCCTGATCGTGTGGAACACGATCCCCGAGTCCCGGCAGGTGCCCGGCCTGTGGACCATCCCGCACACCGCCCCCGGCTTGAGCAAGATCGGCGGCGCCAGCAATGCCGGTGGGCTGTTCCTCGGCTGGGTCGATCGCATCCTCGGGCCGGGCGACCCCGAGTCGGTCGACCCGCGCCGGGTGCCGGTGTGGTCGCCCTACATCCGCGGGGAGCGCACGCCGTTCCACGACCCGGACCGGCGCGCCGTGCTCGACGCCCTGGATCTCACCCACGACGCCGCCTCGCTGCGCCGGGCCGCATACGAGGCGTCGGGCTTCGTCGTTCGTCAGCTCATCGAGCTCAGTGGCGCGTCGGTATCGCGCATCGTCGCCACCGGCGGTGGTACCCGGCTGCGGCCCTGGATGCAGGCCATCGCCGACGCCACCGGCCGGCCGGTCGAGGTGTCCGCGGTCGCCGAGGGCGCGGCGCTGGGGGCGGCTTTCCTCGCCCGCATCGCGGCCGGCCTCGAGACGACGATCGACGACGCGGCCCGCTGGGCCGCCACCGACCGCGTCGTCGATCCCGACCCCGCCTGGGTGGGGGCGGTCGAGGACCGCTATCGCCGGTTCCTGGAGCTGGGAAATCGGCGATCTTCTAGGCTTGTGCAATGACCGATCACGACCGCAAAGCCGCCCGCCGCGAGATCGCCGACGCCCTGTTGAACGCCCTGGAACGCAGGCATGAAATCGCCGACGTCGTGGTCGAGTCCGAAGACAAAGCCGCCGCGGTCGAGGCGATCGTCAAATTGCTCGACACGTCGCACGTGGCCGCCGAAGCGGTGATGAGCATGTCCTTCGACCAACTCACCATCAACTCGCGCAGGCAGATCCTCGCTGAACTCGAGGACCTCAACAAACAGCTGAGCTTCACGGTGGGCGAGCGGCCGGCCAGCTCGGGCGAGACGCTGCAGCTGCGGCCCTTTTCCGCCAAGCACGACCGCGACATCTTCGCCGCCCGCACCGAGGACGTCGGCGCCGCCGGCGACGGCTCCGGCGGACCGGCGGGCAACCTCGACGACGAGATCGGTGCGGCGCTGCGACGTGTCGACGACGAAGAGGCGGCGTGGTTCGTGGCCGTCGATTCGGGGCAGAAGGTCGGAATGGTATTCGGCGAGCTGGTCAACGGCGAGGTGAACGTGCGGATCTGGATTCACCCGGAGCACCGGAAGAAGGGTTACGGCACCGCCGCGCTGCGCAAGTCACGCTCGGAGATGGCGTGGTGTTTCCCCGCCGTGCCGCTGGTGGTCCGGACCCCGGCCGCCAAACCGGGCTAAGTCAGTACTGCCGACACGTATCGGATATCGCCGAACGCGACCATCGATTGGTCCGGGAATTCAAAACCGTTGGCGGCGTAGAGTTCCTGCGTGCTGTGCACCGTCGCCTGCCAGCCGTGGTCGCCCAGGTAGGCGACGACGTCGTTGCGCTCGCCGGGATAGACCAGGTCGGCCCAGTTGAGGTTCAATCCGAGGCGCCGCCAGCGCTCGCTGATCTCCTGCCCCCGCTTTTCGATGCGTTCGCGGATGTTCGGCACGTAGCCGGTGCCCAGCCGACTGCCCGCGGCGCTCAGCGCGGTGATGTTGTCGAACAAGCGGTCCTGGGCGTCCGGCGGCAGATACCCCAGCAGGCCTTCGGCGATCCAGGCCGCGGGCCGCGTGGTGTCAAATCCACTGTCGCGCAACGCCGCCGGCCAGTCGTCGCGCAGGTCGATCCCGACGGCCCTGCGGTCGGCGGTCGGGGCCGCGCCGAGGTCGGCCAGGGTGCGGGTCTTGAACTCGATCACCTTCGGCTGGTCGATCTCGTAGAGGACGGTGCCGGAAGGCCACGGCAGCCGGTAGGCGCGGGTGTCGAGGCCGGAGGCCAGGATGACGGCCTGGCGTATGCCGGCCTCGGCGGCCTCGATGAAGAAGGAGTCGAAGAACCGGGTGCGAACGGCCATCCCCTCACCGAGGCGGCGCGGGGTGAACGCCGGATCGTCCTCGGCGACTTCGATTTCCCCGTTCATCATCCGGATGAAGGCGTCCACACCCACCGCGTTCACCAGAGGCTCGGCGAAGGGATCGTCGATGAGCGGGTTCGGCCCCTTGGATGCCATCGCCCGCCGGGCGGCGACCGCGGTGGCGGTGGCTCCGACGCTGGACGCCAAATCCCAACTGTCGCCGTCGAATCGCTTGGGGTCGCTCTGTGTCATGGGCGTCCTAACCGAGTGTTGCGGTGACGCAGGTGATGTTGCGCATCTGCGCCCGCTCGTCGTCATCGGGGAAGACGCGGCCGTAATCGGCGAACATCTCCCGCCGTGGCCGCGAGTGCACCTGCCAGCCCAGACCGCTCAGGTACTCGATGACATTGCTGCGCTCACCGTCGAAGAACAGCCCGGACAGGTCGATGTCGCAGCCCAAATTGGCCCATCGCTGGTTGAACTCGGCCGCGCGGTCGGACACCGCGACACCGGAGTCGGGATGGTATTCGGTGGCGAGCTTGCTTCCCGGCGCGGACAGCGAGGTGATGTTGTCGAAGAGCCGGTCCTGGGCTTCGGGCGGCAGGTACATCAGCAGCCCCTCGGCGCTCCAGGACGTCGGCTGCGTGACGTCAAACCCGCTGGCGCGCAACGCCTCCGGCCAGTCTTCCCGCAGGTCGATGCTGACGGTTCGCCGGTCCACGGCCGGCGCGGCGCCCAGGGCGGCCATCGTGGCGCTCTTGAACTCGATGACCTGGGGCTGGTCGACCTCGTACACCACGCTGCCGAGCGGCCAGGACAGCCGGTAGGCGCGGGCGTCCAGGCCGGCTGCCAGGATCACCGATTGGCGAACCCCGTCGCGGGCTGCGTTCAGGAAGAAATCGTCGAAGAAGCGAGTCCGGACCGCGATCGAATCGGTCTCCAGCGCCAGGTCGCGTTCGCCGCCGTCGGGCTTTTCGGTGGAGACGATTTCACCGTCGACCAGGCGGCGGAAGAAATCGAGCCCGACCGCGCGCACCAGCGGCGCGGCGTATGGGTCGTTGATGATCGGGTCGGTTCCGCCACTGGCCAGGGCCCGCGCCGCGGCGACCATCGTCGCGGTGGCACCCACGCTGGAGGCCAGGTCCCAGCTGTCTTGATCGGTCCGTGTCATCGCCCTCCCCACTTATTTAGCAAATGCAACGAGCCATCAGAACTCTACGCCTTGCGGGGCCTACGCAAATCAGCTGTTAGTCTCGTACACGATTTGACGCGCGACGCCGTACGTCCTGGCCTGCGGGTGTTGGGCGCGTGACGGAGGACCACCCACGGCTGCGCAGGAGGAAGAGTGCTTTCGGCTTTCATCTCATCGCTGCGGACAGTCGACCTGAGACGGAAGATTCTTTTCACGCTTGGCATCGTCGTCCTGTACCGGCTCGGTGCCGCACTGCCGTCGCCGGGCGTCAACTTCCCGAACGTGCAGCAGTGCATCAAAGAGGCCAGCGGCGGCGAAGCGGGCCAGATCTACTCGCTGATCAACCTGTTCTCCGGTGGTGCGCTGCTGAAACTCACCGTGTTCGCGGTGGGGGTGATGCCGTACATCACGGCCAGCATCATCGTGCAGCTGCTCACGGTGGTGATCCCGCGGTTCGAGGAATTGCGCAAGGAAGGCCAGTCCGGTCAGGCCAAGATGACGCAGTACACCCGGTATCTGGCCATTGCGCTGGCCATCCTGCAGGCCACCAGCATCGTGGCCCTGGCGGCCAACGGCGGCCTGCTACAGGGCTGCTCGCTGGACATCATCGCCGATCAGAGCATTTTCACGCTGGTCGTCATCGTGCTGGTGATGACGGGCGGCGCGGCGCTGGTGATGTGGATGGGTGAGCTGATCACCGAACGCGGCATCGGCAACGGCATGTCCCTGCTGATCTTCGTCGGTATCGCCGCGCGCATCCCCTCCGAGGGCAAGACCATCCTGGACAGCCGCGGCGGGGTCATCTTCGCCGCCGTGTGTGTGGCCGCGCTGATCATCATCGTCGGCGTGGTGTTCGTCGAGCAGGGCCAGCGCCGCATCCCGGTGCAATACGCAAAGCGCATGGTGGGGCGGCGCATGTACGGCGGAACGTCGACGTATCTGCCGCTGAAGGTCAACCAGGCCGGCGTCATTCCGGTCATCTTCGCGTCGTCGCTCATCTACATACCGCACCTGATCACGCAGCTGATCCGCAGCGGCAGTGGCGGCACCGGCAACAGCTGGTGGGACAAGTTCGTCGGCAGCTACCTGTCCGACCCGAGCGACCCGGTCTACATCGGCATCTATTTCGGGCTGATCATCTTCTTCACGTACTTCTACGTCTCGGTCACCTTCAATCCCGACGAGCGCGCCGACGAGATGAAGAAATTCGGCGGCTTCATTCCGGGCATCCGGCCGGGCAAGCCCACCGCCGATTACCTGCGTTATGTGCTGAGCCGGATCACCCTGCCCGGCTCGATCTACCTGGGCGCGATCTCGGTGCTGCCGAACCTGTTCCTGCAGATCGGCAATGGCGGAGCGGTCCAGAACTTGCCCTTCGGCGGTACGGCGGTTCTGATCATGATTGGCGTCGGTTTGGATACGGTCAAACAAATCGAGAGTCAACTCATGCAGCGCAACTACGAAGGGTTCCTCAAGTGAGAGTCGTTTTGCTGGGACCGCCGGGGGCGGGCAAGGGGACGCAGGCAGGACGGCTCGCCGAGAAGCTCGGGATCCCGCAAATCTCCACCGGCGAGTTGTTTCGCCGCAACATCGAGGACGGCACCAAGCTCGGCGTGGAGGCCAAGCGCTACCTCGATGCCGGTGACCTGGTGCCCTCCGACCTGACGAACCAGCTCGTCGACGATCGGCTCGACGATGCGGACGCGGCCAACGGTTTCATCCTGGACGGGTATCCGCGCTCGCTCGAGCAGGCCAAAGCGCTGCACGAGATGCTCGGACGCCGCGGCACCGACATCGACGCGGTGCTGGAGTTCCGGGTGTCGCAGGAGGAGTTGTTCGCCCGCCTCAAGGGCCGCGGCCGCGCCGACGACACCGACGACGTCATCCTCAACCGGATGAACGTCTACCGCGACGAGACCGCCCCGCTGCTGGAGTACTACAGCGACCGGTTGAAGACCGTCGACGCCGTGGGCTCGATGGACGAGGTGTTCGCCCGCGCGCTGCAAGCGCTGGGCAAGTAGCGATGAGCCCGCTGGCACGGCTGCGGGGTCGCAGGGTCGTGCCGCAGCGCAGCGCCGCGGAACTCGATGCGATGGCCGCCGCCGGCGCCGTCGTCGCGGCCGCGCTGGACGCCGTGCGCGCCGCGGCCGTCGCGGGGGTGTCGACGCTGAGCCTGGACCAGATCGCGGAGTCGGTGATCCGCGAAGCGGGCGCGATCCCGTCGTTCCTGGGCTATCACGGCTACCCGGCGTCGATCTGCGCGTCGGTCAACGATCGCGTGGTGCACGGCATCCCCTCCGCCGGGGAAACGCTGGCGCCGGGCGACCTGGTATCCATCGACTGCGGTGCGGTCCTGGACGGCTGGCACGGTGACGCGGCGATCAGCTTCGGGGTCGGGGCGCTGGATCCGGCCGACGACGCGCTGTGCGCGGCGACCAGGGAATCGCTGGAAGCCGGCATCGCGGCGATGGTGGCCGGCAACCGGCTGACCGACGTCTCGTTTGCCATTGAGACGGGCACGCATGCCGCCGAGGCCCGCTACGGCCGCGCCTTCGGGATCGTGGAGGGGTACGGGGGCCACGGCATCGGCCGGCACATGCACATGGACCCGTTCCTGCCCAACGAGGGCTCACCCGGTCGGGGCCCGCTGCTGGCCCCCGGTTCGGTGCTGGCTATCGAACCCATGCTGACGCTCGGCACCGGCAAAACCACCATCCTGGACGACCAATGGACGGTCACAACCACCGATGGCTCACGCGCGGCACATTGGGAACACACCGTCGCGGTAACGGAGACAGGGCCGCGCATCCTGACGCTCGCGTCCTGACCCCCGACGCTTTAGTGAACTAAATACCTGTTCGACTCGTTGCAGTTGGCAGGAGGTGATCGAGTGGCTCGGGTTGCCGGCACTTGGAGGGCGTCCGGGGCTGCCGAAGCCGCTCTGATGAAGGCGCTCTACGACGAACATGCCGCGGTCCTGTGGCGCTACGCGCTGCGCCTGACCGGGGACCCGAGCCAATCGGAAGACGTGGTCCAGGAGACATTGTTACGGGCGTGGCAACACCCAGAAGTCATCGGCGACACCGACAGGTCGGCGCGGGCGTGGCTGTTCACCGTGGCCCGCAACATGATCATCGACGACCGGCGCAGCGCGCGGTACCGCAACGTGGTCGGTTCGCTGGACGAGGCGGGCGCGCCGGAGCAATCCACGCCCGACGAGGTGAACGCGGCGCTGGATCGGCTGCTGATCGCCGACGCCATGGTGCAACTATCCGCGGAGCACCGGGCCGTCATCGAGCGCTCCTACTACCGCGGATGGACCACCGCGCAGATTGCTGCGGACCTTGAGATCGCGGAAGGAACAGTGAAGTCGCGACTACACTATGCCGTACGGGCATTGCGGCTCACTCTGCAGGAACTTGGAGTTACGCGATGACGGCCCGGGGTTGTGTTCGAGGACCCATCCGGGCGGTCGTCGGCTCCGAATACTTGAGGGTGACGGGAGACGAATGACATGAGGACGCCGCAATGGGGTATCGGCCCGCCCGGTGACAACGAGGTACTTGGCGTGACGATCGAAGACAGCCACCGCTACGCGATGTGGGATGCCGCATACGTGCTGGGGTCGTTGTCTGCCGTCGACCGCCGCGAATTCGAGGCGCACATGGCCGGCTGCCCGGCGTGCCGGGAGGCCGTCGCGGAACTCAGCGGCGTGCCCGGCCTGCTCTCGCAACTCGACCATGACGAAGTGTCCGCGATCGGCGAATCCGGCCCCGCGCAAGCGGTCCCGCCGGAGATGTCGCCAGAGCTGTTGCCGTCGTTGCTGGCAACGGTGCGCTGGCGCCGCCGCCGCGCCCGCGTGACCACCTGGGTGGCCTCGTCCGCCGCGGCCGCCGTGTTGGGAGTCGGGGTGTTGGTCGGCGTGCAGGGGCATTTCTCGACGCCGCCGCAGCAGGTGGCCGCGTCCGCACAGGACATGTCGCAGGTCGGCACCACCCTGCTGACCTCCACGGTGTCGCTGTCCAGTCAGCACTGGGGGACATTCATCAACCTGAAGTGCGTCTGCCTCGCCCCGATTTATGCGCACCACGACACGCTTGCGATGGTCGTGGTCGGTCGCGACGGCAGCCAGACCCGGCTGGCGACCTGGGTGGCCGAACCCGGTCACACCGCCACGCCCGCGGGCAGCATCTCGACGCCGATCGACCAGATCGCCGCCGTGCAGGTGGTTTCCGCCGATACCGGGCAGGTCTTGCTGCAGCGCTCGCTGTAAATTTCGCACCCCGCGGTGAACTGAAGTTACCCGCCGGTCGTGTTACACACATGCCCCGCAAGCAGCGCGTGGTCGACCACGTCGTCGAGCGTCTCGCGTCCATCGGAGTCGACCACATCTTCGGTGTGGACGGTGCCAACATCGAGGATCTCTACGACGCCGCGCACTTCCGGTCCGACGTCACCGCGATTTTGGCCAAGCACGAATTTTCCGCCGCGACGATGGCCGATGGCTACAGCCGCAGCGGCGCCGGGCTGGGTGTGGTGGCGGCAACCTCGGGCGGCGGCGCGCTGAACCTTGTTGCGGCGCTCGGGGAGTCGCTGACAAGCCGCGTTCCCGTGTTGGCGTTGGTTGGCCAAACACCTACCACGATGGATGGCCGGGGCAGTTTTCAGGACACCAGCGGCAGCAACGGATCGCTGGACGCCGAGGCGGTGTTTTCCGCGGTGTCGCTGTCGTGCCGGCGGGTGCTCTCGCCGGACGACATCGCGCCCGCGTTGTCGGAGGCCATTGCGGCCGCACGCGCCGGCGGCCCGGCAGTGTTGTTGTTGCCCAAGGACATTCAGCAGGGATACGTCGAGATTGATGGCGACGGCAGTTCGCATGATCCGCGTCCGATCGGAAATCCGGCTCCGGTCGTTCCGGTGCTGCGAGACGCCGATGGCCCGATCACCATCATCGCGGGCGAGCAGGTCGCCCGGGACAACGCCCGCGCCGAGCTCGAAGCGCTGCGTGCGGTGTTGCGGGCGCGGGTGGCCACCGTGCCGGACGCCAAGGACGCCGCGGGCACACCCGGCCTCGGGTCCTCGTCGTCGCTCGGTGTGACCGGCGTGATGGGCCACCCGGGTGTGGCCGAAGCGGTGGCCGCGAGCGCCGTGTGCCTCGTCGTCGGCACCCGGCTGCCGGTCACCGCGCGGACCGGACTGGACGATGCACTGGCCGCGGTGCGGACGGTCTCGATCGGGTCGGCACCGCCGTATGTTCGGTGCACTCACGTGCAAACCGAGGACCTGCGCGGCTCGCTGCGCATGCTCACCCAGGCGCTGTCCGGGCGCGGACGGCCGACGGGCGTTCGGGTGCCCGATGTGGTGCGCCGCACCGAGCTGACGCCGCCGCCCTGCGAGGGCGACGGCGTGCGCTACCGCGACGCCATGGCGGTGCTGGACGATGCGCTGCCCGACGGGACTGACATCGTGGTCGACGCCGGCAACACCGGCGCGGCGGCGATCCACTACCTGGGCGCGCGACGCGGCGGCAGGTTCGCGGTCGCGCTCGGCATGGGCGGCATGGGATACAGCTTCGGGGCCGGCATCGGGATGGCGTTCGGGCGCGCCACGAGTGGACGGCCCCGGGGCCGCACCGTGGTGATCGCGGGCGACGGGGCGTTCTTCATGCACGGCATGGAGGTGCATACCGCCGTGCACTACCGGCTGCCGGTGACGTTCGTGCTGTTCAACAACAACGCCCACGCCATGTGCGTGACCCGCGAGCAGCTGTTCTACGACGATCTCTACAGCTACAACCGATTCCGCCCCAGCCGGCTCGGCGCGGGCCTGGCCGCGATGTTCCCGGACCTGACATCCGTCGACGCGACCGATCTGGACGGGTTCGCCGCCGCGCTGCGCGTGGCACTGGACGCCGACGGGCCGGCGGTGGTCAGCGTCGAGTGCGCAGCCGACGAAATCCCGCCGTTCGCACCGTTCCTTGCCCAGGCGCCGGCCAAAGCCACTGCCCCAGAAGAGATTCCAACCTCGAAGGAGAACCGAACCGATGTCGCTGCCAGCGCTTGAGGACATTCCGACACCCATCGACGGGGTCGTCCGCATCGAAACCAGCCCCAGGGAAAAGGCCACTCCGATCATCATGGAGATGATGCGGTCGGTGTACCCGCACGACCAGGTGTTCGGCGAATACTGCACCGTCAACGATTACATCGACTGCCCGCCCGACGAGCTGTTCGAGTACATGTCCGATACGCGCAGCCTCGAGGAGTGGACCTACAGCCTGCGCGGCTTCACCACGACCGACGAGCCGGGCCTGTGGCTGGCGCATGACCGGCTCGGCTCGGAAACCGAGATCTACACCCGCACCGTCGTCAACGAGCAGGCGCGGACCGTCGACTACCACTGCGCCTGGGATCAGGGCAAGCACCTGTGGATGATCTATCTGATGCGCGTCATCGACGCGCAGGTGGTGCTCGACAAGCCGGGTTCGGTTGTGCTGTGGACCAATTGCCACCACCCGTTCTACGACCACAACCCGTATCCGGAGACCGCGCCGCCCGGGCGCCCGGTGTGGGTCGGTGACTTCTGGGACATGTTCGGCGCCGGCCACCTGCTGGAGATGAAGAACCTCAAGGCGATCGCCGAGTACCGCCACCGCAACGGCCTTCCGGTCACCCCGAAATGGATGAGCTGAGGACACCATGAGCCAGCCCGCCGTCAGCCTGATCGACGTCTCCAGCTATCTGCCGGGTGAGCCGATCGGCGCCGAGTACTACGCGCAATTCGCCGAATCCGATGACCTGCGCGACAACGTCATGTTCCGCGCCCCGAAGTACCGCCACCACGTCGCGCCGGACGAGACCGCGATCGACATGATCGAACGGGCCGCGCAGGGGCTGATCGAACGCCACGGCCACGACGCCGTCGAAGGCGTGGACGTGTTGATCACGCACACCCAGGTGCCGGACATGGCCTTCTACGGCGAAGGGGGCGGCATCGCTCACCGGCTCGGCCTGCGGCCCTCCTGGGTGCTGGATCTGAACAACGGCGGCTGCGCCGCATTTGTGTTGGCGCTCAACGTGGCTCGTAAACTGCTGTCGACCGGCGAAGGCCACAGCGCGCTGATCGCCATCGCGCAGAACGCGGCCGGTCAGTTCTTCGACCAGCCGACGATCAGGCGCAAGGCGCAGTCGGCGGTGCCGGGTGACGGCGCCGCGGTCGGGCTGGTCACGGTCGGCGACGACTCGCCCATTCTCGACGTCGAGTGCCGCACCTACGGCGAATACGCGGGTGAGATGACGCTCTCCTACGACCCGCCCCGCAAGTGGTGGGCGGCCGGGCTCGGCGAGGGCAGCATCGGGTTCACCGAAAACAAGATCACCAAGGTGCTCGCCCGGGGCAACCGGCAGGTCCCCGAGGTGGCGCTGGCGGTCTGCGACCGAATCGGCCTGCCCGCCAAGGAGATCGACTTGCTGGTCACCAACCAACCGAATCGGGCGTTCCTGCGCAACTGGCGTGAAGCGCTCGAGTTGCCGAAGGAACGGCATCGCGACACCTTCGAAGAGTGCGGCAACCTGTTCGGCGCCGGGATCCCGGTGAACCTCGACCGCGCGATATCGGACGGACAGGTCCGGGCGGGCGACGTGGTGATGATGGCGGCCTTTGCGCACGCCGGTGACTTCGCCGGCGCGGCCGCGGTGCGGTGGGGCGGACGGGGCTGATGGTCGCGAGTCCGCTGGCGGTCGAGATCGACGACGCGTTTCCCGACGCGATCGATCCGCACGCGCTGTCGCTGAACGAAAACCCGTTTCCGCCGCTGCCGGCGGTGCGGTCGGTATTGATCCGCTCCATCGATGCGGCCAACCGCTATCCGGAGTTTCTGCCCGAGCGGTTGCGCAACCTGATCGCCGGGCGCATCGGCGTGCCCGCCGACCAGGTGGTGCTGGGCGCCGGGGCGACCGGGGTGGTGCTGCAGGCGCTGCAGGCGCTGACCGCGCCGGGGGACGCGATCGCCATGTCGACGCCGACCTTCGACGGCTATCCGATCATCGCCGAGATGACACGGCTGCGGTCGGTGACCGTTGCACTCGACGAGCACGGCCATAACGACCTCGACGGGCTGGCCGACGCCGCCGCGGCCGCGCGGGTCGTGGTGGTGTGCCGGCCGCACAACCCGACCGGCACGCTCGAGCCCGCGGCCCAGCTGTTCCGATTCCTGCGCCGCGTGCCACGCGATACCGTCGTGGTCCTCGACGAGGCCTACATCGAATTCGCCGCGGCCGAGCACCGCATTGACGTGGCGGCGCTGGTTCGGCGCTTCGGCAACGTCGTGGTGGTACGTACCTTCTCCAAGGCCTACGGGCTGGCCGGCCTGCGGATCGGTTACGGCCTGGCGTCGGGCGAGCTGGCCCGCATGCTGTGGTCCCAGCAGCTGCCGTTCGGCATCGCGATGACCAGCCTGCCCGCGGTCGCGGCGTCCTACAACGCCGAAGACCAACTGCTGCAACGGATCCGGGCGATCACCGCCGAATGTCGCTACCTCCGGATGCGCTTGGGCGCACTGGGGATCTACACCACCGACGCCCACGCCAACTTCGTGTACCTGCCGTCGAGGGGTCGGCTGTGGCGCGAGGTCTTCGCCGACAGCGGACTGCAGGTTCGCTGCTACGCGGACGGCGACGCGCGCATCACGGTGGGCAACCGGGCATCCACGCAGGCGGTGCTGTCTGCGGTGGGAAAGTCCACGCCGGGGCTGCAAGTGCGGTAAGAAAGGGCGTGGCCGCCTCCAAACGTGATCCGATCGCGGCGGCACGCGCCAACTGGGAGCGTGCCGGGTGGGGCGATGTTTCGCAGGGGATGGTCGCGGTGACGTCGGTGATGCGCGCCCATCAGATCCTCCTGGCTCGCGTCGAGGCGGCGCTGCGCCCGTACGACTTGAGCTTCTCCCGTTTTGAGCTGCTGCGGCTGCTGGCCTTCAGCCGCACCGGCGCGTTGCCGATCACCAAGGCGTCCGACCGGCTGCAGGTTCACGTCACCAGCGTGACCCACGCGATCCGCCGGCTCGAGGCCGACGGGCTGGTTCAGCGGGTACCGCACCCCACCGACGGCCGGACCACGCTGGTCCAGATCACCGACCTCGGCCGCTCCACCGTCGAGGACGCCACCGTCACCCTCAACGAGCAGGTATTCGCCGACATCGGGATGAAGGCCGACGAATCGCAGGCGTTGGTGTCCTCCATTGAAAGTCTGCGGCGCAACGCGGGAGACTTCTAAAGCATGGACCCATTAAGTGCTCACCAGCGCGCTCAGGACGCGTTCGCCCGCGTCCTCGCCAACGTCAGCCCCGACCAGCTGGGCGCCCCGACGCCCTGCTCGGAGTGGACGATTGGGGATCTGATCGAACACGTCATCGGCGGTAACGAGCACGTCGGGCTCTGGGCGCAGACCCCCATTGAGCCGCCGGCCCGGCCCGACGACCTCGTTGCCGCGCACCGGGGGTCCGCCGCCGCGGCACAGGCGGTCTTCGCGGGTCCGGACGGGATGTCCATGATGTTCAAGCTGCCATTCGCCGAGATCCCAGGACAAATGTTCATCGGACTGCGCACCAGCGACGTGCTGACCCACGCGTGGGACCTCGCGACCGCCACCGGGCAGTCGACGGATCTCGATCCGGAGTTGGCGGGCGAGCAACTCGCCGCGGTGCGGGCGTTCGTCGGGCCCCAGTTCCGCGGGCCGGGCAAGCCCTTCGCCGAGGAGCAGCCGTGTCCACCCGAGCGTGCGTCCGCGGATCAACTGGCCGCGTTTTTGGGCCGAAAGGTCCAGTGACGCGCGGTTTCCGGCTCAGCTGCCGCGCAGTACCTCGATCACCGCGCTGAAGTCTTTGTCGGCATGGTCGGCGGCGAACTTCGCGTAGATCTCGGCGGCGTGACTGCCCAGCGGCGCCGACGAGCCGGTTGAAGCCACCGCCTCCATCGCCAGGCCGAGGTCCTTGTTCATCAGCGCGGTCGCGAAACCCGGCTTGAAGTCGTTGTTGGCCGGCGACGTCGGAACCGGGCCCGGCACCGGGCAATTGGTGTGCACGGCCCAGCAGTTGCCGGTCGCGCCGGTGATCACGTCGAACAGGGATTGCGCGGACAGGCCGAGCTTCTCGGCCAGTACGAACGCTTCGCCGACCGCGATCTGTTGCACGGCCAGCACCATGTTGTTGCACACCTTGGCCGCCTGGCCGGCCCCGGCCGCACCGCAATGGATGACCTTGCCCGCCATCGGTTCCAGCACCGGCCGCGCTCGCTCCAGCGCGGACTCGTCGCCCCCGACCATGAACGCCAGCGTCCCGGCGACGGCGCCCTTGACCCCGCCGGAGACCGGTGCGTCCAGCTGCGAAACCCCCTGCGATTCCGCGAGCGAGTGCACCTCGCGGGCGTCGCTGACCGAGATCGTTGAGCTGTCGATGAACAGCGCGCCGGCCCGCGCGGCGGGCAACACGTCGACGTAGCAGCGCTTGACCAGCTCGCCACTGGGCAACATGGTGATCACCACGTCGGCCTCGGCCACCGCGTCCGCGGCGCTGTCGAATATGGTGACGCCACCCGCGGCTCCGGCCGCTGCCGCCGCCGGCACCGGATCGAACCCGCGCACGATGTGTTCGGCGGCAACAAGATTCGCCGACATCGGCGCGCCCATGTGGCCCAGTCCCAAGAACGCGATCGCCGACATTGGCTCCCTCTCCTACACGCCGGCCCGGAACCGGGCGGCCTCGGCCCGCCCGATGACGACCCGCATTATTTCGTTGGTCCCCTCCAGGATTCGATGCACCCGCAGATCGCGGACGATCTTTTCCAGACCATACTCGCGCAAGTAGCCGTAGCCGCCGTGCAGCTGCAGGGCTTTGTCCGCGATCTCGAAACAGGTATCGGTGACATAGCGTTTGGCCATCGCGCACAGCTCGACCTTGTCGGCGTCGTCGGCGTCCAGCGCGGCCGCCGCGCGCCACAACAGCATTCGCGAGGTCTCCAGCCCGGTGGCCATGTCGGCCAGGGTGAACCGGATGGTGGGCTCGTCCAGCAGGGGAGAGCCGAACGCCTGCCGTTCGCGCACATAGGCTCCCGCTTTGTCGAAGGCGGACTGCGCGCCGCCCAGCGAGCAGGCCGCGATGTTGAGCCGGCCACCGTTGAGACCGTTCATCGCGATGCCGAAGCCGGCACCCTCGCCATCCGCGCCGCCCAGCATCGCGTCGGCGGGCACCCGCACACCCTCGAAGATCACCTGCGCGGTGGGTTGCGCGTGCCAGCCCATCTTCTCCTCGGGCGAGCCGAAACTCAGCCCAGGCGTGTCCTTTTCGACGATGAAGGCCGAGATGCCGCGCGGGCCGTCGCCGCCGGTGCGGGCCATCACGACGTACACGTCGGAGGCGCCCGCGCCGGAAATGAACTGCTTGACCCCGTCGAGCACGTAGTCGCCACCCTGCTTGACGGCGCGGGTGCCCAGGGCGGCCGCGTCGGATCCCGCGTTCGGCTCGGTCAGGCAGTAGCTGGCGATGACGTCCATCGGCGCCAACCGCGGAATCCATTCCTTGCGTTGCTCGTCGGTGCCGAACGTGTCGATCATCCACGCACACATGTTGTGGATGGACAGGAACGCGGCCGTCGTCGGGTCGGCGATAGCCAACTGCTCGAAGATCCGGACCCCGTCGAGCCGGCGCAGCCCGCTCCCGCCGACGTCATCGCGGCAGTAGATCGCTGCCATGCCGAGCTCGGCGGCCTCGCGCAGCACGTCCGTCGGAAAATGCTTGGTGGTATCCCATTCCAGGGCATGCGGGGCAAGGCATTTGGCGGCGAACGCGGCCGCCGTGTCGGTGATGACGCGTTCGTCGTCGTTCAGAGTAAACATGATGCTCTAATTCATTGTGGGGATGACGAATTCGGCGCCGTCCTTGATGCCGGACGGCCAGCGCGACGTGACGGTCTTGACCTTCGTGTAGAACTGGATCGACGCTGGTCCGTGTTGGTTGAGGTCGCCGAAGCCGGAGCGCTTCCAGCCGCCGAAGGTGTGATACGCCACCGGGACCGGGATCGGCACGTTGACACCCACCATGCCCACCTGAACCCGGGAGACGAAGTCGCGCGCGGTGTCGCCGTCGCGGGTGAACACCGCCACGCCGTTGCCGTACTCGTGCTCCGAAGGCAGCGCCACTGCTTCTTCGTAGTTGTGCGCCCTTACGATGCACAGCACCGGCCCGAAGATCTCATCGGTGTAGATCGACATGTCGGGGGTGACGTGGTCGAACAGGGTCGGGCCGATGAAGAACCCGCCTTCCAGGCTGGCGTCGCCGTACGCCAGGTCGTCGCTGGTGCGGTCGCGGCCGTCGATGACGATCTCTGCTCCGGCGGCCACGCCCTGATCGATGTAATCGCGCACCCTGGCTACGGCGGCGTCGGTGACCAGTGGACCATAGTCGGCCTTGGGGTCGAGGCTGTGGCCCACCCGCAGGTTGTTGATTCGCTCGATGAGCCTGGCGCGCAACCGTTCCGCGGTTTGCTCACCGACCGGCACCGCGACGCTGATCGCCATGCAGCGTTCGCCGGCGCTGCCGTAGCCCGCCCCGATGAGCGCGTCGACGGCCTGGTCGAGGTCGGCGTCGGGCATAACGATCATGTGGTTCTTGGCACCGCCGAAGCATTGTGACCGCTTGCCGGTCGCGGCGGCGGTCGAATAGATGTAGTGGGCGATGTCGGAGCTGCCGACGAAGCCCACGGCCTTGATGTCGGGATGGTGCAGGATGGCGTCGACGGCTTCCTTGTCGCCGTGCACCACCTGGAACACGCCGGGCGGCAGGCCGGCCTCGAGGAAGAGTTCGGCCAGACGCACCGGGACCGACGGGTCACGTTCGCTGGGCTTGAGCACGAACGCGTTGCCACAGGCCAGCGCCGGTCCGGCCTTCCACAGCGGGATCATCGCCGGGAAGTTGAACGGCGTGATGCCCGCGACCACGCCCAAGGGCTGACGCAACGAATAGACGTCGATGCCCGGCCCGGCGCCCTCGCTGTACTCGCCCTTGAGCAGATGCGGGATCCCGATGCAGAACTCGATGACCTCGATGCCGCGCTGGATGTCGCCCTTGGCGTCGGCGACCGTCTTGCCGTGTTCGAGGGACAGCAGCTCGGCCAACTCGTCGCTGTTGGAGTTGACCAGCTCGATGAAGCGCATCATCACCCGGGCGCGGCGCTGCGGATTCCATGCCGCCCAATCCTTTTGGGCCTCGGCGGCCGAGGCCACCGCCGCGTCGACGTCGGCCTTGCCGGCCATCGGCACCTTCGCCTGTACCGCGCCGGTGCTGGGGTTGAAAACGTCGGCCGTGCGGCTCGATTGGCCGGCGGTGCGCTTCCCATCGATGAAGTGCGGGATCTGTGTGGTCATGGTGTCCTCGGAAGTCGTATACGCGCTAATACTTGGATATCCTAGTAACTTGGCTCGGGCGGGGCAAGGCGCTCAGTGCTTGCGCACGACGCGCTCGGCTTCGCCGTCCTTCCAGATCGTGATGTCCAGGTGGCCATCGGTCACCTCGACCGCGGACCCACCGATCAAGTCGGCCCGATAAAGGTGATCGAACTCCTGCCCTCGAATGTCGAAGCCGGTCTGTTCGTAGAGCGCTTCGGCGTACCTCTGATGCAAGTCCTTGTCACCGACGTCCTCAACAACGCCGAACAGCTTCGCGTCGCCGTCCTTGACCTCGGTGTCGACGGTGGCGGTGTGCAGGCAGAAGCGCGGATCGCGCGACAGGTCATGGAATTTCGTCGTCCCCGGCATCCCGCCGATCCAGAGCCGATCTTCGAAGAACCTCGGCTCGATGGGGCTGATCCGGGGAAACCCGTCCGAGCGAAGCGTGCCCAACATGCAGAGGTTGCCGGTCGCGGCGTGGCGGCGGAGGAATATGGTCGCGATTCGCGGGGCTGCTGCCGTGAACTCTCTCCAGCTGATCATGGTCGCGACCGTAGCCTCAGAGAGGGTAGTTCCCCGCCTCCAGGTCCTCGAGCAGGCTCGGATGGGTGGGCCGCCAGCCGAATCTCTCCTGGGTCAACTCGCTCGAGGACGGCTGATCACGGGCGAATATGGTGCCGAGGAACCCGAAATGCTCGGCGGGCACCGACGCCGCGGGGAGATCGAGCTGGCGCCCGATGGCCTCGGCGAGCGCGCGCATAGGGTCGCCCTCGTCGCCGACGGCGTGCGCCACCGTCCCGGGCGTCGCCTCCTCGAGGACCAGGCGGAAGAGCCGGGCCGCGTCGAGGACGTGCACGGCCGGCCAGCGCTGGGCGCCGTCGCCGACATATCCGGAGACCCCGGTCCGTCGGGCCGCCTCGACGAGCAGGGAGGCGAACCCGCAGGGGCCGCCCGCCCGGTGGACCGAGCGGGGGAGGCGGACCACCGCCGAGCGGACTCCTTGGGCCGCCAGTTCCAGTGCGGCGTGGGCGTTTCGGCCGCGCCCGCCGATTAGCCCCTCGGTCGGCGCGGGGTCCCGCTCGGTGGAGGCGCGGCCGGGGATGGGGGGCGTGCCCGAGGCCATGACGAACGGCTTGCCGCTCCTCGCGAGGGCCGCGCCGAAGGTCTCGACGGCGACCGCCTCCTGCGCGACGGCCCTCTCGAAATCGTCGAAGTGGAGGAAGGCGAGGTGGACGACCCCGCCGGCGTCCTTGGCGCCGGCGCGCAGGCTCTCGGGGTCGTCGAGGTCGCCGTGCAGCACGTCGGCCCCCATGGCTTTGGCGGCCTGGGCCGACGCGTCGGAGCGGGCCAGCGCCAGAACCTCGTGGCCCGCGCGGATGAGCTCGGGAACGACGGCCGAGCCGACCCCGCCGGTGGCGCCCGTGACGAAAACTCGCATGACACACTCCTCAAGTGATGGGACCAATGTCCCATCACACTACCACGGTGATGGGACAAAGGTCTCATCGCCTACCATGACGGCATGCCCCGATGGGAACCCGATGCGCGTGCGCGGCTGGTCGAGGCGGCGCTGCACCTCTTCTCCGAGCGGGGCTACGACCGAACCACCGTCGCCGAGATCGCCGATCGGGCCGGCCTGACGAAAAGCACCTTCTTCCGGTATTTCCCCGATAAGCGCGAGGTGCTGGCGGCCGGGCAGGAGACGTTGTCCCGACTCCTGACCGAGGGCATCGCCTCGGCGCCCGCGGACGCCACCCCGCTCGTCGCGGTCGCCGCCGGGCTGGAGCGCGCGGCCGGGGCGATGACCCCGCTCAATCGCGAGCTTGCTCCCCAGGTGAAGGCCGTCATCGCCACCAGCACCGAACTGCAGGAGCGCGATGCGCTCAAACAGGTCGGCCTCGCCGCGGCCATGGTGCAGGCGCTGCGAGCGCGCGGCGTGCCGGAACGGGCGGCCGCCCTGGCTGCCGAGCTGGGCGCGTTGGCTTTCAAAGAGGCATTCGCCGAATGGATTACGGCAAAGGGCGACCAGAGCCTGGCTGAACTCGCACTCAAGGCCTTGGACGAGCTGCGCACCGCGGCCGCCGAAATTCGCTGAAGCGAGCCGGGGCCGATTAGCCTTTACCCCGTATGCACACCATCGAGGCCGACTACCTCGTCGTCGGGGCCGGCGCCATGGGCATGGCGTTCATCGACACGCTGATCTCTGAGACAGAGGCACGCGTGGTGGTGGTCGATCGCTACCACCAGCCGGGCGGGCATTGGACGACGGCCTACCCGTTCGTGCGGCTGCATCAGCCGTCGGCGTTCTACGGCGTGAACTCGTTGCGCCTCGGCAGCGACACCATCGACCAAATCGGCTGGAACAAAGGGCTCTACGAACTCGCGACGGCCGGGGAAGTCTGCGCGTACTACGACCATGTGATGCGTCAGCGGTTCTTGCCGACGGGCCGGGTCAGCTACTTCCCGATGAGCGAATATCTCGGCCTGCAAGACGGCGAAGGCCGCTTCGTGACGATGGCCGGGACCGAGTACACCGTCAACGTGGCGCGCCGCGTCGTCGATGCCACCTACATGCGCGTCATGGTTCCCTCGATGCGCCCGCCCCCGTACCAGGTCGCGCCCGGTATCGAATGTGTCGCGCCCAACCACCTGCCCGGGCTCGGCGCCCGCGAGCGCTACGTCGCCGTCGGGGCCGGCAAGACCGGAATCGACACCTGCCTATGGCTACTGGGCCAGGGCATCGCGCCGGATCGGCTGACGTGGATCATGCCGCGGGATTCGTGGCTACTGGATCGCGCGACGATCCAGCCCGGCTCGTTGCTCGCCGATCAGATCAAGGCCGCGTTCACCGCGCAACTGCGGGCCGTCCGGGACGCCGAGTCCGTCGAGGACCTGTTCGCGCGCCTCGAGGACGCCGGCGCGCTGCTGCGGATCGATCCCGCGGTCCGCCCCACCATGTACCGCTGCGCAACCGTCACCCGGCTCGAACTCGAGCAGCTGCGGCGCATCTCCGACATCGTGCGGATGGGCCACGTGCTGCGTATCGACGCCGACGAAATGGTCCTCGACGGTGGATCCCTGGCGATGGACCGCCGCGCGCTGTACATCGACTGCAGCGCTGATGGCGCCGAAAAGCGGCCCGCCACACCAATTTTCGATACCGGCCGTATCACGCTGCAAAGCGTGCGCGGTTGCCAGCAAATATTCAGCGCCGCACTGGTCGGCCACGTCGAAACCGCCTACCGCGATGACGCCGTGAAAAACCGGCTGTGCGTCCCGCTGCCGCACCCGGACACCGACCTCGACTGGTTGCGCATCGCGCTGGCCGACTACGGAAACCAGCTGCGCTGGATGGAGGACCCGGACCTGACGGAATGGCTCGCCGGCGCGCGCCTGGACCTGTTCGGTCACCTGATGGGCCATCTTCTGGCGCCGGCATCGGCGAAGCCCCGCGTGCAGGACCGGATACTGGGCATGGCCAAATCGGCGCTGTCTGCCACCGCCACCAAACTCGACCAGCTGATGGTCCAGGAAGCCTCACTCACCGCGCCGTCGGTGTAACCCGAGCTGATATTGGTCGGTAAAGGAGGCACGTGGCGGCGCAAAACGAACCCGTCGGCCCGCGACCATTGCGCGCGGTGCCCGACGACGGCTATGCCGACTGGAACGCGGTGTATCAGGACAACGCGGCCTGGGTGTACCGGACGCTGTTCGCTAGAGTCGGCAACCGGGCCGACGCCGAGGACCTCACCGCCGAGGTCTTCCTCGCCGCGCTGCGGCCGCTGCGCCTGACCGCGAGCGTCGGCGAGGTCCGCGCGTACCTGCGTGCCACGGCCCGAACGGTGCTGGCCGCGCATTGGCGCGAGACCATGGGCCGCGAAATCACCGCGATCGAGGACATCGAAGCGCCACCCGACAGCGAGGAAGCGATCAGCACCGCACCACAGCGCGTCGCGCACGTTCTCGACAATCTGCCGGACCGTTATCGCCGCATTTTGGAACTGCGGTTCCTGCAAGGCAATTCGATCAAGGAGTCCGCGACCGAACTCGGGATCAGCGTCGCCAACGCCAAAGTTCTCCAACACCGCGCTCTGCGACTGGCAGCGCAAGTCAACGATGGGGGCCAGCCATGAACGCGCGCGGATTGCGCCGCTACGTCGACGACCTGCTGCGGGCCCGCCGGCCAAAACCGTTCGCGCCCGACGACTTCGAGGCGGCGCAGATCCGCACGGCAATCGAATTGCGGGCCGCCCGGCACGGCGCCGAGGTGGACGACGCCCCCAGCCCCGAATTCCTGGCCGACCTGCATGGTCGCCTCGCGGAGCAGATGTCTGGTTCGCGGCCGGCCGCCGCGCCGAAGGCCAATACCACGCGCCGCCAGGTCATCGTCGGCACCTCCGCCGCCGCCGCGGCCGCCGCCGCCGCGGTGTCCATCGATCGGGCGGTGACGGGCGGACCCGCCGAAGCCCCCGCCGTCGCGGGACAACTCATGCCCAACGACGGAAGCTGGCAGCGAGTCGCGGCCAGCTCGGACGTGCCCGACGGGCAGATGCACCCCTTCGACCTCGGCTCGGTCAGCGGATTCGTCCGTCGTGTCAACGGCAAACCCGAGGCGATCTCCGGGGTCTGCACGCATCAGGGGTGCCGGCTGTGGTTCGACGCGCCCGACGACCGGCTGCGCTGCCCCTGCCACTCGACGTCGTTCTCGCCCACCGGGCAGGTGCTCACCCACCAACTGCCGATCGCACCAAAGCCGTTGCCCACATTGATGGTTCGCGAGGTCGGCGGGGTGATCGAGGTGTTCGCCCCGGCGCGCCCCGACCAGTCGGCCTAGCCGCCCGGGCCCGTGTAACCCGTCGCCCTATCTCTTGGCATGGATATCCCCATGCTTCGAAAACATGTGATCGCGGCGGTGGCCGCCGGCGTCGTGCTGGCCGGATGCTCGTCTTCGCCGCCGGCAGCGCAACCGTCGGTCACCTTCGGGTCGGGCGCCAGCGCCACCCCCGGGATGCCGGGAATGAGCGGGATGCCGCCGGCCTCGGGAGCGCCGACGGGCTCGGCGTCGGCAACGGGATCGCCGGGGCCGGCCACGGGTGACCAGGTCAGCATCGACAACTTCGCCTTCGCGCCCGCGACGTTGACCGTCAAGGTGGGCGGCACCGTCACCTGGACTAATCGCGACGAAGAACCGCACACGGTGGCGGCGACCGACGGCTCGTTTCACTCACCGGGAATGGGCACGGGGGCTACGTTTTCGCACACCTTTCCTACGGCGGGAAAGTTCGACTACGTCTGCTCCATTCACCCGTCCATGCACGGCACCGTGGTGGTGACGGGATGACCAACAATGACCCGAACACGATGACCCGCCGTCAGCTCATCCGACACTCGGCCTGGTTCGGCGCGGCGGTCGGATTCGCCGTCGTTGGCGGCGAGGTCATCTCGCATGTCGCGGGCACGGCGTCGGCCTCGCACGCTGGGGCCCGGCCCACCCTGCGGTTCGCCCAAGTCAGCGACAGCCACATCGGCTTCTCCGGTCCGCCCAACCCGGACGTCACCGCCACGTTCGGCCATGCGATCGATCAGATCAACGGCCTCGGCTACACACCGGATTTCGTCATTCACACCGGCGACCTCACCCACCTGTCGAGCCCGGAGCAGTTCGATCAGGTGAAGCAGATGCTCTCGAAGCTGCAGACTCCGCACGTGTTCACGGTGCCCGGCGAACACGATTCGGTCGATGACGCTGGGCAGAAGTATCGGAGCGTCTTCGGTGCGGGGACTCGCGGCGACGGCTGGTACAGCTTTGACGTTGCCGGTGTCCACGTCATCGCCCTGGTGAACACCTTGAACCTGAAGAAACTTGGGCATCTGGGCACCGACCAGCTGGAGTTCGTCGAGAAGGACGTCGCGGGCTTGTCCAGCGATACTCCCATCATCGTGTTCAGCCACATCCCCCTGTTCGCGATGTACCCGGACTGGGGCTGGGGCACCGACGACGCCACCCAGGCGCTGAGCTATCTGAGCCGCTTCTCATCGGTGACATGCCTCAACGGCCATGTGCACCAACTGTTTTCCAAGACCGAAGGAAACGTGACGTTTTACAGCGGCACGACGACCGCGTATCCGCTGCCGCATCCCGGGGATGGGCCGGCGCCCAAGCCGGTCACGCTGCCGGCCGGCAAGCTGCGCGACGCCCTCGGCATTCGCGAGGTCAACTACACCAAGGGGCAGACCGCCCTGGCGTTGAAAGAGCAGAGGTTGCAATGAAATTCTTGCTTCGACTCGGCCTCGCCGCGTCCCTGGGTGTCAGCGCCGTTAGCCACGCCTACCTGTATATCCATGGCTACCAACACATCCCGATGATCGGCACCGCCTTCCTGGTCCAGGCCAGCGTGTCGTTTTCGCTCGCTGTGCTGATCGTCGCCGGCGGTCCCTGGTGGACCCAATGGGGCGCCGCCGCGATCGCGGGCGGTTCCCTGGTGGCGTTCGCACTGTCGAGGACCGTCGGGCTGTTCGGCTTTTCCGAACGCGGCTGGGACCCATCACCCCACGCGGCGCTCGCCGTCGCCTCCGAAGTGCTATGCGTGGTGCTGTGGGCCGCGCCTTTGATCAGGTCGCGTCGGCTCAGCCCCGCCTAGCAAGAACCACCGCCGTCCTAGGGGCAGGTGGCGTCGATCGTGAAGGCCTTGCTGACCTGCAGGCCCACGTTGTTCACACCGGTGGCAGTGCCGGTGATGTGGTAACTGTTGCCGTTCTTGGTGGCGCCGGCGCTGTTACCGGGCGCGCCCTCGGTGAAGCTCAGCACGACGTCGTTGATCGAGCCGAGCCCGACGTCGTGGACCACCGATGCGTCGGGCTCCAACCCGACGATCACGCCGGTGACCGCCTCGCCGATGGCGATGGAGAACTTGCCGTTGTTCGTCGCGCACACCACCGGGCCGCTGACATTCAGGGGCTCACCGCCCACGCTGACCTTCGCTTCCCCCGGCGCCGTCGCGACAGTGCTAGTCGAGGGGGCGGCACTGGAGCTGGTGCTGGGCGGGGGCGCCGAACTGGACGACGGGGCGGAGGCCTTATTGCCGCTGGAGCAGCCGGCAACGATCGTCACGGCTGCGACGGCGACTGACAACTGACGGTTCACACAAGCAGTATGTATCGCCGTTCGACTATTTGCTCGGCAAGCTGGCGATGAATCGCTGCGTGTCCTCCCAGGCGGGTAGGACACCGGATTTGCGCACTTCATCGAAGCTGGGGGCGGCCGCGTCGCGATCCGACAAGCTTGGTGCGGCGCCGTCGACCAAAGGCCAGTCGATTGCCAGTGCCGGATCCGTCGCACAGATGGTGTGCTCGCGTTGCGGGTTGTATTCCGACGAGCACAAGTACATCACCGTCGAATTGTCTTGCAGCGCAAGGAACCCGTGGGCGAGGCCTTCGGAGATGTAGATCGTCCTGCGGTCGGAGTCGTCGAGCAGCACGGAATCCCATCGGCCGAATGTCGGTGAGCCCACACGGATATCGACGACGACATCGAATACCGAGCCCGCCACGCACGTGACGTACTTGGCCTGGCTCGGTGGCAGCTGGGCGAAGTGCAGGCCACGCAACACTCCGGCGGCCGAAACCGAGCAGTTGGCTTGCCGCACGTCCAACGAGTGACCGGCGAAGGCGCTGAACCCGCGATCGGTGAGCCATTCGAAGAACAGGCCGCGCGAGTCGCCATGGATGTCGGGAGTGATTTCCCAGGCGCCGGGGATGTCGAGCTCGCGAACTTTCATCTCACTGACCGCGCGCTTCGTAGCGGGCCTCGGCATCGTCCTTCAGCGGACGCCACCAGGATTCGTTGTTCCGGTACCAGTCAATGGTGGACCGGAGACCCTCGTCGAAGTCGGTGTGCTTTGGTGCCCAATACAATTCGTCGCACAACGCCGATGAGTCGATGGCGTATCGGAGGTCATGACCGATGCGGTCGGGGACAGTGTCGAAGTCGTCGGGGTCGCGTCCCAGCATCTGCAGCAGCGTGCGCAGCACCGTCAGGTTGTCGCGCTCGCCGTCGGCGCTGATCAGATAGGTTCGGCCGATCTCGCCCTTCTCCAGGATCCGCCAGACCGCGCTGTTGTGATCGTCGACATGGATCCAGTCGCGAATGTTGGCACCGCTGCCGTACAACTTGGGTCGGCGGCCGGTGAGGACGTTGGTGATCTGACGCGGGATGAATTTCTCGACGTGCTGATACGGCCCATAGTTGTTGGAGCAGTTCGAGATTGTCGCGCGCACCCCATACGACCGCACCCAGGCCCGGACCAGCATGTCGGCGGCGGCCTTGGTCGCCGAGTAGGGGCTCGACGGGTTGTAGGGCGTCGACTCGGTGAACCGCTGCGGGTCGTCGAGCGCCAGGTCGCCGTAGACCTCGTCGGTCGACACGTGGTGCAGCCGCACACCGTAGCGCCGCACCGCTTCCAGGATGGTGTAGGTCCCGATCACATTGGTGTGCAGAAACGGCTCCGGGTCGTACAGCGCGTTGTCGACGTGGCTTTCGGCAGCAAGATGCACGACCGCGTCGGACTCGGCGACCAGCGTGGTAACCAGCGCGCCATCGGTGATATCGCCCTCCACCAGCCTGATGGCATCGCCGAGGTCCGCCAGCGACTCGCGTCGCCCGGCGTAGGTCATGGCGTCGAGCACCGTCACCGCGACATCAGGACGCTCGCGGACGGTGCTGTGCACGAAATTGGTGCCGATGAAACCGGCACCACCGGTGACCAATAGCCGCATGGTCAAACCCTAACGGGTGAGGCCCAGCGGTCCCGCCAGTTCTCCCAGTACGCGCACCACTTCGTCGTCGGGCGTCGCGTCGAGCGGCTGGACCGCGACGTGGTCTGCGCCGGCATCCAGGTGTTCGGTGAGGCGTTGCGCGATGGCCTCCGGGGTGCCGTAGGCCACCACCGCGTCGATCAACTTGTCGCTACCGGGCTTGCGCACGTCGTCGTGGGTGAATCCCGACCGCAGCCAGTTGTTCACGTAGTTGCTGAGGTCCAGGTAGAAGTTCGCGTACCGGCGGCCGATGGCACGGGCTTCGGAGGCATCGGTGCTGAGCACGACCTTGTGTTCGGGCGCCAGGAACACCGAGCTTCCGACGAGTTCGCGCGCCTTGGCCGTGTGCTGGGGTGTGGTGAGGTAGGGGTGCGCGCCGGCGCTGCGCTCGGCCGCCAGCTGCAACACCCGCGGGCCGAGCGCCGCCAGCACTCGCCGGCTGGTCGGCACCATCGCCGCGTCGAGTTCGTCGAGGTAACGGTCCAACGCGTCGTAGGGCTTGACGTACTCCTGGGTGTGCTCGCGGTGGCCCACCCCGATGCCGAGCAAAAACCTTCCGGGATAGGCGCTTTCGATGCGTTCGTACGACCGCGCGACCGCCGCGGCCGGCGCGGACCAGATGTTGACGATCCCGGTGGCCAGTTGTAGCGAGTCGGTTTCGGCAAGGGCAGGTTCGACCCAAGCCAGGTCAGCGTCCGGTGATCCGCCGATCCACACCGCGCCATAGCCCAGCGATTCGATTCGGCTGGCCAGCTGCGGCGTGATAGACCGTGATCCCAGCCATACGCCGAACCGTCCCAGATCGGGTTTTAGTGCTGCTCCCCCGGTCATTTAGGTCCCCCCTGGTGTGCTAGGTCAGCCCGAGCGGCCCCGCGAGCTCGGCCAGCGCCGAAACCAGGTTTTCATCTTTGGTCAGAACCTGCACGGGCACGTGGTCCGCTCCGGCGTCGAGGTGCTCCTTGAGCCGAGCCGCGATCTGGTCCACCGTGCCATAGGCCACCACGGCGTCGACCAGGCGGTCACTGCCCGGCCGGGTGACCTCGTCGTCGGAGTAGCCCAGGCGTTTCCAGCTGTTGCGGTAGTTGGCCAGGTTGAAATAGATGTCGAGCGCCTTGCGGCCGACCGTGCGTGCCTTGTCCGCGTCGGTGGTCAGCACCACCTTGTGTTCGGGCGCCAAGAACGCCGACGGGCCGATCAGCTCGCGTGCGTGCGCGGTGTGCTCGGGGGTGGTGAGGTAGGGGTGCGCTCCGGCGCTGCGCTCCGCCGAAAGCTTGAGAACCCGCGGTCCCAGCGCGGCCACCACGCGACGTTCGGCGGGCACGCCGTGCTCGTCGAGCTGGTCCAGGTACTCCGCCAGCGCGTCATATGGCTTGCGGTATTCGGTGTGGGCCTCGGGATGGCCGACGCCGATGCCGAGGAGGAAGCGGCCCGGGTAGGCCTCGTCGATCCGGTGGAACGATTCGGCGACCGGCGCGGCGGGCGCCGTCCAGATGTTGACGATGCCGGTGGCCACCTGCAGGGTGGTCGTGGCTTCGAGGAGGGGTTCGACCCAAGCCAGCTCGGCAGGAGGCGAACCGCCCACCCAGACCGCCCCATATCCCAGGGCTTCGATCTCCTTGGCTTGCTGGGGAGTGACGCCGCGCCCGAACGATCCGAACCGGCCAAGATTGGGCTTGCTAGCTGCAGAATCAGTCATGGTGGCTGCAACCGGCGGTGTGCGGGTGCTATTCCGCGGAGGGATTTTGGCCGGGGCCGAATAACCAGGTATCCTGGATCAACGGTGCGTCTTCGCGCCGGCTTTTGCGTGCCCAGTCCCTAGGAACTTTCCTGTCACCGGCTCACGTTTCAAGTCGGTGTGAATGCTGCGCCGATGTGGGCGCAGATGCAACGAAACTAAACGACGAGGATTTGACGAGAGGTTATGGCCAAGAAGGACGGCGCCATAGAGGTCGAGGGCCGCGTGGTCGAGCCCCTGCCCAATGCGATGTTCCGCATTGAGCTGGAGAACGGTCACAAGGTGCTTGCCCATATCAGCGGCAAGATGCGGCAGCACTACATCCGCATCCTGCCCGAGGACCGGGTGGTGGTGGAGTTGTCTCCCTACGACCTGTCCCGGGGCCGCATCGTGTACCGGTACAAATAACCCACCAACAGACGAGAACAGGATCGAAAAGCCGTGAAGGTCAACCCCAGCGTGAAGCCGATTTGCGACAAGTGCAGGGTGATCCGTCGGCATGGGCGGGTCATGGTGATCTGCTCGGATCCGCGCCACAAGCAGCGGCAGGGTTAATCCTGACGCGGCCTGAACAACTGAATGCAGACCTCCCAGCACCACTAGGCGGATACGCCGCCTACCTACGCCCGGACGGAGGCCGGGCCCCGGCCCAATTCATTTTTTGGGCAGGGAACGGACTGGGACAAGACCTCCGCATGAGATAAGAGGAAACGCCACCTATGGCTCGACTAGTAGGCGTCGATCTACCGCGTGACAAGCGGATGGAGATCGCGCTGACCTACATCTTCGGCATCGGCCGTACCCGCTCCAACGAGATCTTGGCCGCCACCGGCATCGACAAGGATCTGCGGACCAAGGATCTCACCGATGACCAGCTGACCCACCTGCGTGACTACATCGAAGCGAACTTGAAGGTGGAGGGCGATCTGCGCCGCGAGGTGCAGGGCGACATCCGCCGCAAGATCGAGATCGGCTGCTACCAGGGCCTGCGGCATCGCCGCGGCATGCCGGTGCGCGGCCAGCGGACCAAGACCAACGCGCGGACCCGCAAGGGACCCAAGCGCACCATCGCAGGCAAGAAGAAGGCCAGGTAACCGATGCCACCGAAGAAGGCAAGTGGTGCTGCGGCGCCCAAGAAGGGTCAGAAGACCCGCAGACGGGAAAAGAAGAACGTCCCGCACGGCGCCGCCCACATCAAGAGCACGTTCAACAACACGATCGTGACGATCACCGACCCCCAGGGCAACGTCATCGCCTGGGCGTCGTCGGGCCATGTCGGCTTCAAGGGTTCGCGGAAATCGACCCCGTTCGCCGCGCAGCTGGCCGCCGAGAACGCCGCCCGCAAGGCTCAGGAGCACGGCGTGCGCAAGGTCGACGTGTTCGTGAAGGGCCCCGGTTCGGGCCGGGAGACCGCGATCCGCTCGCTGCAGGCTGCGGGCCTGGAGGTGGGCGCGATCTCTGACGTCACGCCGCAGCCGCACAACGGCGTCCGCCCGCCGAAGCGACGCAGGGTCTAGGAGGAGAAACAACCGATGGCTCGTTACACCGGACCCGTCACCCGCAAGTCGCGCCGGTTCCGCACCGACCTCGTCGGCGGCGACCAGGCGTTCGAGAAGCGCCCCTACCCGCCCGGCCAGCACGGCCGCGCGCGGATCAAGGAGAGCGAATACCTGCTGCAGCTGCAGGAGAAGCAGAAGGCCCGCTTCACCTACGGCGTCATGGAAAAGCAGTTCCGCCGCTACTACGAGGAGGCCGCGGGCCGTCCCGGCAAGACCGGTGACGAGCTGCTGCAGATCCTGGAGAGCCGGCTGGACAACGTGATCTACCGAGCCGGCATCGCGCGTACCCGGCGGATGGCCCGTCAGCTGGTCACCCACGGCCACTTCACGGTCAACGGCGTGCGCGTCGACGTGCCCAGCTATCGGGTGTCGCAGTACGACATCATCGACGTGCGCGACAAGTCGGTGAACTCGGTGCCGTTCCAGATCGCGCGGGAGACCGCCGGCGAGCGCCCGATCCCGAGCTGGCTGCAGGTCGTGGGGGAGCGCCAGCGCATCCTGATCCACCAATTGCCCGAGCGCGCGCAGATCGAGGTGCCGCTCACCGAGCAGCTGATCGTCGAGTACTACTCGAAGTAGACCCCCCTGCACTGAACCCAGTGCAGGTCTTAGCGGCATCAAATAGCGGGTGCCGAGAAGGAGAAGAAGAAACACCATGCTGATCTCACAGCGACCCACACTGTCGGAGGAGATCCTCACCGACAACCGGTCCCAGTTCGTCATCGAACCGCTGGAGCCGGGATTCGGTTACACCCTGGGCAATTCGCTGCGGCGGACCCTGCTGTCGTCCATTCCCGGCGCGGCGGTCACCAGCATCCGCATCGACGGCGTGCTGCATGAGTTCACCACCGTGCCCGGCGTCAAGGAAGACGTCACCGCCATCATCCTGAACCTCAAGGGCCTGGTCGTGTCCTCGGAGGAGGACGAGCCCGTCACCATGTACCTGCGCAAGCAGGGCCCCGGTGCGGTCACCGCGGGTGACATCGTGCCGCCCGCCGGTGTCACCGTGCACAACCCCGGCATGCACATCGCGACGCTGAACGACAAGGGCAAGCTCGAGGTCGAGCTGGTCGTCGAGCGCGGCCGCGGCTACGTCCCGGCCGTGCAGAACCGGGCCTCCGGCGCCGAAATCGGCCGTATCCCAGTCGATTCCATCTACTCGCCGGTGCTCAAGGTCACCTACAAGGTGGACGCGACCCGCGTCGAGCAGCGCACCGACTTCGACAAGCTGATCCTGGACGTGGAGACCAAGAGTTCGATCACTCCCCGCGACGCGCTGGCATCGGCGGGTAAGACCCTGGTCGAATTGTTCGGTCTGGCACGCGAACTCAACGTCGAGGCCGAGGGCATCGAGATCGGGCCGTCGCCGGCCGAGGCCGACCACATCGCGTCGTTCGCGCTGCCGATCGACGACCTGGACCTGACCGTGCGGTCGTACAACTGCCTCAAGCGCGAGGGTGTGCACACCGTCGGCGAGCTGGTCAGCCGCACCGAGTCCGACCTGCTCGACATCCGCAACTTCGGCCAGAAGTCCATCGACGAGGTGAAGGTCAAGCTGCACCAGCTGGGCCTGTCGCTCAAGGACAGCCCGCCGAGCTTCGACCCGTCGGAGGTTGCGGGCTACGACGTCGCGACCGGGACCTGGTCCAGCGAGGGCGCCTACGACGACCAGGACTACGCGGAAACCGAACAGCTCTAAAGGCCAGAATCATCTAGACAGGAGCGACAGCAATGCCCAAGCCCACCAAGGGCCCTCGCCTCGGCGGGTCGTCTTCGCACCAGAAGGCCCTTCTGGCCAACCTGGCCACGTCGCTGTTCGAGCACGGTCGGATCAAGACGACCGAGCCGAAGGCCCGTGCGCTGCGGCCGTATGCGGAGAAGCTGATCACGCACGCGAAAAAGGGCACGCTGCACAACCGTCGAGAGGTTCTCAAGAAGATCCGCGACAAGGACATCGTGCACGCGTTGTTCGAGGAGATCGGGCCGTTCTACAGCGACCGCAACGGTGGCTACACCCGCATTATCAAGGTCGAGGCGCGTAAGGGTGACAACGCCCCGATGGCCGTGATCGAGCTGGTGCGGGAGAAGACGGTGACGTCGGAGGCCGATCGCGCGCGCCGGGTGAAAGCCTCGAAGAAGGCTGACGCTCCTGTCGCGGCGGCTGCGGCGCCGCAGGCCGCCGTCGAGCCGGAGGCCGCCGAGGGCCCGACGGCCGAGGAAGTCGAGGCCGAAACGGCTGAAGAAGTCGAAGCCGAGACGGCCGAAGTCGAGGCCGAGGCCGCCGATGAGGGCGACGGAGCCACCGACAGTTAGCGAGGACGTCCGTCTCCGGCTCGATATCGCCTACGACGGAACGGATTTCGCGGGCTGGGCAACCCAGGCCGGGCAGAGAACCGTCGCCGGCGTTCTCGACGAGGCGCTGACGACGGTTTTCCGCACCCCGGTGCGGCTGCGCGCCGCCGGGCGCACCGACACCGGCGTGCACGCCACCGGGCAGGTGGCACACGTCGACGTCCCGGACGACGCGCTGCCCAACGCTTACCCGCGCGCACCCCGCGTCGGCGAACCGGAATTCCTGCCGCTGCTGCGGCGCCTGGGCCGGTTCCTGCCCACCGACGTCCGGGTCCTCCGGATCGCCCGCGCCCCAGCGGGTTTCGACGCCCGCTTCTCGGCACTGCGCCGCCATTACGCTTACCGGTTGTCCACGGCGCCCTACGGCGTGGAGCCGCAGCGGGCGCGCTACGTCACCGCGTGGCCGCGCACACTGGACCTGGACGCGATGAGCACGGCGTCACGAGACCTGTTGGGGCTGCACGACTTTGCGGCGTTCTGCCGTCAGCGAGATGGCGCCACCACGATCCGGGATCTGCAGCGGTTGGACTGGTCGCGCGAGGGCGAGTTGATCACGGCGCACGTGACCGCCGATGCGTTCTGCTGGTCGATGGTGCGGTCACTGATCGGGGCGCTGCTGGCCGTCGGCGAGCATCGGCGTCCGGTCACCTGGTGTCGCCACCTGCTCACCGCGACGGACCGGTCCAGCGACTTCGCGGCCGCGCCCGCGCACGGGCTGACGCTGATCGGCGTGGACTACCCACCCGACGGCGAGCTCGCGTCGCGAATCCTGATCACCCGCGATCTGCGCACGCGCTAGAGCCGGGCGGCGGCGAAGCTGGCGGCCTGATCGATCAGGCCGGAGTTGAGATACGACGGCTGCAGGTGTGACGGCCAATTCATGCCATTGCGACAGATCGGGTCGCCCTGTGCACACTGGTCGATCGTCTTCCCCGCAAAGGCGGGGGCGACCTGCCGGGTGCCATTACCGAACAACGCAACCGCCGCGACGTGCTGATCCGCCCCCGGCGGTATCCGGCCCCAGGTCGCGAGATCAACCACTTCGGCGCCCAGGGAATACCCCCCGAGCACCTCGCGGGTGTTCGGGCACTGCTTGGCCATGGCTTGAACGTGGGCGCTGATGTCGTTGGCGCCTGCGTCGACGCTGATGTTTGCGGGATAGTTGACCCCATACGCTCCGACCGGCATAGCCGTCTTGCCGCGCAGCGAATTGAGGAACGCGTCGCCGATGACGCCGAGTCCGGGTGGTTCCTCCCGGCCCCGGGCAAATACCACCTCGGCGCCCGGGCACGCCGCCGATGCAATCGGCGCCGTGGCGGGGCTATCACCAACGTCGCGGCGAGCAATGTCGCGGCCGCGAAACCGCGCAGCCTCATGGGCCGATATATTAACCGGCCAGCCTATGCGGTCAGTGGATCGCCGAGACCAGATCAGGCGAAGGCGTGGGCGCCGCGGGCGCGGGAGCCGGCGCCGTCGTCGGAGGGATCGACGGTCCGGGCCCTGGCGCCTGTGGTACGGAACCCGGTGACTGCGGTACGGATCCCGGCGATTGCGGACCGGATCCCGGCGATTGCGGGCCGTACCCCGGTGACGTGGGGCCGTAGCCCGGTGAGGTGGGTCCGTACCCGGGTACCTGCTGGCCGGTTCCGGCCAGCAGCTTCGACGCGACGAAGGCCGCGGCCTGGGTGGTGTACACGGGCACATACCCCTCCGTGTGCCCGGTCCACTCGTTGCCCTGGCCCGCGTGGCAGATCGGGTCTTGCGGGTTGCACAGGTCGATCGCCTTGGACCCGAGCAGCGTGCTCTGGGCCGGCAGCGTTCCGCCGGCGCGGTCGGCCACGTCGCCGAAGGTGGCGACGGCCGCGATGTTGCTGGCGTATTGCGGTGGGAGCGAGTTGCCCCAGTTGATGCCGCCGATGGGAACGCCGGCCACGATGTCCATCACCGAGGCGCCCTGGGAGTAGCCGCCCAGCACGATCTTGGTGCTCGGGCACTTCTCCACGCTCTTCTTGACGCGGTCGATGGTGTCGTTGGCGCCGTCACCGCCGTGCAGCTGCAGCTTGCTGGCGGCGTAGTTCACCCCGTACGGCAGGATGTTCATGCCGGTCTGCTGGCGCAGCGAGTCGACGAAGGCGTCGCCGACGCGGCCCAGGCCGGGCGGCTCGTTGGTGCCGCGGGCGAAGATCACCTCAGCATCCGGGCAGTCGTCGGCGGAGGCCATCGACGCCGTGGGGAGGGCGAGCAGGCCGGTCGCGGTGACCAGCGCGGAAGCGCTCAGGCCGACCCAGCGAGCCGCTGACCGCGCGCCGCCCGCCCGGGGGCTACGTATGCGGTGAGTAAACACCCGGAAATTTTACCCGGATCCGGCAAACCCGAAACTCGCCCGACCTGTGGATAAACCTCAGCAGGACGCTCGGCGTGCGGTTTACCGTGAGGCGGAAATACGTATTCGACAAATTTCCCGGCGGAATTTTGGACCGATCCCTGCCGCGACAATCGCGGACCTGGCTGGCTAGATCAGGGCTGGCGGATTTCCTGGCTGATATCGACTGGGGCTGTGGAGCCATCGGTGCGGTGGTCGGTTGTGTCGCGGCATTCGCCGTTGATATCGGCTCCGACGTGACGGACAAGGCTCACCGAGGGGGGAGGGGTAGGTGCGATCGTCAGGATGGTGTTTACGCCGTTCTTCTTCAGGGTCGGCCCATGGGATTTGAAATCCGAGTCGGTGCTCCAACCATCAGCCACAAGGCCCTTGATCACCGACTGCGAGTCGACCGGCTGGTTATGCGGGATGCCAGGCAGCCAGAACGACAAATTCACAACACCGCGAAATGGTGCCTCTCCCTGGTCGTTACACGATTCATAGCTAAACGTTGCCTCGGTCACCTCGGCGTGCAAGGCAGTCACGATGTCGCGGGCAGCATCGACCACCTGGGCGCGAGCCTGTGACGAGGGCATGGGGTGACTCACGTGTTCACCACACCCGCTGAGGGCTAGGCCGATGCTTATCGCCGCGGTGGCGATCCGTGCTGCCAGAGTCCACACTCGTCACTTCCTTTCAGGGGTCTGATGCACGTCGGAGCGGTTACGAGTTAACCCGTTGCGCCAGTGTGTTGGTGCCCTGTGGTTGCTGTCCGCCACGCTTCGGGGTCGACCCATTCCGGTAAACCGTATTCGCCGCGGTGGTGCGCGGTTAGGCCGTCGTGTTGCAGGGCATCGCCGTGGCCGGAGACCACGTCGGCCATGGCGAACAGCGATTCTGAACCTTTGTCGAAGTAGTGAGAGTGATCGAAGGTCGGGTCTCCCGTGTATTGGGGGTTTTCGGCTTCGAAGCGGGTGGAGCCGAAGCCGTCAACCGAGGGGTCGTCACCGAGTCCTCCGAGGGTTGGACCGATAAGGCCGGGGCCTGTCACATGACCCGGCGCCCAGGTCACCGCGTCGCCCGAGGCCGCCCCGACATACAAATGCCCGCCGGATGCCAGGTGGAAGTCGGCCGCCGAATGCGCCAGGTCAGTGCCTGGCGAGCCCACCAGGACCACATCGTTGGTGTGCATCCCGTAGGCGGCGGCCGCATCGGACACGACGGTGGAGCCGTAGGAGTGGCCGACCACAGTCATATGCGATGGTGCCCCCAGGTGGGTGACCGGCAGCGCGTTGACATCGGCGGCCAATGACTGTGCGCCGGTCCGGGCCATGTTCGGCTCGTAGAGACCTGGGTCGTGCCAGGTGTTGGGGGCGTCGTAGCCGACCCACATCACTACGGCGGTCTCCTTGCCCCAATCAGCGCGGGCGGACTCCTCATAGAGGCGCACCCCGTCGGGATTGGACAGCGTTCCCTCCCGCACGCCGGAGCCCAACCCCTTGACCAAGACGGCGGTGTTGGCCGCTGTGTCGGGGTTTCCCATCGCGATAGCTGCAGACCCTTCTCCGCCGAATGCCTCGGGCTGGTACTTCATTAAGTACACGGGCGGGTGACGCCCGAACGCGTCCACAGCTTTTGAGGATGTGTTGAGGCCGTTTCGTGCCTGGACGGCGTTGTTGTAGCGCATGATCCCCGCCGGAGACAGCCCGTACTTGCCGGGGTCGTTGAGCACGTCTTGGACTGACACGCCATGGTTCTTGGCAATGTCCTCCACGCGGTGAAGGTCGTCGTTCATGACCGCCTCGTTGATGTCACTGCGGGCGTTGATCGGCACGCCGTTGAGATTGCCGAGTTCTTCGGGGTGCTCATCGATGAGGTGCTGGCGCTCCTGCGGTGCCAGCGATGTCCACCACTTGTGTACGTCCTCAGCACTGGTGCCGGGTGGCGGAAGCTTCGTATCTGCGTCGACTCCCCGCAGAAGGCCGTCGTTGGCATACCCGTCGGCGCGCAGACTCGCCGTCGCTCTTTGCAAGTACGCGGAGTAGCCGTCGCGTAACGAATTGAGTTGGCCCAGAGCGGATTTGGTGTCGTCGATGGCTTTCTGTTCCAGGCTGGCGATCAGCGCATCTAGCGCCTTCCGATAGCCGTCGGTGAGGTGGATGTTGTGCTCCTCTTCGACCGCTTGACCGATTTCGTCGTCGAGCTGCTGTAGTTGACTTTCCAGAGTGGAGATCAGCACCGCGCCGGTGCTTTGCGCTTGAGCAAGAGCGGCGGCGATGTTTTCCAGGTCGGCCCCGATCTTGGGTAGCTGTTCGGACTGCGCACCCAAAGCCTGGGCGGTGCGCTGTACCTCGGCGGAGTCATTGATCGGGTTCTCGCCGTTGTCGCGATTCCAGGACGCCTCAAAGCGGCGACGGGCTTCGTCGAACGCCGAATTGGACTCGGCAGTCGACCTGCCCGCAGCATGAAACGCCTGCGCCAGATCAGAAATCTGGGCTGGACGGCCTGCTTGGAGGGTTTGATTTACCGCCCATGGGTCCCCGCCGGCCTCGCCGATCAGGAGCGGAACGCTTATGTAGCGCAGCTGCATTTCACCGCTCGCGCTTTTGCGTCACTCCGCTCATTGGCGTAAGGAGAGTGCTCTGGCCCGGGCTGCAAGTCACGAGGATTGACGGTCACCGCTACCCCTTCCCGCGCGCGTGTAAGGCTACTACCGCGTATCGGTACGTCAATTCACCGAAAAACTGTGCCAGGTCGGCAAACATCGTCCAGTGTTGCTTAGCGATTGGGCGCCCGCCCGCGCGGGATTATCGCCCCACTTTCGCCCTCAACGCGTCTCGGCGTGTACGCGGAACGAAGGATGCGCCGCGCGCCGGTTTCCATCGCCTTTACGTCGGCGACCCGTCTGCCCAGGGACGAGTCGGTAGCGAAGGTAGAACTTTCGCGTAAGACTTGTTGGGGCCGTTGAGAGATGGAGTAAGGACATGCCCGGAGTGTTTGAAATTGAGCTGCAGTTCGCGCCTGGCCTAAACGACTCCTCTCAATTTGAGGCGCTGCTTGACGCGGTCGCGGACGAGTTAATGGCGCTGGGCGTCGATGCCGACTACACGGCTAGGTTGGCTGATCTGGCAGTGACTTGGACGATTGACGTGCCAGATGCGTCTGAAGATTCCCTCATCGGTGCGCTAAGCGCATTGCGATCGGCGCTCGATGCCACCGGGCGTATTTCCACTGAGAAGTTGGTCCCCAGGCACGATGTCGTCTCAACCCGCCACATGGCCCTGGCGTAGCTCCCATCGCCCTTAGCGATTCGCGGAAGCGCGCTATTCGCATGAGCAGCTGAACTCCCAGCGGTCGGGCCAAGAACCGGTGAGATCGCCGTAGCAGCAGAAGCGGATGGTCTCGCCCGTGTCGGAAGTGAGTTCGACTTCGTGCCAGTCTTCGTAGATGCGGCAGGACCAGAGGTAGAACTTGCGGGATAGCCAGCGCCGGAATGAGATCATGGCGGACCCTTCAAGGAACTCCGCTTAAGGCGAAGATGACAGTCTACCGCGACAAGCGCGCGGCACTGGATTCAAACCGACCGTCACCTGGTGGAGACGATTTTGACCTGCGGGGATGCGGGTCGGTAAGCTGCTCGGTTGGCGTGCGGTACGCCAGGGCCTCGGGTCAATGTCGGTCGCCGAGATCAAGCCCCGCCGTCAGCGCCTGACCGATGCCCGGGTCACACCGGGATCCACCTCGAGAAGAAGAAGGTAAGCGCTGTGCCCACATACGCGCCCAAGGCGGGTGACACCACGAGGTCGTGGTACGTCATCGACGCCACGGACGTGGTGCTTGGCCGCCTTGCCGTCGCGGCAGCCACCCTGCTGCGCGGTAAGCACAAGCCGACGTTCGCTCCCAATGTCGATGGCGGCGACTTCGTCATCGTCATCAACGCCGACAAGGTCGCCATCAGCGGCGACAAGCTGCAGAACAAGCTGGCCTTCACCCACTCGGGGTATCCCGGCGGCCTGCACAAGCGCACGATCGGCGAGCTGATGGAAAAGCACCCGACCCGCGTCGTGGAAAAGGCGATCGTCGGCATGCTGCCCAAGAACAAGCTCAGCCGTCAGATCCAGCGCAAGCTCCACGTCTACGCGGGCCCGGAGCATCCCCACATCGCACAAAAGCCGGTTCCGTACGAGATCAAGCAGGTGGCCCAGTGACCGAAACAACCGAGGCCGTCGAGACCGCGGCGACCCCAGAAACCCCGGAAACCCCGGCCGCTCCGGCGGAGACCCCGGCGGCCAAGCCCAGCGAGCCGTTCGTGTTCGAGCGGCCCATCCAGACCGTCGGCCGCCGCAAGGAGGCCGTGGTGCGGGTGCGCATCGTGCCCGGCACCGGCAAGTTCGACCTCAACGGCCGCAGCCTCGAGGACTACTTCCCCAACAAGGTGCACCAGCAGCTGATCAAGGCCCCGCTGGTCACCGTCGACCGGGTGGAGAGCTTCGACATCTTCGCGCTGCTGCACGGCGGGGGACCGTCGGGTCAGGCCGGCGCGCTGCGCCTGGGCATCGCCCGGGCGTTGATCCTGGCCTCGCCGGAGGACCGGCCGGCTTTGAAGAAGGCCGGGTTCCTCACCCGTGACCCGCGTGCCACCGAGCGCAAGAAGTACGGCTTGAAGAAGGCGCGCAAGGCGCCGCAGTACAGCAAGCGCTGATCACCGATCACTTTCTGGCCGCAACCGTGCATCTACTGCACCTTTAGCGGCGTGTCCGCGCGCATACACGCACGGTTTCGTCCAGAAATGAACGGGCATGTGTTAGGTGCACGACCGTCAACTGTGAGAGGTTTATCCGCATGGGTCGACTATTCGGCACCGACGGCGTTCGCGGGGTCGCCAATCGTGAGTTGACCGCCGAGCTGGCGTTGGCGCTGGGCTCTGCGGCCGCGCGGCGGCTGGCGAGCGCGGCGGGTCCGGGCCGCCGAGTCGCCGTGATCGGTCGCGACCCGCGAGCCAGCGGCGAAATGTTGGAGGCGGCGGTCATCGCCGGCCTGACCAGCGAGGGTGTGGACGCGCTGCGCGTCGGGGTGCTGCCGACCCCCGCGGTGGCCTACCTGACCGGCGCCTACGACGCCGACTTCGGGGTGATGATCTCGGCGTCGCACAACCCGATGCCCGACAACGGCATCAAGATCTTCGGCCCCGGCGGCCACAAGCTGGACGACGACACCGAGGACCAGATCGAAGAACTGGTCGCGGCCGGGCCCGGGTTGCGCCAGGTCGGCGCCGGGATCGGCCGTGTTCTCGACGCCGAGGATGCGGCCGACCGCTACCTGCGCCACGTCGGCAAGGTCAGCACGGCACCGCTCGACGGCCTGACCGTGGTCGTCGACTGCGCCCACGGCGCGGCATCGGTGGCCGCACCGCGCGCGTATCGCGCGGCCGGCGCCCGGGTCATCCCGATCCACGCCGAGCCCAACGGACTGAACATCAACGATGGCTGCGGCTCGACGCACCTCGACTCGCTGCGGGCGGCCGTCATCGACCACCGCGCCGACCTGGGCCTGGCGCACGACGGCGACGCCGACCGGTGCCTGGCCATCGACGCCAACGGCGAACTGGTCGACGGCGACGCGATCATGGTCGTGCTTGCGCGCGCGATGCAGGAGGCCGGCGAGCTGGCCTCCAACACCTTGGTGACCACGGTGATGAGCAATCTGGGCCTGCACCTGGCCATGCGCTCGGCCGGCATCACGGTGCGCACCACCGCCGTCGGCGACCGCTACGTCTTGGAGGCGTTGCGGGCCGGTGAGTACAGCCTCGGCGGTGAGCAATCCGGCCACATCGTGATGCCCGCGCTGGGGTCCACCGGCGATGGCATCGTCACCGGCCTGCGGCTGATGACCCGCATGGTGCAGACCGGCAAGTCGCTGGCCGACCTCGCCTCGCAGATGCAGACGTTGCCGCAGGTGCTGATCAACGTCGAGGTCGCCGACAAGGCCGCCGCCGCCGCGGCGCCCGCGGTGCAAGCCGCGGTGGAGCGGGCCAAAGCGGAGCTCGGTGATACCGGGCGAATTCTGTTGCGCCCCTCGGGAACTGAACCGATGATCCGGGTGATGGTGGAAGCGCCCGAAGCGGACGTGGCTCGGCACGTCGCCACCCGAGTTGCCGAAGCGGTGAGCGCTCAGGGCTGATCCGCGATCCGGGAACCCCGACGGGGGATCCCGCGGCTTGCCTTGGCACGCAATCGGATCGCTCCGCGCCCGCAGCGTTACCGGCGCGCGGGAAGCGTTGCCAACAATGTCGTCCAGTCCGGCGATCCCGCGAGAGTCGTTGTCCTGCTTGGGGATTTGGCTGCCACGGGTCGAATGGCGAAACCACCTATCGCGCCATATCGGCCTTGGTCCATTAGTCAGACGCGGCGCCCCTCCGTCTCTGGCTCGGGATAAACAGCCCGGCGACGGCCACTGCGCCTCCGACGACCAGCAAGACGGTAGTCAACATATGCATGCTGTCGAGCTTGTTATCGCACTTCTCCCCATAGCGGCTTGGAGTCCCCACGGGATGATTGAATTGGTCCTTCGATTCAGCGTCGCGACCATAGCTGCGGGTGAATGCGGAACCGCATCCGATTGTGGTGCCGTCCACAGTGATGGTCTGCTTACCGATACCCATCAAGATGCCGACGATGACGAGAATGCTTCCTAAAACAATGGCGAATGCTTTCATTTCCCTGCCTGTGTCGAGTAGTGGCTCGGCCTGCTCATTACCGGGCGCGGGACTCGCACGCGATCCCGTTGTGGTCTTTGTCCAGCGCGGGTCTGTAGGCGGGGTCGTCCGCGGGAATGTTCCAGCGGCCATCCTTGTGGGCCTCGTCGCAGTTTTTATAGAAGACCCGAGGCCGGCTGGGGGTGGTCGTGAAGTGAGTGCTCGGATAGGGGGATCGTGGAAGGGACACGCCACGCTTGGCCAGGGCCACGATGACGATGGCCACGCAGACCACGATGACCGCGATCAGTATCCAGGCGACAACATGCGCGAGTCGGTCGCGTGCCGTCTCACTAAGCGCTAGTCGTCGCACTTGATGGCGATGCGGCCGCCTTCTCCCGCCCTTGCAGCACAGTGAGGTGGTCGCGCGCGGTTTGGTATGCCCGGTGGCCGCTCTTGACGCCGCCGTGCGGGGTGATTATTTCCACCGGGCCGCGCTGAAATTGATGGCTGGCCGCCCACCACCCGCTTGACAGCCGGTGCATGACGTAGGCATGGCCCCGCCGCGTGAGCATCGATGCGCAGCACCCGTGCTCGTCCTTGGGTTCGATGTCGTTGTAATGGAAGCTGTATTGGTCTCTCATTGCTCGGAACCCCTTTGGGACGCTCGTGTTTGCCGACGTAGCCCGATTCGCCGATGGGAGCCTAAGCGCTTGGCCGAGTATTCACGCTCGGAATTGTGAAAATTTTGGGTGGCCGGTGGTAGCGCCGCCCGCTCAGCTCGCGGCGTTCATCCAGCAGCGCATCCGCCGCGTCGACGGCATTGGCCCGCGGGCAGCGTACGTCTGCCGCCTTGCTGACGCCCGCCGCTAAGGGGAGTGGGTCGCTTCCCACAGCTCGGCCTGTTCCTTCGCGGCCTCAAGCGACTCGCACATCTCCTGGTGTATGACTTTCTCGCCAACCAAATGCAGGACCATCCACCCATCGTCGCCCTGGTGTTGGATGCCGTATTGCCGCTTGCCGCGCTCGGCTTGGCAGTCAAACCGATGCGGCCCTGTCGGGATGCCTGTGGTCAACAGGATTATCTCGCCGTTGTCGCGCCACTCCAGAGTGTCGCTCATGCCGACCATTAAACTCCACACCGCGCTCCCGTGGTTGATGCTTCTAATCATGCCTCTAAACATGTTGTGCGACAACGTAATTGATCGCAAAATCGAAGGTATGACCGCCGCCCCACCCCCAAGGGCCCCTCAAAAGTCGGCGCGGCCGCTCGCGGTGCTGATCTACGTCAGCCATTTCCCCCTCCGCCGTACGGGACCCTGGAAACGCCGGCGGCGGCCAGCTACCAGTGCCTGCGGGCGATGTCTTTGAAATTTTCGCCGTACTGCTGGATCGCGATCGCAGCGCGGTCGGCGGCCCCTCCGAATAAACCGGCTTGCAACGGCTTCCACACCGAACCAGATGCGGCGTGCTCGTCGGCGAGGTCGGTAACGGGGTCGCAGTGACGGTGGGAATACCGCCAGGTCGACCGCCCGAACCATGTATTTCGGAATCGCAGCGGGCGGCCCTCGCCGGTGTCCTTCACATTCCCGAGATCTTCATTTACGACTCCGAGTACTACCTCTGCGTAATCGAATGCGCTCTGATACGCATCAGCGTCGGGGAACTGCTCGGCGAACATCTCCGTCAACAGGGCGAACATCCACTCAGCAGCTGGCGTGTGGAACTTCCCGTACTTTCGGTCGAAACCCGTTACAGCAGAGGGAAAGTCGTCGTCGCTCGTCGCAGAGCGTGCCAGCACGTGAGCGGTGATCTCACCGTAGCCGAACGGGTCCCACGGAGTGACCGACTCGATGATCGCAACCCGCTTGCCTTCGTAACCCCGGTCCGACACCATGTTGTCGACGAGGAGGGCCTTGAAGTTGTCCCAGCGCCCCTGGCCGGTCGATGCCAGCGCGGCGACCATTACGGACACCAGAACCGGGATGTGACAGAGGTCGAGCAGCACTGTCGTTCCACCCCGTGGTTTTAGTGCCTCGGCGCTCAGCGCGCGCATGCCTTTGACCCAAGGGCTGAGCGTCTCTGGTGAACCCCAGCGGGACGCGACCTGCAGTGACCAGCAGAACGGCTCGACGAGTTCCCAGTACTTCGTTGCAGTTTCGGCCAGCAGGACCGTGAGTTCGTCCTGGGTGCCGCCCGTGAACTGTTCCGGAAAGCGTCCGGTGTCCCGCATGCCGGTGAGCACCCGGGACACCTCTTGGGTAACGAGCTCGTCGAGCTCGATTTCCCTTGCGGGATCCCGGATCATTTGCTTCGTGAGATCCCGTAGGAGCCTTGGTCGATCTTCGGCGGTGGCCTCGCCGACGGCGGTGCGCACTATGGCGGGGTCGATCGTCTCCAACCCCATTACCCGCTTGATGGCCTCCACGAGCTTCACGGCGTTCTCGGCGTAGCCGTCACCGAAGAGGTCGATGTAATTGACGTCGCCCAGCATCTGGCCGGCACCCAATTCCCACGCGGGAATCTCGCAATCGTCGAGCCGAACCGGGATCAAGTAGGTTCGACCGGGCGGACGCAGGCGGAACTCCTCAATCGCGAGGGTCAACTCCTCATTCTGGAACGACTTCGGTTTGTTGCCAGATTGCGTGGAAAAGCATGCGATGAACGCGAGCGAATCTGACTTGATCGCATCGCGGATCTTCGAACGCCACATGTCGCCCGGGCCGAGCGCGGTGCGGTCTCTCCAATGGGGGATCTTCGCCGCGTCGAGAATGCGGCAGAGCCTGTCGATTTGTCCGGAGTCTTCGCGCACGTACGAAATGAATGCGTGCTTGCCGGAGCGCTGGTCGGTCACGAGTTGTCTTTCCTTTACTGATAGAAAATGTCTATGGCAGCCTTCGCTGCACCTTCCTTGGATGGCACCAGAAACACTACACCTAGTGGTCGACAAGTTACCGACATACAAGATATTCGGAATAACAGTTTTGAAATTCCCTGGTCGTGAGGTTGCTGGCGCGCAGGCATCGGCGTGTCGCTGCGCCTGCGTCGCCTGGCCTCTCGCGGGCACGAAAAAGACCCCGCCCTGTGCGGGCGGGGTCTCGTCCATTCATCGATTTATCGGATCCTGGTGCCATCCAAGGTCACGACAACTCGCGTCCGTCACTGTGCATTATTACGCGGGCCGCGTCAACCGACCACGCGGAAAAGGTCGTAGGCAAATCACCGACTGTCGGTCTTAATGACAGCTCAGGCACGAAGCGTGTTCGGATCTTGCATCGCAGCGACCGGCGGCGCTGGCAGCCAGGTGACGCGGGTGATCGCCGCGCAGTGCGCGGCCACGAGGTGGTACCCGATGCCCATGGCCAGCAGAGACGGAGCAACGCCAGGGGCCGCGTCTCGCGCCGACGTGATGCCCAGACGGGTGTTGACACCCGAATCGTCAGGTACGGGTCGCCCTGGCGATACAGGTCGCGCCCCACGAACAGGTGCGAGGAACCCCAGTTGTGCGAATCTTGTGCAGCATCGCATTTATGCTGCTCAAACCGTGGCCCCGGCAGGATTCGAACCTGCCGTGCCGATCAGCTTCCGCAGGCGGGACAGTGAGTGCTCAGGACGGCCGCAGCTGGAGCGCTTCCTCGACGAAGCGCACGGACTCTTCGGCGTCGGTCGCCATCGGGCTCACCAACAGCGTCGTGACTCCGGACTCGGCGAATGCCGCCAGGCGCTCGGCGATGAAGCCGCGTGGTCCGACGAGCGACATCCCGCGCACCAATTCGTCGGGCACCAAGTCGATCGCCTCACGCTTGCGGCCGGACAGATACAGCTCCTGGATCTTGTCCGCGACCTCGCCGTACCCGTAGCGCGTCGCGAGGTTGTGGTAGAAGTTGCGGCCCTTGGCACCCATTCCGCCGAGATAGAGGGCTAGCTGCGGCTTGGCCCACGCCAGCCGGTCGTCGACATTCTCGCCGATGGCCAGCGACGCGTGCACCATGACGTCTAACGGTCCCAGAGCCGGATCCCGTTTTGTGGCACCGGCTTTCAGCGCCTCGCCCCACACCGAGTCGGCCTTCTCGGGAAGATAGAAGACCGGCTGCCAGCCCTCGGCGATCTCGGCGGTGAGCTCGACGTTCTTCGGCCCCAGCGCCGCGATCGTTATCGGAATGCGTTCGCGCACAGGATGATTGATGAGCTGCAGGGGTTTGCCCAGACCCGTTCCGCGGTCCGCGGGCAGGGGGAGCTGGTAGTACTTGCCGTCGTATTGCACCCGCTCGCGGCGCCACACTTTCCGGCAGATCTCGACGACCTCGCGGGTGCGGCCCAGCGGGGCGTCGAACGGGACGCCGTGAAACCCCTCCATCACCTGAGGCCCCGACGTGCCGATGCCAAGACGGAACCGGCCGTCGGACACGAAGTCCAGGCCCGCGGCGGTCATCGCCAGCAGCGACGGCGTGCGGATGTAGATGGGAACCACGCCCGTGGCCAATTCGACGGTGTTGGTCTTGGCGGCCAGGTACCCGAGTTGGCTGATGGCGTCGTAGGAATACGCCTCGGCCACCACCGCGATGTCGATGCCTTCTTTCTCAAGTTCGACGACGCGGTCGACGGCCTCTTTAAATCCACCCGAATAATCCAGAGCGATCCCGATTCGCATCAACGATGCATATCACGACGTGAAATTCGCTCGACGTGGACCTCAGCCTGCCGACGTGCCCGTCCAGTACTCCGCGAACCGCTGACCGTCGCCGGTGAGACGGAGGATGTCATTGCCGGTGAACGAGACCGGGCCGTCCGGGCCCTGGCCAGTGCCGACCCACCGGCCGGCGAGGAATGCGCCGTCGGAAAAGGGCCCGATTTCAACAGAAAACTTCAAGCCCGACACCATGTTTCGTGTCTGCTCGACGATCTGCTGGAGCTCGTCTGGGCCGTGTACGTCCCGGTCGGGCCAATGGCCGACGAAGTCGTCGGTGACGATCTCGGCCGCGACCGGTCGGCCGGCCCAGAGTTCGGTGATCCAGCGGTTGTAGAGCGTTTGGACGGTAACCATTGCGCGCGACTACCCGTTCGGTGTGTCCGCAATCACTTCAGCAGCGCGACGATCTTTTCTTCCGGCGTGATCGGCGGTGCGTCGGGGTCCACGAGATCTGTCTTGGGCAGGTGCGCGTCCGGGTCTGCGAAGGCACGATAGGTCTTCTCCCCAGCCAGCGTGGCGAGCAGGTACCCGGTCAGCAGCGCCCGAACCGATCGCTGCGTGCCGCGATGCGCGCCGGGCAGCCCGACCGCTTTCGTCAGCCGCCGGCCCTCGACCAGGCCGCCGGGTTGGGCCTTGCTGACGATGCGGAGCGTGGCCGCGGTCCACGCGCGCGAAAGCGCCAAGGCGTTGGAATTCAACGTCTTTGGGTCGCCCGGCGCGGTCAGAATCAAACCCGGGACCCCTAGCGTCGCGGCCGGCTGCTCGGCCGGGGGACTGGTGACGGTCGGGAACAGCGCCGCCACGGCCGCGGGCTTGGCCGGCATGCCGGCCGCAGCGAAGACCGCGGCCGAGCCGCCGAAACCGTGGCCCACCACGCCGAGCTTGGCGGGGTGCACGCTGATCTTGCCGGGCCCGAGCCGCACGCCGGCCACGATGTCGAGGGTGGTGCCGAGATCGAAGGCCAGGTTGAGCACCGAGGGCGCCAGGCCGCGTTCGGTGTCGGGGGCGGCGGCCACGATGCCCCACGACGCCAGATGCTCCAGCAGACCCGAGTAGCGGGCGGCGCCGGCCAGCCACGTGTGACCGAACGCGACACCGGGCAGATTCAGTCCGGCTTCCGGCGTGTAGACCACCCCCGGCAAACCGGCGAACGCCAGGTCACCGCGCAAAACCCGATGTGGGCCGCGCCGGCTGAGAGCTTTGACGAGCTTGCGGGTTCGGGCCACGCGTCGACGTTAGCGCACCTCGATCAGCCCGAGCCGCCAGAGCGCCGCGTACACCTGGCGCAGCGGAATGCTCAGCAAACGAGCGGCCGTGTCCAGCACGGGGTCACCCCGATCGATCGGCGGCCGAGGGCTCGCCACCGCTTCGTCGTACGGAACAGCAGTCATGATCCGCTCCTAAAAGATTGCGCGGAAGTTCCGAGAAGAATTTGCGGATATCGGCATTGAGGTCTACGAGAGCTGACAACTAAAAACAAATTGATCGATGGTGGGGCGGTCTGTTGTTGCGGCATAACTACTGCGCCGCAACATCATTCGTCGTAGTGACGGTTCCTTTCACTTGCCGATATCCCGAATTTTAAGTGTGCGTCGCGATGGAGCAATGAAAGTATAGGAAACGTCAGAAATACATTAGGTGACAAACACGCATTGTTTAGGAATATGATTTCGGCCGAAATGTAGGCGCCGCCGTCGCCCGTGGCGTGCGTTTCGCGGACGACCGCACCCGGCGATGCCCGCCTCTCGGCACATTTACGCAGGTCAACGCGCTGCAGGTCCAGCCTGCTGGGACCGCAGGAGCCGCTCCACTACCCTGTGCAGGATGTGCGGAATCGTCGGCTACGTCGGGCAGCGCCCTGCCTTCGACGTCGTCATGGACGCACTGCGCCGGATGGAGTACCGCGGCTACGACTCGTCGGGAATCGCACTGCTGGACGGCATGGGCAAACTCACCGTGCGTCGCCGCGCCGGCCGGCTGGCCAACTTGGAGAAGACGACGGCCGAGATGCCGGCGGAAGCGCTGACCGGAACCACCGGGCTGGGCCACACCCGCTGGGCCACCCACGGCCGGCCCACCGACCGCAACGCCCACCCGCACCGCGACGCCGCCGGCAAGATCGCCGTCGTCCACAACGGGATCATCGAGAACTACGCCGACCTGCGCCACGAACTGGAGGCCGACGGCGTCGAGTTTTCCAGCGACACCGACACCGAAGTCGCGGTGCACCTGGTTTCGCAGGCCTATCGCCATGGCGCAACGGCCGGTGATTTCGTGGCCTCGGTGCTGGCCGTGCTGCGCCGGCTCGAGGGCCACTTCACCCTGGTGTTCGCCAACGCCGACGAACCCGGCACGATCGTCGCCGCCCGCCGGTCGACGCCGCTGGTGCTGGGGGTCGGGGACGGCGAGATGTTCGTGGGCTCCGACGTGGCCGCGTTCATCACCCATACCCGCAACGCCGTCGAACTCGGCCAGGACCAGGCCGTGGTGCTCAAGGCCGACGGCTACCGGATCACCGACTTCCACGGCAACGAAGACGTGGAGTACCGCGAGTTCTACATCGACTGGGACCTGTCCGCCGCCGAGAAGGGCGGCTACGAGTTCTTCATGCTCAAAGAGATCGCCGAGCAGCCCACCGCGGTGGCCGATACCCTGCTCGGCCATTTCGTCAACGGCCGGATCGTGCTCGACGAACAGCGACTGTCCGACCAGGAACTGCGCGAGATCGACAAGGTGTTCGTGGTCGCCTGCGGCACCGCGTATCACTCGGGACTGCTGGCGAAATACGCGATCGAGCACTGGACGCGGCTTCCCGTGGAAGTGGAGCTCGCCAGCGAATTCCGTTACCGGGACCCGGTTTTGGATCGCAGCACGCTGGTGGTCGCCATCTCGCAGTCGGGCGAGACTGCGGACACCCTGGAAGCGGTCCGGCACGCCAAGGATCAGAAGGCCAAGGTGCTGGCGATCTGCAACACCAACGGCTCGCAGATCCCGCGCGAGTGCGACGCGGTGCTCTACACCCGCGCCGGCCCGGAGATCGGCGTCGCCTCGACCAAGACATTCCTGGCGCAGATCGCCGCCAACTATCTCGTCGGCCTGGCGCTGGCGCAGGCCCGCGGCACCAAGTATCCCGACGAGGTCGAAAGCGAGTACCGCGAGCTGGAGGCGATGCCAGACCTGGTGGCGCGGGTGCTCGCGACGGTCGAACCTGTGGCGGCCCTTGCCCATCGGTTCGCCCAGTCCTCGACCATCCTCTTCCTGGGTCGCCACGTCGGCTACCCGGTCGCGCTGGAAGGCGCGCTGAAGCTCAAAGAGCTGGCCTACATGCACGCCGAGGGTTTCGCGGCCGGCGAACTCAAGCACGGCCCGATCGCGTTGATCGAGGACGACCTGCCCGTCATCGTCGTCATGCCCTCGCCGAAGGGGTCGGCCACGCTGCACGCCAAGCTGCTGTCCAACATCCGCGAGATCCAGTCCCGCGGCGCGGTGACGATCGTGATCGCCGAAGAGGGCGACGACACCGTGCGGCCCTACGCCGATCACTTGTTCGAAATCCCTTCCGTGTCAACACTTTTGCAGCCTCTGCTGTCGACCATCCCGCTGCAGGTGTTCGCGGCGTCCGTGGCGCAGGCCCGCGGCTATGACGTCGACAAGCCCCGAAACCTGGCCAAATCCGTCACCGTCGAATAGTCGTTGAACTCGACAGGGGGAGTCGTCGCTGATGAAATTGGGCATCGCGGGTCTGCTGCTCTTCATCGCGGCCTACATCGCATCGACCACGTTGTACGGCAGCGCCGGTAAGGGCCCGCATGACCTGACTCGAGCGCAGCCGACCTCCGACGGCACCACGGTGACGATCGACCTGCAGGACGTCGCGCAGAGCAACACCGTGCTGATGACCAACATGTCGATCGCGCCCGGGCCCGCGCTGCTGGATCCGCGCACGCACGGGCTCACCGAAGACCTCAGCGTGGTGGTCACCTCCACGGCAACGCCCACCAAGCGCACGTGGTCGAAAGACGTGCTGCCCGGCACGTTTCCGGTTCCGCTCACCCTCAGCGGTGACGTGACCAACTGGCCTTTCGACCACTACGTTTCGGGGCCGGTCACCGTCGAACTCTTCCGCGGTCCCGAGCAAAGGCCCGAACGGGCCGCGGTGAGGTTCGTGGACCGGCTGGCCGGCTGGCAGATCGACATTCCCGCCCCCGCCACGGCCGACGGCCTGGCGCCCTACCAGGTGAAGCTGCAGCGGTCGGCGGGCACTGTGGCGTTCGCCGTCGTCATCGTCGGGGTACTCGTCGGGCTGGCCGCCCTCGGCCTCGTCGTTGCGGTTCTGACGGCGCTCGACAAACGGCAGTTCCAGCCGCCGATGACGACGTGGTATGCGGCGATGCTCTTCGCGGTGGTACCGCTGCGCAACGCGCTGCCCAACGCGCCGCCGTTCGGCTCCTGGATCGACGTCCGGGTCGTGCTCTGGGTGGTCGTCGTGCTGGTGCTCTCGATGATGGTGTACATCACCTGCTGGTGGCGGCACTTACCGCCCGATTTCGTCAAACCTGGAAAGCCGGCCGAGAACCCAGCTGGGGAAGCAGCGGAGTCGCCTCCGGACGAGTCAGCGACGGCCGCGTCGCCGGCGTGCAACAGTTGAGCGGTGGCCAATGCATCGGTGAGGACACGACTGCGCGGCATGGCGCTCGCGGTCTGGCGCTTCATCATCGATGCGCCGCTGACCTACAGCTGGCTGTTGGTGCTGCTGATCACGACGATCGTGCAAAACCAACTTCCCGGGCGGGAACTGCACTCCGTGCTGCTGCACCGCTCCACCAACATCCACGAGTTGGGCACCAACCCGCTGGGTGTGCTGTTCTCCAGCCTGCTGTGGATCGACGGAAAGAACCTGGAGCCGTTCTTACTGCTGTTCACCCTTTTCCTGGCGCCGGCCGAACACTGGCTGGGCCAGCTGCGCTGGCTCACCGTGGGATTGACGTCGCACATCCTCGCCACCTACATCAGCGAAGGCATCCTCTACTACGCGATCGAGGAACACGAAGCGCCGGAAAGGCTGGTGCACGCGCGCGACATCGGCGTCAGCTATTTCCTTGTCGGCGTGATGGCCGTGCTGACCTATCACATTGCGCGGCCGTGGCGCTGGGGCTACCTCGGCGTGCTATTCGTCATCTTCGGTTTCCCGCTGCTCACGATGAACCATCACGCGCTGAACTTCACCGCGATCGGCCACTTCGCGTCGATCCTCATCGGGCTCTGCTTCTACCCGATGGCGCGTGAGCGCAAGCGCCCGCCGCTGAACCCGGCGAAACTCGGAACCGCATTCCGCCGCTTCCGGTCCGGGGAAACCTAGGCTGGCTTCGATGCGGCATTACTACTCCGTATACGCGATCCGCGACGCCGAAGCGCCGCTGCTGGCCAGCCTGCCCGACGGGGCCTTGATGAGACGGGCCGCCTTCGGGCTGGCCACCGAGATCATCGCGGAACTCACCGCCCGAACCGGCGGGGTCGCCGGCCGTCGGGTGTGTGCGGTCGTCGGCTCGGGCGACAACGGCGGCGACGCGCTGTGGGCGGCGACCTTCCTGCGCCGTCGCGGCGCGGGAGCCGATGCGGTGCTGCTCAAGCCGGATCGCACGCACCGCAAGGGGCTGGCGGCCTTCCGGAAAGCCGGCGGGCGCGTCGTCGAAAGTGTCTCGGCCACAACCGATCTCGTCATCGACGGGGTCGTGGGCATTTCCGGCTCGGGACCGCTGCGGCCGGGGGCCGCCGAGGTGTTCGCCGCCGCAGAGGGGATTCCGGTGATCGCGGTCGACACCCCCAGCGGGATCGACGTGGAGACCGGAGCGATCACCGGCCCCGCCGTGCGGGCGGCGCTGACCGTAACCTTCGGGGGGCTCAAGCCGGTGCACGCGCTGGCCGACTGCGGGCGCGTCGTCCTGGTCGACATCGGGCTCGATCTGCCGGAGACCGACATGCTGGGTTTCGAAGCCGCCGACGTGGCCGCGCGGTGGCCGGTGCCCGGCCCCCACGACGACAAGTACACCCAGGGTGTGACGGGGGTGATGGCCGGCTCGTCGACCTATCCGGGTGCGGCGGTGCTGTGCACCGGGGCCGCCGTCGCGGCCACCTCCGGCATGGTCCGCTATGCGGGTAGTGCCCACGCCGAGGTGCTCGCGCAGTGGCCGGAGGTCATCGCGGCGCCCACCCCGGCGGCCGCCGGGCGGGTGCAGTCGTGGGTGGTCGGGCCGGGCCTGGGCACCGACGACGCCGGGGCCGCGGCGCTGTGGTTCGCGCTGGAGACCGACCTGCCGGTGATCGTCGACGCCGACGGGCTGACCATCCTGGCCGCCCACCCCGATCTCGTCGCCAACCGCGCAGCGCCGACCGTGCTGACCCCGCACGCGGGCGAATTCGCGCGGCTCGCGGGTAGTCCGCCCGGCGACGATCGCGTGGGCGCCGCCCGCAAACTGGCCGACACGTTCGGCGCCACGGTGCTGCTCAAGGGCAACGTCACGATCGTCGCCGACCCCGGCGGCCCGGTCTATCTCAATCCCGCCGGGCAGTCCTGGGCCGCGACCGCGGGCTCCGGCGACGTGCTCTCGGGCATGATCGGCGCGCTGCTGGCCTCCGGGCTGCCGGCCGGTGAGGCGGCCGCGGCCGCGGCGTTCGTGCATGCCCGCGCGGCGGAGCTGTCCGCCGCCGACCCCGGACCCGGCGAGGCGCCGACGTCGTCGTCGCGGATGGTCCCGCACATCCGGGCCGCCCTGGCCGCCCTGTAGCACCAACGAAAGGATCCGCCGTGTCCCGCAGTCATCCGTCGGTGCCCGCGCACTCGATCGCCCCCGCCTACACCGGCCGCCTGTTCACCGCGCCCGTTCCCGCGCTGCGGCTGCCCGAGGAGTCGATGGAGCCGGAGGCCGCCTACCGCTTCATCCACGACGAGCTGATGCTCGACGGCAGTTCCCGGCTGAATCTGGCCACCTTCGTCACCACGTGGATGGACCCCGAGGCCGGCAAGCTGATGGCCGAGACGTTCGACAAGAACATGATCGACAAGGACGAATATCCCGCGACCGCGGCCATCGAACAGCGCTGCGTGTGCATGGTGGCCGACCTGTTCCACGCCGACGGCCTGAGCGACGACGACCCGGCCAGCGCCTGCGGGGTGTCCACCATCGGCTCCAGCGAGGCGGTGATGCTGGGCGGCCTGGCCATGAAATGGCGCTGGCGGGAGAAGGTCGGCAAGGGGTGGGAAGGCCGCACCCCGAACCTGGTGATGGGCTCCAACGTCCAAGTGGTTTGGGAGAAATTCTGCCGCTACTTCGACGTCGAACCCCGCTATCTGCCGATGGAGGAGGGGCGCTACGTCATTACACCCGAGCAGGTCGTCGACGCCGTCGACGAGAACACCATCGGCGTGGTCGCGATCCTGGGCACCACCTACACCGGCGAACTCGAGCCCATCGCCGAGATCTGCGCGGCGCTGGACAAACTCGCCGCCGACGGGGGCGTGGATGTTCCGGTGCACGTCGACGCCGCCAGCGGCGGCTTCGTGGTTCCGTTCCTGCATCCGGAGCTGAAGTGGGATTTCCGGCTGCCCAGGGTGGTGTCGATCAACGTCAGCGGCCACAAGTACGGGCTGACGTATCCCGGTGTCGGGTTCGTGGTGTGGCGAAGCAAGGAGTACCTGCCCGAGGACCTCGTGTTCCACGTGAATTACTTGGGTGGCGACATGCCGACGTTCACGCTGAACTTCTCCCGCCCCGGGAACCAGGTCGTCGGCCAGTACTACAACTTCTTGCGGCTGGGCCGCGACGGCTACACCAAGGTCATGCAGGCCCTGTCCATGACGGCGCGGTGGCTGGGCGAACAGCTACGCGAGGCCGACCACTGCGAGCTGATCTCGGACGGCTCGGCGATCCCGGTGGTCAGCTTCCGGCTCGCCCGCGGCCTGGGCTACACCGAGTTCGACGTCTCCCACGAGCTGCGCGGCTACGGGTGGCAGGTGCCCGCGTACACCATGCCCGACAACGCCACGCACATATCGGTGCTGCGCATCGTGGTTCGCGAGGGCCTGTCCGCCGACCTGGCCCGTGCCCTGCACGACGACGCCCGCACCGCGCTGGCCTCGCTCGACAAGCTCAAGCCGGGCGGGCACTACGAGGCCCAGCACTTCGCGCACTGACTCTCCCGGGCGGGCCGCGGAGCCGGTTCTGGGACAATGGCGGCCGTGGCCGTTACGCCGATATCCCTGAGCCCCGGGGTCCTCGCCGAGGCCGTCGTGGACCTGGGCGCGATCGAGCACAACGTGCGGGTGCTGCGCGAGCACGCCGGTCCCGCGCGGCTGATGGCTGTCGTCAAGGCCGACGGCTACGGCCACGGGGCCACCCGGGTCGCCCGCGCCGCACTGGCCGCCGGGGCGGCCGAGCTGGGCGTCGCCACGGTCGACGAGGCGCTGGCGCTGCGCGCCGACGGGATCACCGCGCCGGTGCTGGCCTGGCTGCACCCGCCCGGGCTCGACTTCGGGCCCGCGCTGCTCGCCGACATCGAGATCGCCGTGTCCTCGGTGCGCCAGCTCGACGAGCTGCTGGACGCGGTGCGCCGCACCGGCCGCACCGCGACCGTGACCGTCAAGGTCGACACCGGGCTGAACCGTAACGGCGTCGCCCCCGCGTCATACCCGTCGATGCTCACCGCGCTGCGCCAGGCCGTCGCCGAGGACGCCATCCGGCTGCGCGGGCTGATGTCGCACATGGTCTACGCCGACCAGCCCGACAATTCGATCAACGACGTTCAGGCGCAGCGGCTCGGCGACATGCTGGCGCAGGCGCGCGACGCGGGGGTGGCGTTCGAGCTTGCGCACCTGGCGAATTCGGCGGCCACCATGGCCCGTCCCGACCTGGCCTTCGATATGGTGCGTCCGGGCATCGCCGTGTACGGCCTGAGCCCCGTGCCGCAGCTCGGCGATCTGGGGTTGATACCCGCGATGACGGTGAAATGCGCTGTCGCGCTGGTTAAGTCAATCCGCGCCGGCGATGGTGTGTCGTACGGACACACCTGGATCGCCGAGCACGACACCACCGTGGCACTGATGCCGATCGGCTACGCGGATGGTGTTTTCCGGTCGCTGGGCGGCCGGCTTGACGTGTTGATCAACGGGCGGCGGCGCCCGGGCGTCGGGCGGATTTGCATGGACCAATTCCTCGTCGACCTGGGTCCCGGTCCGATCGACGTCACCGAGGGCGACGAGGCGATCCTGTTCGGGCCCGGCGGCAGCGGCGAACCCACCGCCCAGGACTGGGCCGACCTGCTCGGCACCATCCACTACGAAGTGGTGACCAGCCCACGCGGGCGCATCACCAGGACCTATCGCGAGGCCGGAACCGTTGAGCGATAAGAGAACCCGCAGGCGCCACCGGGAAAGGGTTTGGCTTGCGGGGGGCACCGGGCTGACTGCGGTCGCCACCATCGTCGGGGCCTCGGCCCGCCGCTCGATGATCCAACGGGCCACGGACGTCGAAGACCCTTACGCCGACGAGGATTTCGAGACAATAAGCAGCGACCGCAGCTACGTGGTGATCACGGCCGACGGCGTGCCGCTGGCCGTCCGCGAAGTCGGCCCGGTCGACGCGCCCGTGACCATGGTCTTCGCCCATGGCTTCTGTCTGCGCATGGGCGCCTTCTACTTCCAGCGAACCCGGCTCGCCGAGAAATGGGGCCCGCGGGTGCGGATGGTCTTCTACGACCAGCGCGGGCACGGGCTCTCCGGCGAAGGCGAGCCCGAGACCTACACGCTGACCCAGCTGGGCCAGGATCTGGAAGCCGTGCTGACCGAGGCAGCGCCGCAGGGGGTCGTCGTGCTGGTCGGCCATTCGATGGGCGGCATGACGGTGTTGTCGCACGCCCGGCAGTACCCCGAACAGTACGGGCGCATGATCGTCGGCGCGGCGTTGATTTCCTCCGCCGCCGAAGGCGTTGCCCGTTCCCCGTTAGGGGAGGTGCTGAAAAACCCTGCGGTGGAAGCGCTTCGGTTCACCGCCCGCTCCGCCCCGAAGCTGACGCACCGCGGCCGCAATGTGTCGCGGTCGCTGATCGCGCCGGTTCTGCGGGCCGCGTCCTACAGCGACCTGCACGTCAGCCGAAGCCTGGACGCCTTCTCCCAGCGCATGATGAACGGCACCCCGATCGCCACCCTGGTGGGATTCTTGCGGGCACTGGAAGTGCACGACGAAACCGCCGGGCTGTGGACGTTGCTGCGCATTCCGACGCTGATCGCCTGCGGTGACCACGACCTGATCACCCCCGATGAGTACTCCAGGAAGATGGCGGCCTGTCTGCCGCAGTCCGAGCTTGTCATCGTCACCGGGGCCAGTCACCTGGCGCTGCTGGACAAACACGAAGCCATCAACGATGGTCTGGTCCGGCTGGTCAACCGCGCCACGCCGAGCAAGGTGGTCCTGCGCTACCGGCGTCTGCGGGAACGGTTCCGGCGTCATGCCTGAGCAGGGCACCGCCACCTGCGAGCGCGTCGAGGACACCGTCGCGCTGGGGTCCCGGCTGGGCAAGCAGCTGCGCGCCGGCGACGTGGTGGTGCTCTCCGGTCCGCTCGGCGCCGGAAAGACGGTGCTGGCCAAGGGTATTGCCGCGGCGATGGATGTCGACGGCCCGGTCACCTCACCGACGTACGTGCTGGCGCGGGTGCACCCGGCGCGGCGACCCGGCGCGCCGGCGATGATCCACGTCGACGTCTACCGGCTGCTGGACCACCGGGGCGCCGACCTGCTCGGCGAGCTCGACTCGCTGGACCTCGACACCGAGCTCGACGACGCGGTCGTCGTGGTGGAGTGGGGTGAAGGCCTGGCCGAACGCCTGTCCGAGCGGCACCTGGACGTCCGCCTCGAGCGGGTCAGCCACTCCGACGCGCGGATCGCGACCTGGGAGTGGAACAGCTCGTGAATATCGTTCTCGCCCTGGACACTTCGACGCCTGCAGTCACGGCCGGCGTCGTGCGACTGTCCGATCACGCCGTGCTGGCCGAGCGTGTCACCGTCGACGCCCGGGCGCACGCCGAACGGCTCACCCCGAATGTGCTTGCGGCGCTTGGCGATGCCGGGCTGACGATGACCGATCTGGACGCAGTCGTGGTGGGTTGCGGCCCCGGCCCGTTCACCGGCTTGCGGGCGGGGATGGCGACCGCCGCCGCGTGCGGGCACGCGCTGGGCATCCCGGTACACGGGGTGTGCAGCCTGGACGCCATCGGGGTGCGAACCACCGGCGACACCTTGGTGGTCACCGATGCCCGGCGGCGCGAGGTCTACTGGGCGCGATACAACGACGGGGTCCGTACCGCCGGCCCGGCGGTCAATGCGCCTGCCGACGTCGACCCCGGTCCCGCGCGGGCAGTCGCGGGTTCGCCCGAGCACGCGGCCCGGTACGGCCTGCCGATCTGCGAGCCGGTCTACCCGACGCCGGCCGGGCTGATCGCCGCGGTGCCCGACTGGTCGGCTGAGCCCGCGCCGCTGGTGGCGCTGTATCTACGCCGGCCCGATGCCAAGCCGTTGGCGGCTCGATGACCGCCTGCAGCGAGCCCGTGACACTCGGCGCGTTGACCCCCGCCGACGCGCAGCGGTGCGCCGAGCTAGAGGCATTGTTGTTCCCCGGTGACGACCCATGGCCGGCGGTGGCGTTCAACCGCGAACTCGCCAGCTCGCATAACCACTACGTGGCCGCGCGCGCCGCCGGCCGCGTGGTGGGCTATGCGGGCATCTCCCGGTTGGGCCGCAAACCGCCGTTCGAATACGAGGTGCACACCATCGGTGTGGACCCGGCATTCCAGGGGCGGGGCATCGGCCGCCGCTTGCTTGACGAGTTGCTGAATTTCGCCGACGGCGGCGCGGTCTATCTGGAAGTGCGCACCGACAACGAGGCGGCCATCGCGTTGTACCGCAGCGCCGGGTTCACCCAGATCGGCCTGCGCCGGCGCTACTACCGGGTCAGCGGCGCCGACGCGTACACGATGCGAAGGGTGGGGGCACCTCCCGCTTGCGGGGGAGCATTGTGACCACCATCCTGGCGATCGAAACCTCCTGCGACGAAACGGGAGTCGGCATCGCGCGGCTGGACGCCGACGGCGCAGTGACCCTGCTGGCCGACGAGGTGGCATCCAGCGTCGACGAACACGTCCGGTTCGGCGGCGTGGTGCCCGAGATCGCCTCGCGCGCGCACCTGGAAGCCCTGGGTCCCGCCATGCGCCGCGCGCTGTCCGCGGCCGGTGTGGAACGACCCGACGTCGTCGCCGCCACGATCGGGCCCGGCCTCGCCGGTGCCCTGTTGGTGGGAGTGGCTGCGGCCAAAGCGTATTCGGCCGCGTGGGACGTGCCGTTCTACGCCGTCAACCACCTGGGCGGCCACCTGGCCGCCGACGTGTACGAACACGGGCCGCTGCCCGAGTGCGTGGCGCTGCTGGTGTCCGGTGGCCACACGCATCTGCTGCACGTGCGTTCGCTCGGCGAGCCGATCGTCGAGCTGGGCAGCACCGTCGACGACGCCGCGGGCGAGGCCTACGACAAGGTCGCGCGCCTGCTGGGCCTGGGCTATCCGGGCGGAAAGGTGCTCGACGACCTGGCCCGCAGCGGCGACCGCGAGGCCATCACGTTCCCGCGCGGCATGACCGGCCCCGCCGACGACCCGCACGCGTTCAGCTTCTCCGGGCTCAAGACCGCCGTCGCGCGATACGTCGAGAGCCACCCCGACGCCGCCACGGCTGACATCGCCGCAGGCTTCCAGGAAGCCGTCGCCGACGTGCTGACCATGAAGGCGGTGCGGGCGGCGACCGAACTCGGCGTCGGAACCCTGCTGATCGCCGGGGGAGTGGCCGCCAACTCCCGGTTGCGGGAACTGGCCACGCAGCGCTGCGCGACGGCGGGCCTGACGCTACGGATCCCCAGACCGCGCCTGTGCACCGACAACGGCGCGATGATCGCCGCGTTCGCCGCGCACCTGGTGGCCGCCGGGGCGCCGCCCTCACCGCTGGACGTGCCCAGCGACCCCGGGCTGCCGGTGGTAAAAGGCCAGGTCAGCTGAGTGCTCGGCGCCAACCCGAGGGAAGCAGGTGGGCGGCCTTGAGTGCTAGCACTCTCATGTATAGAGTGCTAGGTGGCAATCGGCCAACCCCCCGTGTCGGCACCCGCGACGACGGCGCGAGGGTGCAGACGGATGCCGAAACACCTGACAATTCGGGCGGTTCGGGGCAAGCCCCCGGACCGACCGCCAACTCCGGTCCGGGCACGCCCGGACCCGACCCAAATAGTGGAGGGCTCCAATCGTGGCGAAGGTGAACATCAAGCCACTCGAGGACAAGATTCTCGTGCAGGCCAACGAGGCCGAGACCACGACCGCGTCCGGTCTGGTCATTCCTGACACCGCCAAGGAGAAGCCGCAGGAAGGCACCGTCGTCGCAGTCGGCCCCGGCCGGTGGGACGAGGACGGCGACAAGCGGATCCCGGTCGACGTGTCGGAGGGTGACACCGTCATCTACAGCAAGTACGGCGGCACCGAGATCAAGTACAACGGCGAGGAATACCTCATCCTGTCGGCACGCGACGTGCTGGCCGTCGTATCCAAGTAAAGAACCGTGTTCCGCCCCGGCGATCCCCTGTAACCACGGGTGATTTCCGGGGCGGCTCGCGTTGAAGGGGAGCCTTGATGAGCAAGCTGATTGAGTACGACGAAACCGCGCGCCGCGCCATGGAGGCCGGCGTGGACAAGCTCGCCGACGCGGTACGCGTGACGCTGGGCCCACGTGGCCGGCATGTGGTGCTGGCCAAGGCATTTGGCGGGCCCGCGATCACCAACGACGGCGTCACCGTCGCGCGCGAGATCGACCTGGAAGACCCGTTCGAGAACCTGGGCGCCCAGCTGGTGAAGTCGGTGGCCACCAAGACCAACGACGTCGCCGGTGACGGCACCACCACAGCGACCGTGTTGGCCCAGGCACTGGTCAAGGGCGGCCTGCGCATGGTCGCCGCCGGGGCCAACCCGATCGCGCTCGGCGCCGGAATCGGCAAGGCCGCCGACGCGGTGTCCGAGGCGCTGCTGGCCGCCGCCACCCCGGTGTCGGGCAAGGAAGGCATCGCGCAGGTGGCGACGGTCTCCTCGCGCGACGCGCAGATTGGTGAACTCGTCGGCGAGGCCATGAGCAAGGTGGGCCACGACGGCGTGGTCAGCGTCGAGGAATCCTCGACGCTGAGCACCGAGCTGGACTTCACCGAGGGCGTCGGCTTCGACAAGGGATTCCTGTCGGCGTACTTCGTCACCGACTTCGACTCCCAGGAGGCGGTGCTCGAAGACGCGCTGATCCTGCTGCACCAAGACAAGGTCAGCTCGCTGCCCGACCTGCTGCCGATGCTGGAGAAGATCGCCGAGGCCGGGAAGCCGCTGCTGATCATCGCCGAAGACGTCGAGGGCGAGGCCCTGGCCACGCTGGTCGTCAACTCCATCCGCAAGACGCTCAAGGCCGTCGCGGTCAAGTCGCCGTTCTTCGGCGATCGCCGCAAGGCCTTCATGGAAGACCTGGCGATCGTGACGGGCGGACAGGTCGTCAATCCCGACGCCGGCCTGCTGCTGCGCGAGGTCGGCACCGAGGTGCTGGGCACCGCGCGGCGCGTGGTGGTCAGCAAGGACGACACCATCATCGTCGAGGGCGGCGGCTCCGCGGATGCGGTCGCCAATCGCATCAAGCAGCTGCGGGCGGAGATCGAGGCGAGCGACTCGGACTGGGATCGCGAGAAGTTGCAGGAGCGGCTCGCCAAGCTGGCCGGCGGGGTGGCCGTCATCAAGGTGGGCGCCGCAACCGAGACCGCGCTCAAGGAGCGCAAGGAAAGCGTCGAGGATGCCGTCGCGGCCGCCAAGGCCGCGGTCGAGGAGGGCATCGTCGCCGGCGGAGGATCGGCGCTGATCCAGGCCGGCAAAAAGCTCCAGGAGCTGCGCGCGTCGCTGAGCGGCGACGAGGCCCTCGGTGTCGACGTGTTCGCCGAAGCGCTTCCCGCGCCGCTGTATTGGATTGCCACCAACGCGGGGCTGGACGGGGCGGTCGCGGTCAACAAGGTCAGCGAGCTACCCGCCGGGCAGGGGCTGAACGCGGACACGCTGAGCTACGGCGACCTGGTCGCCGAAGGCGTGATCGATCCCGTCAAGGTCACCCGCTCGGCGGTGCTGAACGCGGGGTCGGTGGCCCGGATGGTGCTCACCACCGAGACCGCGGTGGTGGACAAGCCCGCCGATGAGGACGACGACCACGGCCACCACCACGGCCACGCACACTAGTACCGCCTTACACGGAACAGCCCCGGCGTCATTGCCGGGGCTGTTTCAGTTAATCCACGCGGCTAGTTCGAGGGCCACGGCGACTTCAAGGCTGTTGTGGTTGAGTGGTTTGGGTAGCAGGCGTTCGGCGCGCGCGATGCGGGTCAAGACGGTGTTGCGGTGAGCGAAAAGAACTTTCGCGGCGCGCGGCGCGTTTGACTGCTCGCGGAGATAGATACGAAGGGTTTCGCGCACTTCGGGATTAGCGTCGGCGAGGTCGCCGAGCGTGTGTCGGAGGAATTGCCGCGCAGCAGCCTCGTCATGGCTGACCAACGCAACCAGTTGAATGGATTCCCATTGGGCTAGCCGCACGCGGGTTGCGCGCATGAGCAATCTCTGGGTGGCGAGCGACTCGAGATGACTGCGCCGGAAGCCGTCGATGCCACGGGCTGGGGAACCCAGCGCCACGAAGACGTGGTCGTGATTGTTGAGCACGTTGTCGAGGGAGCGGGGGTCAAAGTGATCATCGCTGGGCACCCAAACCCACAGCGCGCCCACGCTAGCGGTCACTGTCAGGGGCCGGCGCCCTCCGACGGCAGCACCCAGCGCTTCGGCGGTCTGGTCTAGGGCCGCGACGTCGGGCTCGGCCTGGTCGCTCCACACGATCGCGGCCAGGTGGGACCGATCGAGGGCGTAGCCCAGCCGGGTTTCGGCGATCGCGCGACGAACGGGTGCGCCCTGGATAAGCAGGGTGACGGTTTCAAGGCGTTCAGCCTGAGTCCCGCGGGTGAGTTGCTCGCGCTCGGCGTGCATCTGTGCCGAGACGTGGGCGATGGTGGCATCGACGTAGCCAAAGATCGACCGGGCGCTGTAGTCGAGCAGCTCCGGGAGCTCCTCCGGGTCGTCGGTGAGGCTGAACGCGATGCCCATCCAGCGTCGCCACGCGACATTTTGCCCCGCGCGCCAGGCTTGCAGAACTCCGTCGTCGAGGCCGCGGCGGGTGAGGTCGCGGGCGATGACCCTGGGCTCGGGGCCGGGGTTAGGGGGCACCGGTGCGGCGGGGTCGCGGCGAATCGATTCGGCCCAGAACACAAAGTTGGCCCGGTTGCTGCGCCTCATCTCCGCGATGAGCGCCGGGTCCTCTGCTAGGGCGGGGTCCTGATCGGTCAGCGTTGCTACGTCGATCTCGCGGAGGAGCTCGTCGAGCACCGCACCGGGTGCGTCGAGTATCTGCTGCACGCCGGCCTGCATGAGTTCTGCAACTCGTGGCGAGGGTCGCTCCCACACCATGCCGACACCATAACAGCGGCAGGGCAAATGCACATTAATGCGCCTAAATGATGGGCAGCCGCTCATTGGCTTCGGATGGTTTCGCTCGGACCATTACCAGTGACAAACAACAAAGCTCGAGCTCACCCACGCCGCGAACCCGGACCCGCATCACCGAACCGGTGATCTCAAGTCAGGAGGAAACATGTTCTCTGCCAACCAAACCTTGTCCGGCAAGACCGCGTTCATCACCGGCGCGGCCGGCGGGATCGGCGCAGCCACCGCCCGTGTCCTGCATCGTCGGGGCGCCAACGTCGTGCTCATCGACCTGCAACAGCGCGCCGCCGATGCGGTCGCGGACGAGCTGGGCTTGCACCGCACGCTGCCCCTTGCCGTCGATGTCACCGATGCCGAGTCGCTGCAGGCCGCCGTAGCTTCCGCCGTTGACGAGTTCGGCGCAATCGACGTCGTGTTCGCCAACGCCGGGATCGCCGCCGATCCCCCGACCAGCATCTTGACCATCGACCCTGCGCAGTTCGAGAAGGTCGTCGAAGTCGACTTGCTCGGAGTGTGGCGCACGGTGCGCGCAGCGCTACCCCAGATCATCGCCAACCGCGGCTATGTCCTCATCACGTCGTCGATTTATGCCTATGCAAATGGCACCATCAATGCTCCGTACGCGATGTCGAAAGCCGGTGTCGAACAACTCGGTCGCGCGCTGCGCGTCGAGCTCGCCGGAGCCGGTGCCTCGGCTGGGGTCCTCTACCCGGGCTGGGTCAAGACCAACATCGCCCGCACCGCGTTCGGCGGAAATGACACCGTCACCCGTTTCCGCGCCCGCGCCTACCCTCCGTTCCTGCGCGAGGCCATCGAGCCCGAGCAGGTGGCCGAGGCAGTAGCGGCCGGCATCGCCAAGCGGTCGCCACGGATCGTTGTACCGCGCCGCTGGATCCCCTACATCCTGCTAAACGGCGTGCTCAACCCGCTGTCTGACGCCGCGCTGGTACGCGACCGCACCGCACAGCGATTCGTTCGCGAAATCGAGCAATCCGCGGCCAACACCGAGCACGCCAAGGCATGACCCATGCCGATCACTAACCGAACCCACACCCGCGCTGACCACATCCCGAAAGGAGCAACCCATGACGACCCGTCTCGACGTGGAGTTTGTGTCTGACGACGCGACCTGCCGTGCCTGGCTGTATCTGCCGCAGACGACGCAACCACGCCCCGTCATCGTGATGGCCCACGGCTTGGGTGGCATCCGTGAGATGCGCCTCGACGCCTACGCCGAGCGGTTCTGCGCCGCCGGCTACGCGTGTCTGGTTTTCGACTACCGCCACTTCGGCGCCAGCGACGGCCAGCCGCGTCAGCTGCTTGACGTCGAGCGCCAACTGGCCGACTGGCCGGCCGCGATCGCCTTCGCCCGCAGCCGCGCCGACGTCGACAACAAGCGGATTGTGTTGTGGGGCACCTCATTTGGTGGCGGGCACGTGATCGTGGCCGCGGCTCGCGAGTCCGGCATCGCCGCCGTCATCTCACAGTGCCCATTCACCGACGGCATCGCCTCGGTGCTGGCGATGAACCCGCAGACACTGGTCAAGGTCAGCGCCCGCGCTATCGCCGATGTCGTCGCCGGCCGCCTCGGAAAGGGCCCGATCATGGTGCCCACCGCCGGTCCGCCCCGGTCGGCGGGCTTGATGACGGCACCCGACGCCGTGCCCGGCTACCTGGCGCTGGTCCCCGACGGCGCCCCGTTCCACAACGAGGTGGCCGCACGGGTAGTGCTACAGGTTCCCACGCACAGCCCGGGCCGCTACGCGGCCCGGGTGGACTGCCCGATCCTGTTCTGTGTCTGCGAGACCGACAGCGTCGCTCCGGCCAAGGCCACCCTGCGCCACGCCGTGAAGGCTCCTCACGGGGAGGTGCGCCTTTATCCCGAAGGCCACTTCGACATCTACGTCGGCGAGCCGTTCGAGCGCGTCGTCGCCGACCAAATCGCCTTCCTGCACCGGCACGTTCCGGTCATCACCTGAGCCCCACCACAACCCGAAAGAATCCATCATGGCTCGCTACCCTGTCACCGGACGCACCATCGTCATCACCGGCTCCAGCGGAGGCCTCGGTTCAGCCCTGGCCGAAGACTTACGCGCCCGCGGCGCCAACCTGGCGCTGCTGGATCTCAACCTGGACGCCACCACCGCTGCGGCCCAACAACTTGGCGGCGACACCGTTGCCAAGGGGTTCCGCGCCGACGTGCGCGACCTCACCAGCCTGCAGGCAGCCATGACCGACGCCGCCGAGCACTTCGGACGCATCGACATCGTGATCGCCAACGCCGGTATCGACACCATGGCGCCCATGGCCAGCCTCGACCCCGCGGCGTTCGAGCGGGTCATCGACATCAACCTCACCGGAGTGTGGCGCACCTTCCGCGCCGCGCTGCCCCACGTGCAACCCCACCAGGGATACCTGCTCGCCGTGTCCTCGATGGCCGCGTTCGTGCACTCCCCGCTACAGGCGTCCTACACCGCGAGCAAGGCCGGTGTCTGGGCCATGTGCGACAGCATCCGCCTCGAAGTGCGCCACCTGGGCGTCGGTGTCGGCAGCGCCCACCCCACGTTCTTCCGCACACCGATGATGGACGACGTGGTCGCCGACCCCGCTGGCCGGGAACTGTGGGGCGGCAACGAAAAAGGCCTCTGGAAGATGGTCCCGATGCAGACCGTCATCGGCGGCATCGTCGATGGTATCGAACGCCGCGCCAACCAGATCATCGTCCCAAAGACGCTGACTCTGACCGCAAAAACACCCGGATTGTTCCGACCCCTTTTCGACCGGATCGGCTTCCGCGACTCAAGCATCCGCCGGGCAATCGAACTCGCGTCCAGCACCGGATGGCATGACGACCAAGCACATTCGCGCCACCGCTAACAGTCGGTGAGGTGGACGGGCAACTCGGAGCCTTTTCGCCGCGGAAGATGATCCTGGTCGCCGGTCCGGCAGGCGGCGAGGACGACGCCGACGGCCAAGGTCATCACCATCACTAGGTAGTGCCGAAGAAACACCCCCGGGTTCATTGCCGGGGGTGTTTCGTTATTGGCATGGATCGCATCTGGCAATGGGCGTGGGATCGGTACGCGTCGAGGTACTCGTGGGCAGGTTGGGCGCTCACTCTCCCCCTGGCCCTCCCGGTTTATCTCGCCTGGTCGTTGGGCATTGTCGCTCTCGAGAGGTCCGATCGCTACGCGGAGGCGGCCGCAGTGACCGTGGTCGCCGTGCTCGCGTACCTGTATGTGCTGACTGTTCCCGGCGGAAGGGATCCCCGGCTCATCGAGCGGTGGGCCGTTGGTGACGACGTTGATCGAGAGAGCGCACTGCGCGCCACCTACAGGTATGGCAGGAAACTGATTGCGAGGGGGGTGGTCGTCACCTTTGTCTGGATCGCGGCGCTGTTCGTCGGTGTCGGGATGATTGCCGGAGCAAGCGCGTCGCGGCTCATCCAGTACGCGATTCTGGGTGCCATCGCCGGAACTGCCGGCCAGCTGATCACTGTGCACAGCTACGTCGAATCAATCCTGCGGCCCGCCAGGGCTGCGATGGTCTCAGATACGGATATCGGCGATTCCCTGCCTCGCTCTCGCCCGGCGTTCGCCACGTGGACCAACGTGGCCATGCTTGCGGTGGGATTCGCGTTTGCCGTCGCGGGCGCGATCCTGGGAGCCATTTTGGACGTCGCCAGGCACGGCCCCGCGCTCGCCATGATGATCGGTGGTGCGCTGGTGCTCGTCATCGGGCCGTCGCTCTGGGCCGCGTACTCGCCACTCCTGCAACCCATTCGCGATCTCGCCGCGGGAACTGAGCGTGTTGCGGCCGGTGATTTCAGCCAACGCCTGCCGGTGGTGCAAGATGACGACCTCGGCGCGCTGGCGGCATCGTTCAACCGCATGCAGGCGGGTTTGGCTGAGCGACAACGACTTCAGGGCGCGTTCGGGACCTATGTCGATCCGGCGCTGGCGGCCCGACTGCTCGAGCAGGGTGACGACGTCTTCGGCGGCGAGCGCCGCGAGGTAACGGTGATGTTCGTCGACATCCGCGACTTCACCCCGTTCGCCGAAGCGAACACCGCCGAGGACACCGTCGCCCGGCTCAACGCCCTGTTCGAAATCGTCGTGCCCGCGGTCGTCGATGCCGGTGGGCACGTCAACAAGTTTCTCGGCGACGGAGCACTAGCCGTTTTCGGTGCCCCCAACGATCTCGCGGATCATGCCGACGCGGCGGTGAGCGCGGCGGTGCTGATTCATCGCCTCGTCGCGCGGCGTTTCGACGGTGCGCTTCGTATCGGAATTGGCATCAACACCGGCAAGGTGATCGCCGGAACCATCGGCGGCGGGAGCAAGCTGGAGTTCACCCTGATCGGTGACACCGTCAACGTCGCCGCCCGCGTCGAGCAGCTCACCAAGACCACCGGTGACGCAATCCTTCTCACCAAACAGACTGCCGACGCCTTAGCCTGTCGACCGGCCGGACTCATCGACCGGGGATCACATGAGCTGAAAGGAAAGTCGGCCGCGGTGACGGTCTTCGGGCTCGACCCAGCGACCACTGATTAGCGGCCGCGCGGCAATACCGGCGGAGTCGTCACCGTGATGGTCGGCGTCGACGTGAAGGTCGGGGTGGTGACCGTGACGGTGCTCGTGCTCGTCGACGTGGACGGCGGCGCGACGGCCGTCGTGGTGGTGATCGTGGTGGCGGTAGTCGTCTCCGTGGTGGACGACGTCGTCGTCGCGGCCGCCGCGGCAATCACGCCGCAGGCCACCCGCTTGGCCGATTCACCGGTGGAGCCGTTGCTCAAGTTATCCGGGTCCTGGTGGATGACCAGTGCGCTACCCGAGCCGTTTCTCAGGTCCGCGGCCGTGACCGAGTTCGTTGTGGTGACGAGTTTCGCCGAGCCATCGGTGCGCACCTGCAACGCGGTCAGCTCGCCGCTCGCGGGATAGCCGGTGTGACCCGGTGCCTGGTAGACGCCCCCGGCCGAACTGAAGTCCCCGGGGTCGCATCTGCCGATCGAGTGGATCTGCAGCCCGTGGAAACCCGGGCTCAGCACCTGGTTGGCGCCGGCCTCGACGGTCACCGTCGCGTAGCCGTCGGCGAAATCGAAGGTGGCGTTGGCCACGACAGTCCCGTCAGAGCTCTTCAACTGCGTGGCCATTCTCTCCGCGCCGGCCGGCGACGTGGTCAGCGGTGACGTGTTGGGCTGGCTGCCGCGCTGGTTCGTGCATGCGCCCAGCGCTGCCGCGGTGGCGGCCAGTACCGCGGCCGCAACGGCTACTTCCCTCTTCAAGCCCGTATTCATGCTCGGGACCTACCCGAATTCGACGATGTCAAACTCGCTACAGCAGCGGGCGCGGGTCGAACACCACGCGCACCCGTTGGGCGCGCCCGTTTTCGACGTGACACCAATTCACGACGGGGACCGGCTCGCCGCCCTTCGGATGCAGGTTGAACCACGTCAGCACGTCGCGGTCGTCGGCCAACATCTTCTCGACGGTGATGTCATCGAGCATCTGGGCGAAGCCCGCGAGTTGCTTGACGTAGTCGTCGGCGCCGCTGGCGGTGCCCATCGGTCCGGAGAACGTCACGTCGTCGGCGAGGATCGCGCGCAGGCCATCGAAGTCCTTGCGCTTCCAGCTGTCGAAATATGTCTGTGCGATCTGTGTCGGTTCCATGCCTTCATCCTCCCCGCGGGAGTGGCATACGTCGAAGATATGTTGCTGATCCGACGCATAATCAGTAGTTATGGAGCTGCATCAACTCGAGTACCTAGTCGCGGTGGCGGAAGAGGCGAGTTTCACCAAGGCGGCCGCGCGCGTGCATGTCGCGCAGCCAGGGGTCAGCGCGCAGATCCGCCGACTGGAGTCCGAACTCGGCCAATCGCTGTTCGACCGCTCGGGTGGCTCGGTGCGACTGACCGACGCGGGCGCCAGGGTGCTGCCGCCGGCGCGGGCCGCGCTGGCCGCCGTTCACGAAATCACCGCTGTCGCAGAGCAACTGCGGGGGGTGCTGCGCGGGCGCGTCGCGGTCGGAATGATGCCGTCGTGCCCGCCCGACGTCATCACCGGCACGCTTGCCGTGTTTCACGACGAGCATCCCGGCGTCGAGATCAGCTTGGTGGAGGCGCCGTCGGCCGATCTGATCGCCGGCCTTCGTGACAGCGCGATCGACTTGGCCGTCGTCGGGTTCGCGTCGGCGCTCGGCCGCGGCATCGAGGTAAAGGTGATCAACGACGACGTGTTGGTGGCGGCCGTCGTACCGGGCGGCGCCCTCGCCCGACGGACTTCGATCTCATTGCGAGCGCTCGCCGAGCATCCGCTGATCTGCCTGCCGCGCGGCGCGGGCATCCGGGCCGGCCTCGACGAGGGGTGCGCGGCCGCCGGTATCCGCGCCAACATTGCGCTAGAGGCCAGCAACCCGGTGGTGGTCGGCGATCTCGCGGCACGGTCGCTCGGCGTTGCGGTGCTGCCGCAGTCCTACGTGCGCACCCGCGACGATCTGCACCCGATCCGCATCGGGCGTCCGGCAATGCGCGTTCGCGTCGGTGTGGCGTGGCGTTCCGACGGCCGGCTGTCACCGGCCGCGACGGCGCTAGTCGAGTTGTGGCGCCGGCGGGCCGATAAGTCACAGTGAGCTCAGCACGGCCGCACGGACGCGGACACGGAACTTGTTGATCGCCGATCGACGCAGTTGGGTCATTCGCTCGACCATTTGGTTACCCAGGGTGTCGAGCATGTTCTCGCTCAAATCGATTGGGGCCGGGCACAAGTCGCGCTCCTCTTCGGTGGCGTGGGCGTCCAGGACCGTGACGAACGAGTGCCATTCGTCCTCGTACTGCGGTGCGCTCGGCGGCGTCCGAAGCAGCGTCGCCAGCTGATCCCACACCTGCCGGTGTTCCGCATGGGCGATAGCGACCAGCTTGCTCGCCGCCTGTACCGCCGGATAGAAGAGGTCGTCCTCGATGCGCATATGGATGTCCAGCTCGATCAACAGCTCACCGAGGGCTTCTTGCCGCTCATCGGTATCCGGTGGTATTGCGGTGGTCTTCGCGCACAGGCCCCGTAAGACCTTGTGGTGGTCGAATAGCACTTCATAGGCATTCATGTCGCCACTCCCCGCACCTCAACGAGTCCGTCGCGGATCCGCACCGGATAACTCGGCAGCGCCGCCGTCGCAGGTCCCCGCGTCACCTCGCCCGATTCGCACGCGAACCGGGAACCGTGCCAGGGGCAGACGATTCGATCGCGATCAATCCAGCCGTCATTCATCGGTGCACCCAGATGCGGGCAGTGCGCACCCACCGCCAGCACCTTGTCGTCGTTCCGATACAGGACCACGCCCACACCGGCCACCTCGACCCGCTGCGGCTGGCCATCCAAAGCCGTTGCCGCCAGCACCGGCGTCCAACGGTCCCCACTCAGCCGAGCTCCAGAGCGATCCACCCCGGTGCCCGACGCGAACACCAAAGCGCCGCCCAGGTAGCCGGCGCCAAGGGTCAGGCCGTAGCCCAGCGCACTGCTCGCCATTCCCCGCAGATGACGGCCGTCGCGGCGCTGCCGCCACGACACTGCGTACAGTCCCGTTGCGACCGTGTTCAGCACGCCATGCACGAGACCGATCCGGCGCGATTGCTCATGGGTGTGCTGCCAGTCGGTCAGACCGGTAGCGGCCGCGCCGACGCTTCCGACAAGTCCGACACCCAACGCAAACCGTGCAGCGTCACGAAGCCCGGTGGCGCGTCCGGGGAGCAGGCTGGCCGCGTCGATCGCGACCGTCGTCGCCACCGCTCCCGTCGGCACGGACGTCAACGCCGGATGAAGCGGATGACCGAGCCAGGTGCCATGCAGTGCGTTGCTGACGCGATCCCGGTATCGGCCCGTGGCCGCGAATGCGAACATCAGGGCGTGCTCGAGACGGTAGCTGGGTCGATCCAGCCACGCTTGCTGTCCCACCGTTGTCCTTACGGCGAGTCCGGCATTGCGGACCCGAGTTTCAAAATTGTGCCAGCGCTTAGCCACAGCGCCCCTCCCGCGCGACGGCGAATCGACGCGGGCCCCGACACCGCGAGCGATTGAGTGAATCTAGGACCGCGCCCGGTTCGCCCAGTCCATGACTAGTACACGCGCCGCGGCGCGGAACCGTTCAATCGCAGATTGCGGGAGATCAGGCGCTGCGACGGATACCGCGAGTGCGGCCGATGTCGCCCTTCAGCAGTAGGTCGCGCTCGGATTCCGACAGGCCGCCCCAAACACCGTACGGCTCAGCGACTTCCAGCGCGTGGGCCCGGCACTCCTGGATCACCGGGCACTGCCGGCACATCTCCTTGGCGCGCTGCTCGCGTTGCATGCGCGCGCGACCGCGCTCGCCGTCCGGATGGAAGAACATCGACGAATCGACACCGCGGCACAGGCCTTGCAGTTGCCAGTTCCATATGTCGGCGTTGGGCCCAGGTAGCTGCTCCGGTTGTGGCATGGCTAGTTCCCTCTCTGCACGGCACGCCCAGAATGTCAGGATCGCGAAACGATTGTGCAACTGATTTTGGGGGGACGTCACCGATGACTGCCCGTCATTGCTAGAACTTAGGGGCGGCGGCGAATTTCCGTCAATAGGCGCTTAGTGTGGCAAAATACATGACCGTTGCTGCAGAATTAACTCTGCGTTCATCTGCGACGCATTTACCGCACAAGAGCCGTGCTACCAGCTAGTTGGTGCCCCTTGGGATTTCGCTGCTCAGGGCGGTTGGACGGGGAAGGGCCAATTTGTACACGCCGATCGTGATTAACATTTCAGTAACACAGATACCACAAACTGTTTACTACTATCACCGTGATTGAAACTCGTCACACTTCGACGATCGACGCAACGCTGGCGGACGCCGCCTTCGGAAACCGGCCGCAAAGCTGGCCTTTACCGACGGCGACCACACCCCGGCAATTGTGGCTGCGCGCCGTCGCGTGCGGTGGGCAGGGGCACTACGGCAGCGCGTATCGCGACCTCGCCGCGCTGCGCCGCAGCGGTTCCGGCGGCCGACTGGTCTCGCTGGCGCACAGCACGCAGGGATCGTTCCTGCGCCAGCTCGGCTGGCACGAGCGGGCGCGCGGCTGGGATGGTCGCGCCCTGGCTCTGGCCGGCACCGATCCCGAGGCGCGGGCCGACGCCCTGATCGGGCTGGCCGCCGACGCGCTGGGAGTCGGCCGCTTCGCCGCCGCGGCGGCGTTGTTGACGCGTGCGGACTCGACGCTGGCGGCCGCGACGGTGCCCGACCGGCTCGCGGTGCGGCGGGGATGGGTGGGCGCCGAGTTGGCCATGGCGTCCGGCGACGGCGACGTCGCCGTCTGCCGCGCCGAGGAAGCCGTCGACCTCGCGCGGCTCGAGGCCTCGGCGCGGCACCGGGTCAAAAGCGATGTGGTGCTCGCCGCGGCCCTGTGCAGTGCGAGCCGCGCCGACCGCGCCCGGGAGGTCGCCGAGGCGGCACTGGGCGCCACCGAGCGATTCGGGTTGATACCCCTTCGGTGGGCGCTGGCTTGCTTGCTGATTGATCTCGGAAGCGTCACATTTTCGGCACGAGAACTGTCCGAAATTCGCGATATCTGCGCAGGCCAGGTGCGGCGCGCCGGTGGCGCGTGGCGTTCCGCTTGAAACGGCCTTGCGGCCGTTAAAGTCATTGCGTGAGTTAGCCCGTGATAGCCCGTGCTGTGTCCGGTTCGTAACGTTGGAGATACCGCCGTCGATGACAATTCAAGCGGAACGTCTCGACGCTGTGGTTGCCGAGGCCGTAGCGGGAGACACGAAGGCATTACGGGAGGTGCTGGAGACCATCCGTCCGATTGTCGTGCGGTATTGCCGGGCTCGGGTCGGCACAATCGATCGGGGTGGCCTGTCAGCCGATGACGTGGCGCAGGAGGTTTGCTTGGCCACTATTACGGCGCTGCCGCGCTACCGGGATCGGGGCCGCCCATTCCTGGCCTTCCTGTACGGCATTGCGGCCCACAAGGTAGCCGACGCCCACCGGGCCGCCGGCCGCGATCTCGCCTTCCCCTCCGATTCGGTTCCCGAGCGCTGGTCGTCCGAGGCCGGGCCCGAACAGCGTGCCATCGAGGCCGATTCGGCCAGCCGCATGAACGAACTCCTCGAGATCTTGCCCTCCAAGCAGCGCGAGATCCTGATCCTGCGCGTCGTCGTCGGCCTGTCCGCCGAGGAGACCGCCGCCGCCGTCGGCGCGACGCCGGGCGCGGTGCGGGTGGCCCAGCACCGGGCGTTGAACCGCCTGAAATCCGAGATCGTCGCGGCGGGTGACTATGCCTGAATCCTTGGACGAATTCGCCAGCACCGATTTGCTTCTCGACGCGCTCGCCGAACGGCGGCCCGTCGATCTGGACGACCCCGACGACGACGCGCTGGCCGCCCTCCTGGCGGAATGGCGCGACGATCTGCGGTGGCCACCGGCCAGTGCGCTGGTGTCGCCGGAAGATGCGATCGAGGCGTTGCGCGCCGGACTTGCCGAACGCGGCGGGCGCAGCCGTCGTGGCCTGGCGGCGATCGGATCGGTGGCCGCGACGCTGTTGGTGCTCAGCGGCTTCGGTGCCATGGTGGTCGAGGCCCGGCCCGGGGACGCGTTGTACGGCCTGCACGCGATGTTCTACGACCAGCCGCGGGTCAACGACCAAAAAATTGAGTTGTCGGCCAAGGCCGAGCTGGCGAAGGTTCAGCAACTGATCAACGAAGGCCAATGGGCGCAGGCCCACAACCAGCTGGCCGAGGTGAGCAGTGCCGTGCAGTCCATGAACGACGGGGCCAGCCGCACCGACCTGATGGATCAGGTCAATCTGCTGAACACCCGCGTCCAGTCGCGCGACCCGAACGCCACGCTGCCGCCGCCGCAGGCCGTTACCCCGGCGCCGCAGACCAAGCCCCCGAAGGCCCCGGCCGCGTCGACCACGTCGAGTGTGTCGCCGACTCCGAGCACCACGACGCCCACGGCGGTCAGCCCGAGCCCGTCGTCGTCTGCGTCATCCGCATCCTCGACGACTCCGTCGTCGAGTCGACACCACCACCACGGGCAGACGTCCACGCCGTCTTCGACGGCGCCGGGCGGCTAGCCACCGGGCGCTGGAGGTACTGAGGCGTTCAGTGACGCCGGTGAAACCCGTCGGCGTCTGACGTCGCTTCGTTGAGCGACGCATCCGCATATCCCCGGCAGTAATCCCACGTGACGTACGCGTCGGGCTCGGGGTCGTAGGCGGGTTCGTGCGGACGGACCGTGCCGTCGATGAGCAGCTGCAGCAAATTCGCGCGCAACATGTCCCAGTCGTGGTAGTGGTCCTGCTGGCACTCGTCACAGCACACGACCAGCCCGCGAATCCCCTTGTGCGCCAACAGAGCTTCGTAAACGGCCAGGTCGGCCAGGTCGGCCTCTACCGCCATTCGCTCTTGGGCGTCCAGGGGCTGTCCCGGCTCGACGGCGTCCAGTGCCGCCGACGGGTCGCAGGGGTCGTCGGCAAACGGGTCGGGTGGCAAACCCGGTGGGAGGTGGTCGCGCACGCCTCTAGACTACGCAGGCGGGCCGTCATAACGCCAGCAGGGAGGTCGCGCGCGGCCCGGCGTAAACCGGCCCGCGGCACGCCCGGCCGAGCGAGTCTCGATGGTCTCCGCGAGCCGATAGGATGGGTTTCTCACTCCGCGCGCATGGAGGGCTTCACCGATGTCCCGTGGCATGTCCCACCTAGAAGACAGCTCCGAGCTGGTCGCCAGTCCGTACGTGCGCGACGCGCCCGTGAGTGGCCTGGCGGACGACCGGGTGGTGACCGGGGGCGACGACCCGTACAAGGTGGCGATGCTGGGCCTGACTTTCGACGACGTCTTGCTGTTGCCTGCCGCTTCCGACGTGGTGCCCGCCACCGCGGACACCTCCAGCCAGCTCACCAAGAAGATCAGACTCAAAGTGCCGCTGGTCAGCTCGGCGATGGACACCGTGACCGAATCCCGGATGGCGATCGCGATGGCCCGGGCCGGCGGCATGGGGGTGCTGCACCGCAACCTGCCGGTCGCCGAGCAGGCCGGCCAGGTCGAGATGGTCAAGCGATCCGAGGCCGGCATGGTCACCGATCCGGTCACCTGCCGGCCGGACAACACTTTGGCTCAGGTCGACGCGATGTGCGCCAAGTTCCGGATCTCCGGGCTGCCGGTGGTCGACGACGCCGGCGCGCTGGTCGGCATCATCACCAACCGCGACATGCGCTTCGAGGTCGATCAGACCAGAAAAGTCGCCGAGGTGATGACCAAGGCCCCGCTGATCACCGCCCAGGAGGGCGTCAGCGCCGACGCGGCCCTGGGCCTGTTGCGGCGCAACAAGATCGAGAAACTGCCCGTCGTCGACGGCCACGGCCGGCTGACCGGGCTGATCACCGTCAAGGACTTCGTCAAGACCGAACAACACCCGCTGGCCACCAAGGACAGCGACGGGCGGCTGCTGGTCGGCGCCGCCGTCGGCGTCGGCGGCGACGCGTGGGTGCGCGCGATGATGCTCGTCGACGCCGGGGTGGACGTGCTGATCGTGGACACCGCGCACGCGCACAACCGGCTGGTGCTCGACATGGTCGGCAAACTCAAGGCCGAGGTGGGCGAGAAGGTCGAGGTGATCGGCGGCAACGTCGCCACCAGGGCGGCCGCCGCGGCCCTGGTCGACGCCGGTGCCGACGCGGTGAAGGTCGGCGTCGGACCGGGTTCGATCTGCACCACCCGGGTGGTGGCCGGCGTCGGCGCGCCCCAGATCACCGCGATCCTGGAGGCCGTCGCGGTGTGCGGTCCGGCCGGCGTGCCGGTCATCGCCGACGGGGGCCTGCAGTACTCCGGCGATATCGCCAAGGCGCTGGCCGCCGGCGCGTCGACCGCGATGCTGGGCTCGCTGTTGGCCGGCACCGCCGAGGCGCCGGGCGAGCTGATCTTCGTCAACGGCAAGCAGTTCAAGAGCTATCGGGGGATGGGGTCGCTGGGCGCCATGCAGGGCCGCGGCGGGGCGAAGTCCTACTCCAAGGACCGCTACTTCGCCGACGACGCGCTCTCCGAGGACAAGCTGGTCCCCGAGGGCATCGAGGGCCGGGTGCCGTTCCGGGGCCCGCTGTCGTCGGTGATCCACCAGCTGACCGGCGGCCTGCGGGCCGCGATGGGATACACCGGCTCGCCCACCATTGAGGTGCTGCAGCAGGCGCAGTTCGTCCGGATCACGCCGGCCGGGCTGAAGGAGAGCCACCCGCACGACGTCTCGATGACGGTCGAAGCACCTAATTACTACGCGCGGTGAACAGCGAACTGGCCATGGTCGAGATCGGGATGGGTCGCGTCGCCCGTCGCACCTACGAACTCAGTGAAGTCAGCATCGTGCCGTCGCGGCGCACCCGCTCGTCGCAGGACGTGTCGACGGCGTGGCAGCTGGACGCCTACCGCTTCGAGATCCCGGTCGTGGCGCACCCGACCGATGCCCTGGTGTCGCCGGAGTTCGCGATCGAGCTCGGCCGGCTCGGCGGTCTCGGGGTGCTCAACGGCGAGGGGCTGATCGGCCGGCACGCCGACGTCGAGGCCAAGATCGCGCAGCTCGTCGAGGCCGCGGAAAAGGAGCCCGAACCCTCGGCGTCGATCCGGCTGCTGCAGGAGCTGCATGCGGCCCCGCTCAACCCGGACCTGTTGGGCGCCGCGGTGGCCCGCATCCGCGACGCCGGGGTCATCACCGCGGTGCGGGTTAGCCCGCAGAACGCGCAGGCGCTGACGCCAGTGCTGGTGGCGGCCGGCATCGACCTGCTGGTCATCCAGGGCACCATCGTCTCTGCCGAACGGGTGGCCAGCGACGGCGAGCCGCTGAACCTGAAGACCTTCATCTCCGAGCTCGACGTGCCGGTGGTCGCCGGCGGCGTGCTCGACCATCGCACCGCGCTGCACCTGATGCGGACCGGCGCCGCTGGCGTCATCGTCGGTTACGGCTCCACCCGGGGCGTGACCACCAGCGACGAGGTGCTGGGCATCAGCGTGCCGATGGCCACCGCGATCGCCGACGCCGCGGCCGCGCGGCGCGAATACCTCGACGAGACGGGCGGCCGCTACGTGCATGTGCTGGCCGACGGCGACATCCACACCTCCGGAGAGCTGGCCAAGGCCATCGCGTGCGGGGCCGACGCGGTAGTGCTCGGCACGCCGCTGGCCGAAAGCGCCGAGGCGCTCGGCGACGGGTGGTTCTGGCCGGCCGCGGCGGCGCATCCGTCGTTGCCGCGTGGGGCGCTGCTGCAGATCGCGGTCGGGGAGCGCCCGCCGCTGCGCCAGGTTCTCAACGGTCCGTCCGACGATCCGTTCGGCAGCCTGAACCTGGTCGGCGGGCTGCGCCGCGCCATGGCCAAGGCCGGCTATTGCGATCTCAAGGAGTTCCAGAAGGTCGGCCTGACCGTCGGCTGCTGAGCGCTTTCGGCCGCCGAACGTGCGGCCAGCCGCCCGCTGGACTCCGAACGTGCGGCCAGCCGCACGCTGGCGCCGAAGGTCGGAGTACCCGACCTGGTTTATTACCGGCCGGTACGGCCATACTGGGGCGATGAAACCGGATTACGACGTCCTGATCATCGGATCGGGTTTTGGGGGTAGCGTCAGCGCGCTGCGGCTGACCGAAAAGGGTTACCGGGTAGGCGTGTTGGAGGCCGGCCGCCGGTTCTCCGACGAGGAGTTCGCCAAGACGTCCTGGGATCTGCGCAAGTTCCTCTGGGCGCCCAGGCTGGGGTGCTACGGCATCCAACGGATCCACCCGCTGCGCAACGTCATGATCCTGGCCGGCGCGGGTGTGGGCGGCGGTTCGCTCAACTACGCCAACACGTTGTACGTCCCACCCGAGCCGTTCTTCAAAGATCCGCAGTGGTCGCACATCACCGACTGGCGCAGCGAGCTGATGCCGCACTACGAGCAGGCGCAGCGGATGCTGGGCGTCGTGCTCAACCCGACCTTCACCGACGCCGACCGCATCGTGAAAGCCGTCGCCGACGACATGGGATGCGGCGACACCTGGGTGCCCACCCCGGTGGGGGTGTTCTTCGGGCCCGACGGCACCAAGACGCCGGGCAAGACCGTTCCCGACCCGTACTTCGGCGGCGCGGGGCCGGCGCGCACCGGCTGCCTGGAATGCGGCTGCTGCATGACGGGGTGTCGCTACGGCGCCAAGAACACGCTGCTGAAGAACTACCTCGGTCTGGCGGAATCGGCTGGGGCGCAAGTGATTCCGATGACGACCGTCAAGGGGTTCGAGCAGCGGGCCGACGGGCTGTGGGAGGTCCGCACCGTTCGCACCGGAAGTTGGCTGCGCCGCGACAGGCGCACCTACACCGCCAACTACCTGATCCTGGCCGCGGGCACGTGGGGAACGCAGCACCTGTTGTTCAAGATGCGCGACAAGGGCCGGCTGCCGCGCCTGTCGAAGCGGCTGGGGGTGTTGACCCGGACCAACTCCGAATCGATCGTCGGCGCCGGGCGGTTGGAGGTCTCGCCGGATCTGGATCTGACCCACGGCGTGGCCATCACGTCGTCGATCCACCCGACGTCGGACACCCACATCGAGCCGGTGCGCTACGGCAAGGGCTCCAACGCGATGGGGCTGCTGCAGACGTTGATGACCGACGGCCCCGGCCCCGAGGGAACCGACGTGCCCCGGTGGAAGCAGTTGCTCGAGACGGGCCGCGAAGATCCGCGCGGCATGCTGCGGCTGCTCAATCCCCGCCAGTGGAGTGAGCGCACGATGATCGCGCTGGTGATGCAGCACCTGGACAACTCGATCACCACCTTCACCAAGCGCGGGAAGCTGGGCATCCGCTGGTACACCAGCAAGCAGGGGCACGGCGAGCCGAACCCGACGTGGATTCCGGTCGGCAACGAGGTCACCCGCCGCATCGCCGCCAAGATCGACGGCGTCGCCGGCGGCACCTGGGGCGAACTGTTCAACATCCCGCTGACCGCGCACTTCCTCGGCGGGGCGGTGATCGGCCACGGCCCCGAGCACGGTGTCATCGACCCGTATCACCGGGTTTATGGCTACCCGACGCTGCTGGTGGTGGACGGCGCCGCCATATCGGCGAACCTGGGCGTCAACCCGTCGCTGTCCATTACCGCCCAGGCGGAGCGGGCCGCGTCACTATGGCCGAACAAGGGCGAGATCGATGAGCGTCCCCTGCAGGGTGACGCCTACCGGCGGCTCGCCCCGATCGCGCCCCGGCACCCGGTGGTACCCCTCGACGCACCGGGCGCCCTGCGCTGGCTGCCGGTCGATCCGGTCAGCTCTGCCGGTTAGCTCGCGATCACCTCGAGGGGTGCGCCGCTGACCACCCGGCTGCGCTCGCCGTGCACGCTGACGGGCACGTCGCCCATCAATGTGACGCGGTGCATGAGGCGGGGTTGGTTGTCGTAGTCGTCGACGGCCCGGTGCTGGGTCGCCCGGTTGTCCCAGATGGCCACGTCGCCGGGCGCCCAATTCCAGCGAATCGTGTTCTCGGGCACGGTGATTCGCCGCTGCAACAAGTCCAGGAGCTGGCTTGACTCGCGGTCGTCGAGGCCGACGAAGCCGCGCACGAAATCGCCGAGCAGCAGGGTGCGCTCGCCGGTCTCCGGGTGCACCCGCACCACGGGATGCTCGGTGCGGAAATCCGGCTTCTCGAACGCCTGCCGGAACGCCCGCTGCGCGTCGGTCATCGCCAGGGCCGCTTCGGTGGTCACGTAGTCATAGCGGTTGGTGTGCAGCGCCCACAGGTTTTCGACGAGGCAGCGCAGCGGCTCGGGCAGGTGCTCGTAGGCCGCCGCGGTCGAAGCCCACAGCGTCGACCCGCCGTAGCTGGGCAGGGTGACCGCGCGCAGGATCGAGGCCGCCGGATAGTTGGCGGCGAACGTCACGTCGGTGTGCCAGCGGGTGGCCTTGCCGTACTCGGAGTTGATCGGGGTGATGATCGGCGCGTCCTTGGCGGCGAGCACCGCCGCGGCCGGGTGGCCGATCGGGGTGCCCAGCAGGCGGGCGAAGGCGAGTTGCTGTCGGTCGTCGAGGTGGTGCTGGTGGCGGAAGAAGATCACCTTGTGGGTCAGCAGCGCCTGGTGGATCGCCTCGACCGCGGCCGGGTCCAGGTCGCCGCCCAGGCGCACCCCGTCGACCCGGGCGCCGATGCGGCTGCCCAGCTTGGTCACGGTTACAGGCTGCGTCATTTTGTCGTCCTTTTGTGTCATCCTAGGTGTAGTCAACTGACTACATGCGCTACTGTAGTCATATGACTACACCTTCCGCAAGGGGTCGCTCGAAAACACCCACCGGGCGGGAGGAGGTGGCCGCGGCGATCCTGGAAGCGGCCACCGACCTGTTCGCCGAGCGGGGCCCGGCGGCGACCTCGATCCGCGACATCGCCGCCCGGTCGAGGGTGAACCACGGGCTGGTGTTCCGCCATTTCGGCACCAAGGAACAGCTCGTCGGTGCCGTGCTTGATCGGCTGGGCGCAAATCTGAAAGAGCGACTGCAGGCCGGCGAGACCCTCGGCGTTTTGGACGATGCCCTGGACCGGCAGATGCGGGTCATGGCCCGCACGCTGCTGGACGGGTATCCGGCCGCCCAGTTGCAGAAGCACTTTCCGAACATCGCGGCCCTGCTGGAGTTGGTGCGGCCACTGCATGACGAGGACACCGCCGCACGGTTAGCCGTGGCCAATGCCCTTGCGCTGCAATTCGGTTGGCGGTTGTTCGCGCCCATCCTGCGCTCCGCGACCGGTCTGGACGACATGCCCGAGCCCGAAATTCGCGAGGCGATCCGCACCGAGGTGGCCCGGATGGTTCAGCCGCACTGACGGCTCAGCGTTCGGTCAGCTGCTGAAGCATGCTGCGCCGGTGCACGGGCTCGCGGCCCGGGGGCTGGGGTGGCGCCGGCAGCAGCGGCTTGCGCCGGCGCACCGCGATGGTCGTCGGCTTCTCGGTGCTCAGTTCGAGTTCCTCGCCGGCATGCCTGATGGTCAGGTCGCCGCCGGGCCCGTCGCGCAGCGTATAGGTGACATCGGAGTGGTTGGCGTCGACCGTCACCCGGAAATCCCGCCACCGCAGCCGGAACCGAAGTCGCGAAATGCCATCGGGCAGTTGGGGATCCAGGGCCAGGACACCCTCGTCGTCGCGCAGGCCGCCGAAACCGTTGATCAGCGCCATCCACGCGCCGGCCAAGGAAGCCATGTGCAGCCCGTCGCGGGTGTTGCTGTGCAAGTCGCGCAGGTCGATCAGCGCGGCCTCGTAGGCGTAGTCATGCGCCAGCTCGAGGTGCCCGACCTCGGCACACATCACCGCCTGGGTGCAGGCCGACAGCGACGAGTCGCGCACCATCCGACGCTCGTAGTAGTCGACGTTGCGGGCCTTCTGCTCGGCCGTGAACGCGTGGCTCTGCAATTGCATCGCCAGCACCAGGTCGGCCTGCTTGATCACCTGCGCGGGGTAGAGCCGCACATACGCTTCGTGCAACAGCAGCGGATAGGTCGTGTTGGCTTCAAAGTCCCACTCCGCGAAGGTGGTAAAGCCTTCGCACTGCTGATGGACTCCCAGCTCCTCGTCGTAGGGGATGTTGACGGCGCCGGCCGCATCACGCCACGAGGCGGCCTCTTCGGTGGAGACGCCCAGTTCTGCTGCCTTCTCGGGATGGCGGTTACACGCGTCGGCGGCGACGAGCAGGTTGTGTGCGGCCATCAGGTTGGTGAAGACGTTGTCGCGGACGATCGCCGTGTATTCGTCGGGGCCGGTGACCCCGTCCAGGTGCCAGACACCATGGCGGTCGTGGTGCCCGAGCGACATCCACAGCCGGGAGGTCTCGACCAGAACGTTGAGGCCGCACTCGGCCTCCAGCGATTGGTCGCCGGTGACCACGCGATACCGCTCGAAGGCCATCGCGATGTCGGCGTTGATATGCCAGGCCGCGGTGCCGGCCGGCCAGTATGCCGAGCACTCCTGGCCGCGGATGGTGCGCCACGGAAAGGCGACACCCTCCAGGCCGAGTTCGGCCGCCCGGTCCCGGGCCAGGTCCATCGTCGAGGCCCGCCATCGCAGGGCATCGGCGACCGCGTGGGGCGCGGTATAGGTGAGCACCGGCAGCACGTATCCCTCGGTGTCCCAGAAGGCGTGGCCGTCGTAGCCGGTTCCCGTGAGTCCCTTGCTGGGAATCGCGCGGCGTTCGGCGCGCGCGCTGGCCTGCAACAGGTGGAACAGTCCGAAGCGCACCGCCTGCTGCGATTCGGAGTCGCCCTCGACCTCGACGTCGGCGCTCTCCCAGAAGTTGTCGAGGTAGGACCGCTGCGCGTCCAGCAATCCCTGCCACCCGGTGTAGCGGGCGCTGTGCAGTGCGGCGGCGGCCTGGTCGCGCAGCGCCGGGCGCGAACGCAGACTCGACCAGCCATAGGCCAGATATTTGACGATGCGCAGCTTTTGCCCGGGGCGCAGCCCGCAGATCACGGTGGTGCGCGCCAAGTCCTCACGCGCGTCGGTGTTCACTTCGACGCGTCCGGGAACGTCGATCTCGTGATCCATCGCGGCGGCCATCATCAGCGCGCTGCTCCGGGTCCGGTGCATGAGAAGCGCGCCGTACTCGGTCTTTTCGTGGTCGACGGCCTCGAGCGGGTTGTCCAGAATGGCCGCCACCCGCGGGTCGGCCGACGTGGTCGGCTGATCCTCGTTGGTGACGAGCTCGGACTGCACGGTCACGCGAACGAATTCGTCGACGGCCTCGACGACGTATTCGATGGCCGCGACGCTGCGTTGCGCCAGCGACACCAGACGGGTGGACACCACCTTGACCTGCTTGCCCGAAGGCGAGCACCAGTGGGCCCGGCGGGTCAGCGTCCCGGCCCGCAGGTCGAGGGTGCGCTCGTGCGAGAGCAATTTGCCGTACCGGACGTCGAAGGGCTCATCCCCGACCAGCAGCCGGAAGATCTTGCCGTTGGTCACGTCGACGACGGTCTGACCGGCCTCGGGATAGCCGTATCCGGCCTCGGCGTACGGCAGGGGCCGGATTTCGTAGAAGGAGTTCAGGTACGTGCCCGGCAGGCCGTGCGGCTCGCCCTCGTCGAGGTTGCCGCGCAGCCCGATGTGCCCGTTGGACAGGGCGAACAGGGATTCCGACTGGGCGATCAGGTTCAGGTCCAGCTTGGTTTCGCGGACCTGCCACGGTTCGACGGGGAACGCTTCCTGGGTGATCATGACTGCAGCAATTCGGCCAGATCGGTCACCACGACGTCGGCGCCGTTTCGCCGCAAGTCCTCGGCCTGGCCCACTCGGTCGACGCCCACCACGAAGCCGAAGTTACCGGCGCGACCGGCCTGCACGCCGGATAACGCGTCTTCGAATACGGCCGCCGCGTCGGCCGGGACGTCGAGTAGCTGTGCGGCCCGCAGGAAGGAGTCGGGGGCGGGCTTGCCGGCGATGTGCTCGTCGCGCAAGGTGATGCCGTCCACCCGCTGCTGGACGAACCGGTCGAGCCCGGTGATCTCGAGCACGTCGCGGGTGTTGGCGCTCGAGGACACCACCGCGATGCCGAGCGCCGCCGCCGAGGCCGCTTCCAGATAGCGGCGCGACCCTTCGAACACCTTGACCCCGTCGTCGTGCAACACCTTCTGGAACATGTCGTTCTTGCGGTTACCCAGGCCGTAGACGGTGTCGGCGCCGTCGGGATCGTCGGGACTGCCTTCGGGCAGTTCGATTCCGCGGCTACTCAGAAACGACCGGACGCCGTCCTCTCGTTTCTTGCCGTCGACGTACTGCCGGTAGTCCGCCGCCTCGTCGAAGGGGACGAATTTTTCGCCCGTGCTCTCGGCGCGTTGGGAGAGGTAGGCGTCGAACATGGCCTTCCAGGCCTTGGTGTGCACGCTCGCGGTGTCGGTGAGCACACCGTCGAGGTCGAACAGGCAGGCACGCACCTTTTCTGGCAGACCCAGCACAGCGGATCCTCACTCTCGGAGTAGTTGGCCGCTAATACTCCACCATGCTTGCCCGCGAGCCGCCACAGATCACCGGCCGTGGCTCTTAACTGATCGCAGGGGTTGGCGGGACGTCCCGGCCTGGCCGCTGGAGCTTTGCGCCGCGCCCCCACACGAAAATGCCCACAGCAAGAATCAGCACGAACGGTATGTCGGTGAGGAACTTGCTCCAGTATTTGTCTAATTCGGTGGCGGCCTGCACGATCATCAGGCCACCGTGTGCCAGGTTGGCCCACGCTGTGAACCGCAGGAAGGACGCATAGCTGTATGGGTCTGCGGCGGCGAGGAGGAGGAACACGCCCCAGACGATGTAGATCACCATCAGCATCGGCGGAACGTGCATATGCTCGCTGCCGCAACGAACGTCATTCCAGATCGTCCAGTTCAAAGCCCCGCCGTGTTCGGCGAGCAGCGGGGATTGCGCAAGGAATCCCACGATGAGCAGACCGAAGATTGTGAGCGTCAAGACACCGTAGACGCGCAGAAACACTTTGAACGCCAAGCCCTTTCGTGGCATGCGTTCGCTGTTGATTGCACTCACCGAACTTCCCTTCATCCTCTGTTTGTTGTGGGTTGGCAGATCAAGGCGCGATCAGTACGCGGCGGTGAAGAGCGCCCGGCGATGCCTCGGGTTGTCGATCTCGTCGACAAAGGCGATGGCATAGTCGGCGCCGCCGATGTGGGAGTTGCCCTCGGCGTCGATGAGGAGCACGTCCTCACCGACGCGAAAGATCCCAGTGCGCTCGCCGCGGTTCTCGGAGTTGTACACCGCCGGCGGGGAAAGGCTGAACCAGTCCACGTCCTCGGGCAATGCGCGCAGCCGCGTCATCACCTCGGCATGCGCGATGCCATCCGCCCTGAACTCCTCGGGGAAGATCGGCGTGTCCAGCGCGCGCGGCCCATCGGGCGAAACCCGCAGATTGCCCGCACCGCCGACCACGCCGATGCGCAGCGCGTTGTCCGTGGCAATTCGCCCCAGTTCCGGGATGTATTCGGCCAGGCCGGTGCCATGCGCCGGTACGGCCACCACGACTACGTCCGCGTCCACTGCGATGTCGCGGACGAACCGCTCGTCAAACAATGAACCCTGCCGGACGTCCATGTCGGTACGGCCGGCCAACGGGCTGGTGTTGCGGGCCACCGCGATCACTCGGTGCCCGCGGGACAGCGCCTCCTCGGCGATGTTCCCGCCGGAGTAGCCGGTTGCCCCGAAAATCGCAATTGTTGTCATGTCGGTATGGAGGCGACGAGTCACTGAAACTCATCGGCGGCGCCGGACCGGAAGCCAGCACGCCGCCAGCGGCACGGTGGTGAGCACTCCGAGCACCACGACCCCTGCGATGTGCTGGTGTTCGCCGTGCATGGCGGCGGCCATGACGAGCATGGCGGCGAAGTGGGCGGCGTTCGCCGTGAGATTGAAATCAAGAAACAGCCGGTTGGCGAGTGGGTCACGCGCCGCCGCGAACAGGAAGAGGGCCCAGACGATGTAGACGGTGGCGAACATGACCGCTACCGAGTCGCCGCCCTCGCCCCAGTCGAAGAGGCGGGCGAAAAACGGCGGCAGGGTGCCGATGTGATGCGTGCTCGCGAGGACGAGGTCGGGCACGAAGAAGAGCAGGTACCCGATCGCGGTCAGCCGGATCATCAGCGCAAGCCAGAATGCCCGGGTTTGGTTCATGGGCGGGCGGTTTCCCGGATGATGCGGACCACGTCGGCCGGACGCTCCAGCGCGGAGAAGTGACCCGCGCCGGGCACCGTGACTGGGTCGACGTTCAGCAGGCGAGCGACGTGTTCGCGTTCGGCGGGGCGCGACCAGTCGCGTTCGGAATAGACCAGTGTGACGGGAGCGCTCACCTCCGGGTAACGCGGCCGCGCGGCGATGAACCCGTTGAGGCTGCGCATGATTGCGCGGGCCACCCTGGGGTAGCCGCGTCGGCGGCCGCTGCGGCGCAGCTCGACGAGGAAGTCCTTCGGCAGCGCGCCGCGGTCGGCGAAGCCGCCGGCCAGCACGCCTTTGAGGATGAGGCGGTTTTCCAGTGCGGCGAAGATCGGCCCGGAGCCGGGCAGCCGGATGGCCGTTCCGATCACGCGGGCGAACCAGTTGCCCCGTTCCAGTCCGCTCGGGTAGTCGTAGGGGTTGAACGCGATCACGTTGCGCGCGTTGTCCCTCAGCTCGATCGAGGCCAGCAGCGCGACCGCGGCGCCCATCGATTCGCCGGCCAGTGTGACGTCTCGCAGGTTGAGCGCCCTGACGAATTCCACTACGGCGCTTCGCAGTTCCGGCTCGTTATACCTCGCGCCGGCAGCGATGTCGGACCAGCCCATGCCCGGGAGGTCGAGCGCGTAGACCGTGAATTCGTCCCAGAGCGCGGGGATGACGCGTTGGAAGTAGTCCAGCTGGGTGCGGACCGTGTGCAGCAGGACCAGCGGCGGGCCGGTTCCCGCGGTGAAGTAGCGCAGCCGCGAGCCGTCGGAACGGCGGAGGAACTTGACCTCGCCGCGGCCACCGGTCCACGCGGTCGTGTACTTCTGGTCTGGAATCTCGTTGCGTTGCATGATGTTAACCTCCGCTGACTGCCTGGATAGCTCGAAGCCGTCCGTCGGCCAGGGCCTGGGTGAGATTCTCGGCCTTGCGCCTGAAGTCGGTGACGAAGGCATGCAGGCCCAGTGGGTTGGCGGGCTGCGCCAGCAGGGCTTGCATGAGCGCGGCCGCCTGATCGGTGAGATCGTTCCAGTGCTCGATCGAGAATCCGGCCGACTCGACGGCGGCACGTAATGCTTCGGCGGTGACCAGGTGGCTGTGGGCGGGCTGGTCGGCCCACGGCAGCGGATAGTCGAGTTCGCCGTGATCGCCAATCGTGATGTCCCACATGGCCAGCCGGCCGCCGTCTTTCAGTACTCGCCGCGCCTCGGAATACAGGCGAGCTTTGTCGGCGACGTTCATCTGGACGTGCTGACTGATGGCGACGTCGAAGGTGCCGTCGGCGAACGGGAGTTCGGTGACGTCGGCCTGGCGGACGCTGACCAGGTCGTCGAGTCCGACGAGGCGATTGAGCCAACGGCTGGTGTCGCAGTATTCGTCGGTGAGGTCGACGGCGTCGACGGTACAGCCGTAGCGGTCGGCGATGTAGCGGGCGGTGCCGCCGACCCCGCTGCCGGCGTCGAGCACCCTACTGGCACTGGTGATCTGCGCCAGGTCCACCAGCCGGCCGGTGGCGATGCGACCCATGGTGTGGAAGTCCTCGAGCAGGGCCAGGTCGGCGGGCGCGAGGTTGTCGAGGTTCTTGCCCGCGGCGAGCAGGGCCCGCTCGATGTTGTTGCGCGACAGGCCCGTCGAATACTGGTCGGCGATTGTGTCGGTCATTTCTGCACCTTCGTCCATGCGGTGATGATGGAGGGCATGGTGATGAGGGCGCCGGCCGCCAGCGCCTCTTCGCGGAAACGCGGCACGAACTCGGCCATGTCGCCGAGATCGTCGAGGCCATAGCCCCCTTGTTCTGCGATGGGCGAGACGAGCCGCCAGACTTCCGCGCCGTAGGCGAGGATGTCGGCATCGGCGGCGGTGCCGATCGGCGCGCCGATGGTCAGCTGCGGTGCGCCCAGGCCGGCCTCCGCGAAGACGTTGTGCAGTGTGGTGCCGAACCGCGCGGACAGGCCCATGGCCTCGAAGGCGCGGACGATGCCCGACGTCACTTGGCTGAACAGCGGCAGGTCCGGGACGCTGCGCGCCCGGGTGATGTCGATCTCGGCGAACGCGATCACGCCGCCGGGGCGCAGCAACGAGCTGAGATACCGCAGCGTGGCGGCCGGGTCGGGCAGGTGCATCAGGATCAGCCGGCCGATGACGGCGTCGACCGGTTCGTCCAGGGCGATGGCGTCAATCGCCGATCGCATGAAACGGACTGTTGTCAGGCCTTTTTCGGCGGCGCGGGCGCGGGCGAGCTCGACCATCTCGGGTGCGGCGTCCACACCGAGCACGCTTCCCGTCGGCCCGACCAGCCCCGCGGCGATGAACGACACGTCGCCGGGGCCGCTGCCGATGTCGAGCACACGCATGCCCGGGCGCAGCCCGGCGAGCCGCAGCGCGTGCTCCGTATAGCCGTCGTACAGCCTTGCCTGCAGCAGGAGCCGCTGCACCTCGACGTCGGCGTGGCCGAGGACATACGTGCTGTCTGATGTACCCATTGGTTTGGTGCCTTTCTGTGCGGGAGGGTGTTAGGCGTTGGCCAGTTCGGGTGACGGCGTCGCTTGCCGCTCGCGTGCCGGCAACAGCCAGGCCACGACGATCGCGGCGCCCAGCGCGATGCCCGCGCACACCAGCGAGCTCACCTGGAGGCCGTCCAGGAATGCGTTGTCGACGGCGGCCCGGACATAACCGGCCTGGTGCGCCGGCAGTTGTTCGATCACCCGGTGGGCGAACGCCATCGAGTGCCGCATCGCGTCGGCCGGCAGCCCGGTCAGCGCGGCAGAGCCGAGATGTCCCGAGTACACCGACGCGAAGATGCTGCCGGCGATGGCCACGCCGAGGGTGCCGCCCAGCTCACGCGTGGTGTCGTTGACGGCCGAGCCGACGCCGGCCTTGTCGACGGCCAGCGATCCCATGATGGCCTCGGTGGCCGGGGCGGTGGTCAGGCCGAGGCCGCCGCCGAGCAGCACCATCTGCAGGGCGATCTCGAGGTAGGGCGTGGCGGCGTCCGCCGTGGACGCCCACGCCAGCCCGGCGGCGAACACGATGAGGCCGGTGGCGACGACGGCGGTGGTGCCGATTCGTTCGACCAGCCGGGGGCCCAGGATGCTCGCCAGCGCGATCAGGGCGGCAACCGGCAGCAATCGCACGCCGCTCTGAAATGCCGTGTAGCCCTTGATGAATTGGAAGTACTGGGTGATCACGAAGATGAAGCCGAACAACGTCAGGAAGCCGGCGGTCACTGCCAGGCTGCCACCGGAGAACCGGCGGTTGAAGAACACCGAGACATCCAGCATCGGATGGGTGCTGCGCCGCTCCCACAGCGCGAACCCGGCGAGAACGACGGCGGCGAGCGCGAACCCGGCCACGGTCCGGCCGTTGGTCCATCCCCACGTCGGCGCCTCGATGACGGTGTAGACCAGCGTCGTGATCCCGGCCGCGGACAGGATCAGGCCGGGCACGTCGACGCGCGGTGCCGCGGGGTCGCGTGAGGTGGGAACGAACAGGATGCCGCCGACGATGGCCAGCGCCGCGATGGGGATGTTCACCATGAAGATCGAGCCCCACCAGAAGTGTTCGAGCAGCCAGCCGCCGCTGATCGGGCCGACGGCCACCCCGACGCCCACCATGGCCGCCCAGAGCCCGATGGCCTTGGCGCGCGGCACCGGGTCGGTGAAGATGTTCGTGATCAGGCCCAGCGTGGTCGGGAAGATCACCGCCGCCCCCACACCCATGGCGGCGCGAGCCGCGATCAGCGCGTCGGCCGAATTCGCTTGTGCCGCAACGGCGGATGTCAGCGCGAACACCGCGAGCCCGGAGTTGAGCCAGGCCCGCCGGCCGTAACGGTCGGACAGGCTGCCGGCCGACAGCAGCAGGCCGGACATGACCAGGGTGTAGGCGTCGACGATCCATTGCAGCTGGGCGGTGTCGGCGCCGAGCTGACGCGACAGGGTGGGCAGCGCGACGTTGACGATGGTGGCGTCGACGCTGATGACGAAGACGCCGAGGCAGATGACGGCGAGTGCGGAAATCGGGTGGTTTCGGAATATCGGTTCGGTACGCATGGACAAGAGACTAAAGCTGATAGACAAATAAATCAAGTAAGAAGTTGAAAAAGATGTCTTCCGCAGGTAGGGTGGCATTATGCCGACCCGCAGGAACTACAACCAGAACTGTCCGATCGCCCGTGGCCTCGACGTCCTCGGCGAGCGGTGGACGTTGCTGATCCTGCGCGAACTGGTCGGCGGGCCCCGCCGCTACGGCGATCTGCGCGACGAGCTCCCCGGCATCGCGACCAACCTGCTGGCCGAACGACTCAAGGAACTCCAGGACGCCGGGCTGGTCGACCGCGCCGACCTACCCGCCCCGATCGGACGCACCGTGTACACGCTCAGCGACGACGGCTGGCAGCGGGTGCTGCCGGTCCTACGGAGCATCGCATGGTTCGGGCTGGACCGGCTGGACCCGATCGGGGACGGGCCGGTCTCGCCGCTGAACGGGTTCCTGGCGGGCATCCTGCTGGGCTTCGACTCGGGTGCCGCGGCCGGTCTGGAGGCGGCGTGCCGCATCGAGATCGACGGCCGCCGTTTCGAGTTCACCGTGACCGAGGGTCGCCTCGCCGGCGCGCGCGGCGAGCCGGCGGTGACCATCACCGCCAGCGCGGCGGACCTTGTCAACGCCCGCCTCGGGTCAACCGACGCCAAGCGCAAGGCGGCGCTGCGGCGCATCGACTTCGCGGGCGACCCGGGCGCGATTGACGCGGTGCGTCAGGCGTTTTCGCTGTAGTCGGGAGCGTCAGTCTCGGTTTTCCAGCAGCGCGCCGATCAATGCGTGGGCGATGAACTTGCCGTAGCGGGAGGCCGACCAACCGCGTTCCAGAACGAGGAGTTCGTAAAGCTCGGGTGCGTGGTACGTCCAGAGGACATCGCGGGCGTGTGTGGCGCTGACCCGCAGCTGCCCGGTGTGGGCCAGGTCGGAGGCGAACATCGTCATCGCCGTGAGAGTTTCGTGCCGGATCTGCTTCCAGACCGTCGCGGCGTCTGGGGACGACGCGGCGCCGTCGCGTGCGAGCAGCTGGACTGGAGCGCTGCGCGGCATCGTGGAGGCCAGGTGCTTGGCGTAGATCTCGATCTTGCGGGCGGCCCGGGGCGCCTTGAGCACCTCCTGGATGACGTCTCGCTGGACCATGGGGATCGGTTCGTCATCGCCGGCGACGGACACATCGAAGAGCGCTTTGAGGACGCCCGCCTTGGTGGCGAAGGCCTTGTACACCGTCTCGACTGACACGCCGGCGTCGCCCGCGATCTCCGCAATGGTCGTCGCCGCATAACCCTGCGCCAGGAAGCGCTTCCGGGCGGCCGCAAGCACCGCCTGCCGGTTCTGTTGCGCCTGTTGGCGACGACGGGTCGAGTCATAGCGGCGCGGAGGCTGGCTCTTGACAGATCCCATATTTCAGTACATGCTCCTGTATCTATTACTATTTACTGTATCAGACATGGGGAGCCAGACATGACAATCGCTACACCTGCTCCCGCCACGCTGGCGGACGGCGACCATTCCATGGCGGTCGCGCGTGGCCTGGCGCCGGAAATTGCGCGGTGCGCCGATGACGCTGAGGCGCTCGGGACATTGCCGATCGATCTGGTCGGGCGGCTGCGTGCTGCCGGCATCTTCCGTGCCTTGCAACCACGCTCGCTCGGCGGCTTTGAAGTGGCACCCGCGGAGTTCATCCAGATGATCGAGGAACTGGCGCGTGCCGACGGTTCGACGGGCTGGATTGGGGCGATCGGTGCCGGCGCTCCGGCGTTCACCGCTTGGCTCGAGCCTGCGGTCGCCCTAGAACTGTTCGGCCCGGACGCGGATTTTTTGGCGGCCACCGTGTTTGCCCCCACCGGGCGAGCCGTCCAGGATGACCGCGGCCGGTTCACAGTCGACGGCCGTTGGCCTTTCGCCAGCGGTTGCCGCCACGCCGAATGGTTGCTGGCCGGGATGTTCGTCTTCGACGCCTTGGACAGTCAGGCGCCGAGAATGATCGCGGGGCAGGGCCCGGACTGGCGCCTTGCGTTCTTTCCGCGCGCCGACGCCGAAATCGTGGACAACTGGGACGTTTTGGGGCTGCGCGCCACGGGCAGCAATGACGTGGTCGCACGAGGTCTGCACGTTGCCGAAGAACACACCATCCGCCCGTTCTTCGAGCCGGCCCGCCAGGACGGCCCATTGTGGAGACTGGCGTTCTTCACACTGGTCGGAGTCGCCTTGGTCGGTGTCCCGCTCGGGATCGCGCGGCGCGCGCTCGACGAATTCGCCGACCTTGCGCCCACGAAGACCCGTGCCGGCACCTTCGAGCCCCTCGCCGAGGACCCTGTCGCGCAGGTCGAGTTCGCCGGTGCCGAAGCGGCTTTGCGGTCGGCGCGGGCCTTCGTTCTCGACGAGGCCGGCGCCCTGTGGGACACCGCGCTCGCCGGCGACACACCGTCGCTACAGCAGCGCGCTCGTTTCCAGCTCGCCGCCCAGCAGGCAATGCGCGCGGCGCGCCACGCGGTCGACGCGACGTTCGGCCTGACCGGTGCGGGGGCGGTGCACGCGACCCATCCGCTGCAGCGATGCTTCCGGGACTTACATACCGTCGGTCAGCACGTGTACTTCAGTCCGTCCGCCCTGAAGCGCTATGCCAACGCCCAATTCGGCATCACCCAACCGACCCACTTGATGTGACACCCACGCCCCGTCAGACCTCCAAGGCGTTGATCCACTTTTCCAGCCGCCTGGCTTCGCGCGTCATGATCTCGGGTTGGGCCAGCGCGTTCGTGAGGACCGCGCTGCCCTCGTAGGCGATGACGAGTTGGTGCGCCAGGTCGCGGGCGTCGCGGCGACCCATGGCGCGGAATTGCTGCTCGGCCCAGTCCAGCAGGGTCTGCATGAGTGGAGCGGTCAGGGCGGGCGATTGGCCCGGCTGGTTCGCGAGCTCGGTGCACAAGGTGCCCAACGGGCAGCCGTGGTCGGCGATCGTGTCACGCGAGTCGGCCAACATGCCCACGAGCGCCTTCAGCCGGGCCTTGGGGCTACCGTGCCGGCGTTGCACGGCCGCGGTGGCGGATCGGATTTCGTCGGTGCGCGCCTCGACGACTGCGGCCACGATGTCGTCCTTGGTCTTGAAGTAGTAGTACACGTTGCCCAGCGGTACGTCGGCGGCCTCGGCGATGTGCGCGAGCGTGGTACCCGCGATGCCCTGGCGATGGAACAGATCGCATGCGGCGGCGATCAGTCGCTCTCGCTTGCCCGGGGGCGTCGGCGGGGCGGCATCGTCGGAATCGGTTGAGTCAGCCATATCACTCACGGACTATAGACGGCACGCATCCATGCTCAACGCCCACAACAGATTCCTGTTCTCGTGCGTGTTGTAGGAGGTCTTGACGCTCCTAGCCTTAGCACGCGCGAAGTATTGGCCGGAGTGCTGCGCTCGCCGCGTGGAGGAGGCAAGGTCCACCGAGGTGGCCGCGCCCTTGTTGGGGGAAATCGAAAACGGCAGAGCCGCATAGGACATCGCACGCAGGGCTCCCGGGGCGTCCCGCATCATCGGTGTCCTGACGATCCCGGGATGCGCGGCGTTCGCGGTGACCCGCGTCGACGCCAGCCGGTGCGCCAGCTCGATGGTGAACAACAGCACGAGGAGCTTGGACGCCGCATAGGCGCGGATGGCCGAAAATCGTTGCTCGCCTTGCAGGTTGTCGGGTTCGAACTTGCCCACGCGGTACACGCTCGAGCTCAGGTTGACGATTCTGCCCTGTGGGCTCCTTCGCAGTTCGTCGAGCAACAAGTGGGTGAGGTAGAACTGCGAGAGGTAGTTGACCTGAAAGGTCGTCTCATAACCGTCCTCGGTCAGGATGCGCCGCGTCATGACGATCCCGGCGTTGTTGATCAACACGTCCAACCGCGGATAACGGGCCGCGAACGTGTCGGCCAGCCGCTGCTGCTGGGCGAGGGACCTGAGGTCGGCGGTGAGGTAATCGACGTCGTGATTGCCGGTGGCCGCGACGATTTCGCTCATGACGCTCGCCGCCTTGGCTTCGTTGCGTGCGGCGAGCACGACGGCATAACCCTTTGTCGCGAGCGCGGTCGCGGTGACCTTGCCGATGCCGTCGGTGGCCCCGGTGATCAGGCAGATTGGTTTTTCCATGGGCTATTGGGCGGCCGCATTGATCTGCGATGGCCGCGCCAACATGCGCGACATCATCGAGCGGGTCAACGCCGCGGGCACGAGCGCGGCACTGACCCGGTTGATCCGGCCCGGTATGCAGTTGGCGCGGTTGCGCTGCAGCGCGCGCAGCGCCTCGCGGACGCAATCGTCCGGCGTCAAGGGCGGTATTGGCAGCTTGTCGGGGTCCAGGCCGAGCTCGGCCAGCACGGGGGTGCGGGTGGGTCCCGGGTGCAGGACGGTCACGTGCACGCCGTGCTTGGCCAGCTCGCCGTGCAGTCCGGCGCCGAGGCTTGTTACGTAGGCCTTGGTCGCTGCGGTGTGCGCCATGTAGGGCACGCCGTGGATCGCGCCCAGCGCGGAGACGAGCACGATGCCGCCGCGGCCGCGGCGCGCCAGGCGTTGACCGAAGTGGTGGCTCAGGCCCAGGTGCGCCGCGGTGTTCAGCCGCAGGACCGCGCGCTGCGCCTGCAGGTCGGAGCTCAGGAAGGGCCCGGGCAGGGCCACACCGGCGTTCGACACCAGCAGGCCGACGTCAATGTCGTTGGTGGCCTCGGCGATTGGGGTCAGCATGCCCGGCTCGGACAGGTCGACGTCGAGGGCGCGATGCTCCACACCGTGGCGCTCCGCCAGCTCCGCGCCGACATCCCGCAGCACGTCCAGGCGCCGGGCGACCAGCACCACGTTGATGCCCGCGGCGGCGAGCTGGTTAGCGAACTCGCGCCCGATCCCTGATGACGCGCCCGTCACGACGGCCCACGGACCGAATTGGTGTGCGTTGATGCTCATGGCGTCCGCCTTCCCTTTGTCATGTACCAAGCTAGTTAGCCAACTTACTATCTGGGGTGAGTACTGACAAGGAGAAGAATTGAAGGACGGATTGCGCTGGCATCGGCTCAGTATTATGTTAGTTGTCTGACTGACTACTGCCTACCGCGAGAGGCTTAGAGCCAGATGATTGTCGTCAAGCGTGCGTGGCTGCCGCTGGCCATCGCGGCCCTGGTCGCTATCGCGGGTTTCGCCGTCTACCGGCTGCACGGGACATTCGGTGTTCACCCCAACGCGTCGGCGGCGAGCCCCCGCGCCGATGACATCAAGCCGTTCAATCCCAAGCGCGTGACCCTCGAGGTGTTCGGCCCCGTGGGGAGCGTCGCCGACATCAACTACCTCGACGTCGACGCCGCACCGCAGCGAGTCGACGGTGCCGGGTTGCCGTGGACCTACAGCGTGTCCACTACCGCCCCGGCGGTAAGCGTCAACGTCGTGGCGCAGGGCGATGGCGAGGTCATCGGCTGCCGAATCACGGTGAACGGCCAGACCAAGGATCAACGAACCGTCGAAGGCGTCAACCCCCAAACCTTCTGCCTGGTGAAATCCGCGTGATCGCGCGAACGGTCCGCCGCCTTGCGCTGCCCATCCTGCTGTTTTGGGTGGGCCTCGCCGCGATTACGAATATCGTTGTGCCACAACTGGAAGCGGTCGGGGAAGCGCACGCGGTGTCGATGAGCCCCGACGACGCTCCCGCGATACAGGCGATGAAGCGCATCGGCCAGGTATTTCACGAGTTCGATTCGGACAGCGCCGTCATGGTCGTCCTGGAAGGTCAGGCGCCGCTGGGCGACACGGCGCACCGGTTTTACGACGACCTGGTGCGCCGGCTCGCACAGGACAAGAAGCACGTCGAGCACATTCAAGACTTCTGGGGCGATCCGCTCACCGCGGCCGGCTCGCAGAGTCCCGACGGCAGGGCCGCATATGTGCAGGTCTTCCTCGCCGGGCACCAGGGCGAGACGCTGGCCAACGAGTCGGTCGACGCCGTGCGGCGCATCGTGTCGAGCGTGCCGGCACCGGGTGGCGTCAAGGCTTATGTCGCCGGCGCGGCGGCCGTCACCACCGACCAACTCGAATTCGGCAACAAAAGCGCCCGCAAGGTGATGGGCGTGACGATCGGGGTCATCGTGCTGATGCTGCTGATCGTGTACCGATCGTTGGTCACGGTGCTGCTGACGCTGCTGATGGTCTTCATCGAATTGCCCGCCGTGCAGGGGGTGATCGCGTTTCTGGGAAGCCATGGGGCCATCGGGCTTTCGACCTTCGCGGTGCAAATCCTGCCGATACTCGCCATCGCGGCCGGCACCGACTACGCGATATTCGTCGTCGGGCGATATCAGGAGGCCCGCCAGGCGGGGGAGGATCGGGAAGCCGCCTACTACACCATGTTTCGCGGCAGCGCACACGTGGTCCTGGGCTCGGGCCTGACCATCGCCGGCGCGATGTTCTGCCTGTCCTTCACACGGCTGCCCTACTTTCAAACGCTGGGTGCGCCCTGTGCCATCGGCATGTTCACGATGGTCGCGGCGGCCCTCACCCTGGGCCCGGCCATCCTCACCCTGGGCAGTCGATTCGGCCTGTTCGATCCCAAACGGAAGATCAAGACGCGCGGATGGCGACGGGTCGGGACCGCCGTCGTGCGCTGGCCCGCGCCGATCCTCGCGGCGACCTGCGCGAGCGCCCTGGTCGGGCTGCTGGCGCTGCCGTCGTTCACCACGAGCTACAACGACCGCAATTACCTGCCCGCGATCACACCGTCCAACATCGGATACGCCGCGGCGGACCGGCACTTTTCGCCGGCGCGGCTCAACCCCGACCTGCTTCTCGTCGAGACCGACCACGACATGCGCAATCCCGCCGACATGCTCATCCTGGACCGGGTTGCCAAGGCCGTCTACGCGGCCGACGGCGTCGCCCGCGTCCAGGGCATCACCCGGCCGCTGGGTACCCCCATCGCGCACACGTCCATTCCCTTCCAGATCAGCATGCAGGGGACGACCCTGACCGAGAACATGAAGTACATGCACGACCGCATGGCCGACATGCGCGCCGTCGCCGATCAGATGGCGGGCGTCATCGACACCATGCAACGGATGCTCGCCGCGATGCGCGGGCTCGCGGCCACCACCCACGACATCGCGGGCCAAACAAAGCAGATTGTCGCGGACACCGACGACGTGCGCGACCGCATCGCCGATTTCGACGACTTCTTCAGGCCGTTGCGCGGCTACCTCTCCTGGGAGCGGCACTGCTTCGACATCCCCGTCTGCTGGGCGCTGCGCTCGGCATTCGATGCGCTGGATGGCGTCGACAAGCTCACCGACGACCTGGGCGGGCTGGTGAAAGACACCGACAGCCTCGATGTCATGCTGCCACAGCTGATCTCGCTGCTGCCGCCGATCATCGACGCCACCTCGACCATGCGCACGATGACGATGACGATGTACAGCTCGTTCTCGGGCCTGCTGGATCAAATGGACGCCGCCCAGCAGAACGCGAGCGCGATGGGGCAGGCCTTCGACGCGGCCAAGAACGACGATTCCTTCTATCTGCCGCCGGAAGCGTTCGACAACCCTGACTTCAAACGGGGCTTGGCGATGTTCCTCTCGCCCGACGGGAAGGCGGCCCGGTTCATCATCACCCACAACGGGGATCCGGCGACACCCGAGGGCATCTCGCACGTCGACGCCATCAAAAAGGCCGCGCACCACGCGGTCAAGGGAACCCCCTTGGAGGACGCCAAGATTCAGCTGGGCGGCACGGCGGCGACGTACAAGGACATGAGTGACGCGGCCAAGTACGACCTGCTGATCGCCGGGATCGCCGCGGCCAGCCTGATTTTCGTCATCATGCTGATCATCACCCGCAGCGTGATCGCCGCCCTCGTCATCATCGGCACGGTGCTGCTGTCGCTGGGATCCTCGTTCGGACTGTCGGTGCTCGTCTGGCAAGACATTCTCGGAAGTCCGTTGCACTGGCTGGTCATCGCGATGGCGCTGATCGTGCTGCTGGCCGTGGGATCGGACTACAACCTGCTGCTGGTATCCCGATTCAAAGAGGAAATCGGCGCCGGCATCAAGACCGGAATCATCCGCGCCATGGGCGGAACCGGAGCGGTGGTGACGTCCGCCGGGCTGGTGTTCGCGTTCACCATGGCGTCCTTTGTGTTCAGCGATCTGAGGATGATCGGCCAATTCGGCACGATCGTCGGGATGGGGCTGCTCTTCGACACTCTCGTCGTGCGCTCCCTCATGACGCCGTCGATCGCGGCCCTGCTCGGACGCTGGTTCTGGTGGCCGCAACGGGTCGGCTCCAGACCTTCTTTGGTGAGACCCACGGTCTCGCCCCGGACCGTCGCCGAAAGCCTGCGCGCATGAAATCCCGACGCGCCGAACAGCAGACGCTCTCCAAGTCGATACGCCTCGCCGCGCCGCCGGAGAAGGTGTGGAACTTGATCACCACCGTCGCCGGCATCGCCGAGTGGTACGACACCTGGGACGCCGTCGAGCACGCCGTCGAGGACCAACGGCTCGAGGTGGGCACGTCGTTTCGGTTGATCCGTCATCGCCGCGGCCGCGACGACACCGCACTGTGCCGGGTGACAGCGCTACAGGCGCCCACGCGATTGTGCTGGGTGCAATACGCCCCTCATCTGTCCGCCATGTCGGTCGAGTTCCGGTTAGTTCCCGACGACGGGGCCACCCTGCTGGAGCACACCAGGAGTTGGATCACCACGTGACCGGTAGTTCGACGAGTCCGCCGGCCAGCACGTCGCGACGCATGGGCAGTGTTGCGGGATCGACCGTGAGATTCATTGACGGAAACCGTGGAATCAGTTGAGCGAAAACCGCTTTCAGCTCGATGCGAGCCAGCGGGGCTCCGATGCAATAGTGGCCGCCGTATCCGAACGCAAGATGGGCGGCTTCCTTGCGGGAGACATCAACGCGTTGCGGATCGGCGAACGTCGCGGGATCGTGGTTGGCCGCCCCGACGTCCAGCAGCACCAGGTCTCCGGCGTGGATCGCGACACCGTCGATGTCGAAGTCCGTGCGCGCGTAGCGGGGAATGCCGCCCACCCCGCCCCCAGTTGTCGACGCTCGTAACAGTTCCTCGACCGCGTTGGGAATCAGCGCGGGGTTATCGACAAGCGCCTCCCACTGATCGCGGTTGGTCAGCAAATGCATTGTCCCCAAGCCGATCTGGACCACGGTGGTCTCGTGCCCGGCGAACAGCAAGAGCATCGACATCGTGGCGGCGTCTTCGTCGGAGACGCCGTCGGTCGCACACAGCCGCGACATAACGTCGTCGCCCGGGTGGGCGCGCTTGCGCTCGACCAGGGCGCGGCCATAGTCGAACAGCGCGGCCAGCCCGCGCTCGGAGCGATCGTGATCGCGCACGTTGCCTGCGTCCTCCGCCCAGGCACGGAACTGGTCCCTATCGGAATAGGGCACCCCGAGCAGCTCGCAGATCACCAGGATGGGCAGCGGCAGCGCCAATCGCGCGTGCAGATCGGCCGGGGGGCCCTGCTTTTCGAGTTCGTCCAGCAGCCCGGTGGTCAGTGCCTCGACTCTCGGTGCCAGCGAACGCAGGTGCTTGGGTGAGAAGTGGGGCTGTAGCAGTGCCCGCATCTTCGCGTGGTCCGCCGCCTCGGTGTCGAAGTCCCCCAGCGGGCCACCGAACAACGCCGATTCGCCTGTGCGCGCGGCCGTTTCGGGTTCGCGATGAGAACGGCCGAGGCGATCGTCGTCGAGCAGCCGTCGCACGTGGGTGTAGTCGCTGACCAGCCAGCCCACGTCGCCGACCGGGGTCCGTACCCGATGTATGGGCAGTCCGATGGATGTCATCGCATGTCCCCAGCAGGTATAAGAGTTCTTATACAACTGTACTTGTATACTTAGGCCTAGACAAGAGGAGGTTGGATGACGGTTGTCCAATCCGAGCCGACCCGGCGGATGCCCCGCGCCCAACGGCGCGAGCAGATCCTCGAGGCCGCCACCCGCGCCTTCGCCCGCGGCGGCTTCGCGAACACGGGGCTCGATGCCATCGCCGCGGAGGCCGGCGTGACCCCGGTGATCCTGTACCGGCACTTCGCGTCGAAGGCCGACCTGTATCGCGAAGTCATAGAGAGTGGCCACCAAAGGCTGCGCGAGGCAACCGGCGGCGAAGACCTCGGCGATGCCAGCATCCCCGCGTTCATCCGCGCGGCCGCGGCCGATCCGGACGCCTTCCGGCTGCTCTACCGTTACGTCGCGCGCGAACCGCAGTTTCACGACATCATCGACACCCTCATCGAGAGCTCGGCCGACCTCACCCGCCGCCACCTCGCGGGCGTCGCCGATGATCGGTGGCGGAGCTGGGCGGCGCGGCTGCTGCCCAGCATGACGATCGACGCCGTCATCGCCTGGCTCGACGCCGGCCAGCCCGACCCCGACGACGCCGCCATCCGAATCAGGAGCGTTGTCGACGCCGTGATCCAGGCCGCGGAGCGCTGACCGGGGGCGGTCGTCGGCAGCCACTAGACTTTCTGCCGTGGCCGAACCCGCTGACACCGTGTCGACGCCCCGCCCTGTGTTGGTGGTCGATTTCGGCGCACAGTACGCGCAATTGATCGCCCGCCGGGTGCGGGAGGCGCGGGTCTTCTCGGAGGTGATCCCGCACACCGCCTCGGTCGAGGAGATCAAGGCCCGCGACCCGGTGGCGCTGGTGCTCTCCGGTGGACCGGCCAGCGTCTACACCGAGGGCGCGCCGCAGCTCGATCCGGCGGTGTTCGACCTCGGGCTGCCGGTGTTCGGCATCTGCTACGGGTTTCAGGCCATGGCGCAGGCGCTGGGCGGGACCGTCGCGCACACCGGCACCAGCGAGTACGGCCGGACCGAGCTGAAAGTTGTTGGCGGCGAATTGCATTCGGGGCTGCCCAGTGTGCAGCCGGTCTGGATGAGTCACGGCGACGCCGTCACCGCCGCCCCCGATGGGTTCGATGTGGTGGCCAGCAGCCCCGGTGCGGTGGTGGCCGCCTTCGAGAACCGCGGCCGGCGCCTGGCCGGGGTCCAGTACCACCCCGAGGTGATGCACACCCCGCACGGGCAACAGGTGCTCAGCCGGTTCCTGCACGACTTCGCCGGACTCGGCGCGGAGTGGACGGCCGCCAACATCGCCGAGGCGCTCGTCGAGCAGGTGCGCGCCCAGATCGGCGACGGCCACGCGATCTGCGGGCTGTCCGGCGGCGTGGATTCCGCGGTTGCCGCCGCGCTGGTGCAGCGCGCCATCGGCGACCGGCTGACGTGCGTCTTCGTCGACCACGGGCTGCTGCGCGCGGGCGAGCGCGATCAGGTGCAGCGCGATTTCGTGGCCGCCACCGGCGCCAACCTGGTCACCGTGGACGCCGCGGACACCTTCCTGCAGGCGCTGTCGGGGGTGACCAATCCCGAAGGCAAGCGCAAGATCATCGGCCGGCAGTTCATCCGGGCCTTCGAGGGCGCGGTGCGGGATGTGTTGGGGGACAATCCCGTTGAGTTCCTGGTGCAGGGCACGCTGTATCCGGATGTGGTGGAGTCCGGCGGGGGCAGTGGCACCGCCAACATCAAGAGCCACCACAACGTCGGCGGGCTGCCCGGCGACCTTAAGTTCAAACTCGTCGAGCCGTTGCGGCTGCTGTTCAAGGACGAGGTGCGCGCCGTCGGGCGGGAGTTGGGTCTGCCGGAGGAAATCGTTGCGCGCCAACCGTTTCCGGGCCCGGGGCTGGGCATCCGCATCGTCGGCGAGGTCACCGCGAAGCGGTTGGACACGCTGCGGCGCGCCGATGCCATCGCGCGCGAGGAGCTCACCGCCGCCGGGTTGGACAACCAGATCTGGCAGTGCCCGGTGGTGTTGCTGGCCGACATTCGCTCGGTCGGCGTCCAGGGCGACAACCGCACCTACGGGCATCCGATCGTGCTGCGGCCGGTGTCCAGCGAGGACGCGATGACCGCCGACTGGACGCGGGTGCCCTACGAGGTGCTGGAGCGGATCTCCACCCGCATCACCAACGAGGTGGCCGAGGTCAACCGCGTGGTGCTGGACGTCACCAGCAAGCCGCCCGGCACCATCGAGTGGGAGTAGTTACTCGACGAATTCGCGCCTGCCGGAGGCGATCGTGGCCGCATCCCAGTTCCCGCCGGCCTCGGCGACGAGTCTGCGTGCGACCTCGCGATCGTCGTTCCCGGCGACCAGGATCAAGGTGTGGTCGGTCGCGGTGACGGATCCACCCCGGATGCGGTCGCGCCCAGCCGGGTCGGCCGCCAGCGCGTCGCCGAAGCGGGCGATGTCGACATCCGGCACGGCGATGATGATCGCGTCCCCACCCGGCGCGGGCTCGTAGTCGAAGGTCAGGATGGCTTCCTGGTCGAACTGGCGGCGCAGCGCCTCGGCGGCGGTGTGCAACGTACCGTCGGCCCCGCACAGGTGAAATTCACGCGAGCGCTCATGGGTGATCTGCTGCAGCGCCGTCGACCAGTACACGCCGTCGAGGGCGGTGGATCCCGTCACCGCCGTGCCGTTCAGCGCGAGCGTCACGTCGGCTTGCGTCTCGAACAGGGGATCGGTGTTGTCGGTGGCGAACAGCTCCGCGGGGTGACACGGCGCGGCATGGGTTGGCGCGGGAAAAGTAGCGCAAAAAAGCACCATCAGCCACACCAGTACCGAGCGCATAAAGCAGCCTCTCATGTTTCTTGACGGTTGTCGGAGGCTGGGTGTTTACTCCAAATATATCGAACATGCGTTCGAAAAAGAGTGTTTGGTAGGAGGCAGTCATGACCGCGGCTTTGGCCTCCGATAACCGCGCTGAACAGCTGGAATCGCTTCGCCGACGGATGGCTGCAATGTCCGGGCGAGCCCCCGACCCGCTGCCGGATTCGGAATCCGGGGTGGCGCTCCCGCGGTGGCTGGCGGAGTCGCTCCCGGTGCCGTTGCCGCGGGGGACGGTGGCGGTGCTGTCGGGGGCCCGGTCGCTGCTGCTGGGCATGGTGGCCGCGGTGACGGCGGCCGGGGGCAACGTCGCCGTCGTCGGCCAGCCGGACATCGGGCTGCTGGCAGCCGCGGAGATGGGGGCGGATCTGAGCAGGCTGGCGGTGATACCGGATCCCGGGAACGATCCGGTGGAGGTGGCCGCGGTGCTCATCGACGGCATGGATTTGGTGGTACTCGGTCTGGGCGGGCGCCGGGTGCCGCATACCCGCGCGCGGGCGGTGGTGGCGCGGGCCCGCAGCAAGGGGTGCACCCTGCTGGTCACCGACGGCGATTGGCAAGGGGCGCCGACGCGGCTTGCGGCCCGGGTCTGCGGCTACGAGATCACTTCGGCTTCTCCAGGGGCTCCCGCCCCTGGATTCGGCCGGATCAGCAGGGTGCGGCTGCAGGTCAGCGGCGTGTGTGCGGGCAGACGGGTGATCGGCCGAGCGCGAGCCGGGTAATTCCAGTGGTATCCCCTTCTGGTTCAAGGGTTTTAGCGATCTGGTGCATGGACTGGCCCGCGGTCGCGGCGGCAGCGGCAGCGGACCTGCCCGCGACCGCTCCCATCGCGGTCACGTTGGCCAATCGGGTGATTGCCTGCTCGTCGGCCGCTCGTGCGGTGGGAGTGCGCCGAGGGCTGCGACGCCGCGAGGCCGCGGCCCGGTGCCCGCAACTGCACGTCGCGACCGCCGACGCCGACCGCGACGCCCGCTTCTTCGAAGGAGTGATCGCGGCGGTGGACGATCTGGTGCCCCGCGCCGAGGTGCTGCGGCCCGGCCTCCTGGTGTTGCCGGTGCGCGGGGCGGCCCGCTATTTCGGGTCCGAGGAGGTGGCCGCCGAGCGGCTGATCGACGCGGTGGCCGCGGCCGGCGCGGAGTGTCAGGTCGGGATCGCCGACCAGTTGTCCACCGCGGTCTTCGCCGCGCGCGCGGGCCGGATCGTGGAACCGGGTGGCGACGCGAAGTTCCTGTCGGTGCTCTCGATCCGGCAGCTGGCCACCGAGCCGAGCCTGTCGGGTCCGGGCCGAGAAGAGCTGACGGATCTGTTGTGGCGGATGGGGATTCGCACCATCGGGCAGTTCGCCGCGCTGTCCCGCACCGATGTGGCCTCCAGGTTCGGCGCCGACGGGGTGACCGCGCACCGGTTCGCCCGCGGTGAACCCGAGCGAGGCCCGTCCGGGCGGGAGCCGCCGCCGGAACTCGAGGCCGTCCTGGACTGCGATCCACCGATCGACCGGGTCGATGCCGCGGCATTCGCCGGACGCTCGCTGGCCGGCACGCTGCACCAGATGCTGATGGCCGCCGGAGTGGGATGCACCCGGCTGGCCATCCACGCCGTCACCGCCAACGGCGAAGAGCTGCAACGGGTGTGGCGCTGCGCCGAGCCGCTGACCGAGGACGCCACCGCCGACCGGGTGCGCTGGCAGCTGGACGGGTGGTTGAGCAACCGGAATGCCCGAGTCCGCGCGCCCACGGCGGCGGTGACGTTGCTGCGGCTGCAGGCGGTGGAGGTGGTGTCCGCCGAGGCGCTGCAATTGCCGCTATGGGGCGGTCTCGGCGAGGAGGACCGGCTGCGGGCCCGCCGCGCGCTGGTGCGGGTGCAGGGCCTGCTCGGCCCGGAGGCGGTGCGGGTGCCGGTGCTCTCCGGCGGCCGCGGGCCCGCCGAACGCATCACGCTGACCCCGCTGGGCGACGAGCCGGTGCCGGGCGCCGACCCGGGGTTGCCGTGGCCCGGACAACTGCCCGAGCCGTCGCCCGCGGTCCTGCTCGATGACCCGGTGGAATTGCTTGACGCCCAAGGCAATCCGATACGGGTAACCGGACGGGGGCTGTTCTCGGCCGACCCCGCCCGGCTGACCGTGGACGCTCGAGACGAGCGGCTGAGCTGGTGGGCCGGACCGTGGCCGGTCGACGAGCGGTGGTGGGACCCCGACGCCAAGGGCGGCGCCGCCCGCGCCCAGGTCTTGCTGGAGGACGAGCGGGCGTTTCTGCTGTGCTACCGCCAGCGGCGCTGGTATCTCGAGGGAAGCTACGAGTAGCGGTGCGGGCATACCCGGCGGGTGTGCGGGTAGTCATCCAGCATGGCTTTGCGTGCGAGTTCAGCGATTCCCGTCGAATCCGTCGAGGCCTCGGCCTACTCGATCCCGACCGACGCACCGGAGTCCGACGGCACCCTGGAGTGGGACTCGACGACCCTCGTCCTGGCGAGCGTGCGGGCCGGCGGGCAGGTCGGCGTCGGCTACACCTACGCGGGCACGCCCGTCGTCACCGTCGTCCGCTCCAAGCTGGCCGACGTCCTGGACGGCGCGGACGCGCTGCAGCCGCCGGCGCGGTGGGCGCAGATGCAGGACGCGGTCCGCAACCTGGGCAAGCCGGGCGTGGTTGCCGAGGCGATTTCGGCGCTCGACATCGCGCTGTGGGACTTGCGCGCTCGCCTGTTGGACGAACCGTTGGTCGTGGCGCTGGGCGCCGTGCACGACGCCACGCCGATCTACGGCAGCGGCGGGTTCACCTCGTACGACAACGACACCCTGCGCGCGCAGCTGAGCGGCTGGGTCGAGGCCGGCATTCCCCGGGTCAAGATGAAGGTGGGTCGCGACCCGGACGCCGACGTCGGTCGGGTCGCGGCCGCCCGGGCGGCGATCGGCGACGACGCCGAGCTGTTGGTCGACGCCAACGGCGCGTATCAGCGCAAGCAGGCGCTGCTGTGGGCCGAGCGCTACGCGGAGTACGACGTGCGGTGGTTCGAAGAACCGGTGTCCTCCGACGATCTCGACGGATTACGCCGGCTGTGCGAGCGCGGGCCGGCCGGCATGGACATCGCGGCCGGCGAATACGGGTACCACCTGCCCTACTTCCAGCGCATGCTTGCCGCGGGCGCGGTCGACTGCCTGCAGGCCGACGTCACCCGGGCCCTCGGCATCACCGGGGTGCTCAAGGTTGCCGCGTTGTGCGACGCGCGGGGCATGGACCTCTCGCTGCACTGCGCGCCGCAGATCAGCGCCCAGGTTGGCACCGCCATCTGGCACCTGCGCCACCTCGAGTACTTCCACGACCACGTGCGGATCGAACGGCTCGCGTTCGACGGGACCATCGATCCCGAGCCGGGCGGCGTGCTGCGCCCGGACCGCACCGCGCCCGGACACGGGTTGACCGTCAAGGACGCGGATCTCGAGCAGTTCCGCGTCGCCTGAACTCATCGCGGGCGAACATCCCGACCCGTGCGATGAACCGGTCGAAGAACTCCTCAGGTTCCACGCCAATACCGATGTGCGCGTTGGGTTCCCGGCCCCAGCGCCCCGACCAATCGACGACGGTCATGCCGCGGGTCAGGGTCCCGGCCAGCTCGACGTCGACCGTCGCCGCCCGGGTCGTCACCAGCTCCGGCTCCAGCGCGACCGCGGCGGCCAGCGGATCGTGCAGATGCGCCACGTATCCGTGAGCGTGGTCGTGGTGGACCTCGCAGTAGTACCGCAGCGCATCCTCGATCACCCGGATCAGCGGATTCGACGCCGTCGACCGGGTGCCGCGTTCATCGTCGGCGCTCATCGGCGTGGTGGTCGAGTTCGCCGCGGCCGCCAGCCGTGCCACCATCTCCGGCGTCATCGCGATGTGCTGGGTGAGATCCAGCCCGCACAGGATCGGAAGGCGTTGGGGGTCAAGGGCTTTAGACCAGGCCGCGAACACCTCGGCCGCCGCCTCCGGGTCCACGCTGATGTTCCATTCGGCGACCGGATTGGTGTTGCCGCGGTAGTCGTAGGCGCCGCCCATGATCACCAGGCGGCGCAGCAGCGTCGGGAGCGCGGGCTCGGCGCGCAGCGCCAGCGCCAGATTGGTCAGCGGCGCGGCGGCCACGCCTATCAACTCCGCGGCGTGGGCGTGTGCCGCGCGCACCCAGGCGGTAGCGGAATCGTAGTCGGTGAGCCGGCGGCGGGTGGGCGGCACGTCGGCATACCCCATGCCCCTGGGGCCGTGCGCCTTCCCGGGGCGCAACGGACAGTTCAACGGCTGCTGGGCCCCCTTGGACACGGGTATGTCTGTGGCCCCGCACAATTCGAGCAGACCCAGGTTGTTCTCACACACCTGATCCACCGCGACGTTGCCGGCCGTCGAGGCGATGCCGACCACGTCCGCCTCCGGGCTGGCCAGCAGGTAGATCAGGGCCAGCGCATCGTCGACACCGGTGTCGACGTCGACGAAAACGGGGTTCACCGCGGCAAGGATACCGGGACGCTCAGGGCCAGCGGGACGCGAAAGTGATCACCAGGACGTCGCGCTGCGCCGGCGCGGGGGCGTCGATGGGCCGGACCGGGGTGACGCCGTGCAGGGTCCGGCGGTCGTCGCCCAGCAGCAACGTCCCGGGCTCGGCCAGCGTGGTCGTCAGCAACCGGTGACCGTCCGAGTCGCACACCGAACTCTCGCCACCGATGGCGTTGCGGCGTCCGATCAGCAGCGCGCTGACCAGGGTGACGCCGTCGCGGTGCATGCCCTCGGGCGTCGGATGGCCACCCTCGCCGGTGGACCGGACGCGGAACGGATGCACCTTGACGTTCCAGTTGACCACGTCGTCCAGGGCCGCCGCCAAGCGGGCCAGCAGCTTGATCACCTTGTGCAGCAAGGGATCCTGGCCGAACGCGTCGGTCAGCGGCTCGAAGTCGCGACCCCGGTTGATGTAGAGGGGATTGGAGTCGTCCGGCTGCGCGAAGGTGTTGGCGGGCATCCGTTGCGCAACCCCGTCGCGAAACAGGTACTGGCCGTAGCGGCGTAGCCGCACCACGCCCAGCTCCGCCGCGTAGGGGTCGGGCACCAGGTCCTCCCAGTGCCGGCCAAAGCGCGTCCAGGCTTCACGGCCCACCCCCAGGCTCCGGGTCACGTCGAACGACGGGATCAGGGCCGCGCCCGTGCTGGTGAGCTGTTCCGCCGCGACGGCGACCGGGTCGGCGTGCGTGCGCCGGTCGGAAGTAATCCGGGCCATCGGTCGGGAATACCGCAATCCGGTGCGGCCAAACGCAACTAGCGGATTTACCAGTGCACTCCGGGCACCAATCGCACCAGCCGCTTGACCGGGCGGGGCGTCCGGATGCCGCGGGCGACGGCCCGCGCCGGGCGCTTCGGCTTGCGGCGGGCCGGTGCGGCCGCGCCCGGGTCGGTGGGCAGCCCGCGGGCCGCGGCCGAATCCGGGTAGCCCAGGTAGAGCTGATGCAGGATCCGCCGCGACAGCCTCGGTGTGAAGTAGTTGCCGACTTCGGCCAGCGTGCCCATCGGGGTATCGATGCGGGCCGGTTTCTCCACCAGCCCGCGCACCACCATTGCCGCGGCGCGCTCGGGGCTGATCGGCGGAACCGGGTTGAGCCGCTGCGACGGCACGATCATCGGCGTGCGGACCAGCGGCATATGGATGTTGGTGAAGGTGATGTGGTCGGACAGCGTCTCCGTCGCGACGACATCGGCGAACGCGTCCAACGCGGCCTTGGTGGGCAGGTACGAACTGTATTTCGGATTGCGGGCCTGCACACCGGCGCTGGACACGTTGACGACGTGCCCGAACCGGCGCTCGCGCCAGTGCGGCAGCAGCGCCAGCACCATCCGCACCGCGCCGAAGTAGTTGACCGCCATCACCCGTTCGTAGTCGTGCATGCGGTCCGTCGCGTTGACCACCGAGCGCCGGATCGACCGGCCGGCGTTGTTCACCAGGTAGTCGACGTGGTCGAAGCGGCCGAGGATGTCCTTGACGGTGTGCTCCACCGAGGTGGAGTCGGTGACGTCGCAGGTGAACGCGAACGCTTGCCCGCCGTTGGCACGGATCTCGGCCACCAGCTGATCCAGCGCGTCGGCGTTGCGGGCCAGCGCGAAAACCGTCGCGCCCTTTTCCGCGACGGCGATGGCCGACGCGCGGCCGATGCCGCTCGATGCACCGGTGATGATGACGTGCCGGCCCTGCAGCGGGCCCGTCGGGTCGTCGCGCCGCGCGCGGTCGGGGTCGAGGTGCTCGGCCCAGTACCGCCACAGCTTGGGGGCGTAGCTCGCGAACTCGGGGACCTCGATGTCGGTGCCGCGCAACGCTTTCCGGGTCTCGTCGCTGACGAATACGGGCTTCAGGTCTACGACGTCGAGGATCTCGGCGGGAATCCCGAGCTGGGTGGCCGCCATGTTGCGCATCCATTTGGCGCGCCCACTGGCCTTCAGCACCGGTGCCGCCACCGAGCGGGGCAGCGACCCGCGCAGCGGGGGCAGCCCGGCCGCCTTGGCGACACCGCGGTAGATGCCGCGCAGCCCAATGGTTTTCGGCGCGGTGAGGTGGAAGGTCTGCCCGTCTCGACCGTCGGCGTGCATGAGGGCGACCAGCGCGTCGGCCACGTAGTCGACCGGGACGATGTTGGTGCGCCCGGTATCGGGCAGCAGGATCGGCGTCAACTTGGGAAGGCGGGCCAGCACCGACAGTATTCCGAAGAAGTAGTAGGGACCGTCGACCTTGTCCATCTCGCCGGTGCGCGAATCGCCGACTACCACCGCCGGCCGGTAGATGCGGTAGCGCAGGCCGGGCGCCGAGCGCACCAGCGACTCGGCCTCGAACTTGGTTTGGTGATACGGCGTCGGCAACCGCTGGCCGACGTCGAAGTCGTCCTCGGTGTACTCGCCGGCGAAGTCGCCGGCCACCGCGATCGATGACACGTGGTGAAGCGTGGCGCCCAGCCGCTGCGCCAGCCCGATGACGGCGCGGGTGCCCTCCACGTTGGCGGCCCGCTGCTCGGCCTCGCCGGCGGTGAGGTCGTAGATCGCCGCGCAGTGCACGACATGGGCGACTGGACCCAGCTCCGCCACGGTCTCGTCGCTGAGCGTTAGCTCCGGAAGCTCGCCGACCAGTGGTTTCGCCCGTTCCCCCCACTGGGCGGCGAGGCGCTCGAAGCGTCCCAGCGACTGGCGGCGGACCAGCACCCACACCTCGGCATCGGCGTGCTCGTCCAACAGGCGAGCTACGACGCGGCGACCAATAAACCCGGTACCGCCGGTAACGACATACCGCATGCAGCCATGGTGGCGGTTGGTGCCGCGCACGTCAACCGTGATCTGTACCGCTGTCGGCTAGACGTCGCTCAGGCCGTGAAGTTGCGGATGCCGTCCCAGTCCACCAGCGTCCAGCCGTCCACCGGGTTGCCGGTGACGACCACGCGGCCGATATTTGGCAGGGGATGGCTGCTCAGCAGACTGGTCTTGGCGTTCTTCGTGTTCATCAGCGTCCAGACCATGATCGCCGTGCCCTGCGAGAACACCGCCGGGCTGTGGTGACCGCTGTTGTAGATCTTCTGGATCGCGGCGGTGAACTGATCGTTGAACTGTTTGCCGCTGACCGACCCCGGGATGCTGTTCTGCAGGTCGCCGTTGATCCAGTCCGCCGGCGCCAGCATGTACGTCGAGCTTGACATCGTTTCGGGTTTGCCGTTGTACCAGCCGGCGTTGATCGACTGCAGGCCGTTGAGCACCTCGACCTGCTTGCCTAGTTCGCTGGCCAGCGGCCCGGCGGTCTGCTGGGCTTCCGCCATCTCCGAGGCGTAGACGCTGTCGTACTGGTTGTGGCCGGCCTGGTGTACCAGTTGCTGGGCCTGCCCCTTGCCCTCGGCGGTGAGGCTGGGGCCGGGGATACCGGTGTCGATGACCCCGTCCGCATTCGCCTGGGACTGCGCGTTGCGGATGAAGGTCAGGGTGATGCTGTGCGCCTGCGCCGAGCCGCCGCAGGCACCGACGATTACCGTTGCGGCAAGCACGCTGGCCGCCTTCCAGATCATGCTGCGATTGCGCATGGCGATAGCCTGCCCTGCCCACCATGTCGGTGGGAAGGGTTTGCGATGGTTGAGTGCAGAAAAAGCCGAATTTCCACTGGAGAGGATGCTCGTATGGCGATTGATCCGAGTGCCGTCGGTGCGGTGACCGAACCGATGACCTTCGAATGGACGGACCGGGACACGTTGCTGTATGCCCTCGGCGTCGGTTGTGGGATCGATGACTTGTCGTTCACCACGGAGAACAGCCACGACACTCCCCAACAAGTGCTTCCCACCTACGCAGTGATCTGCTGCCCGGCCTTCGGGGCGGCGGGCAAGATCGGAAAGTTCAACTGGGCCATGCTTTTACACGGATCGCAGGGTATCCGGCTGCATGCGCCGCTGCCGGCGGCGGGCAAGCTGTCGGTGGTCTCCGAGGTCACCGACATTCAGGACAAGGGCGAGGGCAAGAACGCGGTCGTGATGCTGCGCTCTCGGGGCACGGACCCGGACTCGGGGGCGCTGATCGCCGAAGCGTCGACCACCTTCGTCATCCGGGGCGCGGGCGGTTTCGGGGGGCAGCCGGGTCAGCGGCCGGTCGCGCCGGAATTTCCGGACCGCGAGCCCGACGTCCGGATCCCGCTGCCCACCCGCGAGGACCAGGCGCTGATCTACCGGCTGTCCGGTGACCGCAACCCCCTGCACAGCGACCCGTGGTTCGCCCGGGAGCTGGCCGGGTTCCCCAAGCCGATCCTGCACGGGCTGTGCAGCTACGGCGTGTCGGGCCGGGCGCTGGTCGCCGAGCTCGGCAAGGGGGTGGCCGCCAACGTCACCTCGATCGATGCGCGGTTCAGCTCGCCGGTGTTCCCCGGCGAAACGCTGACCACGCTGATCTGGCGCACCGAGCCGGGCAAGGCGGTTTTCCGCACCGAGGCGTCGGGCGCCGAAGGCAACCCCGCGCGCGTGGTGCTCGACGACGGCGCGGCGGAATACGTGGACGGCTAGCTGGTCGGCTAGCCCACGTGGGCGTCGCTTAGCTGACGCGCCAGCCGGTCGGTGAACTCGGTGACGCGCGCGGGGCTGTCCAGCGCGAACAGTGCCGCCGTGGCGCGGTCGCCATCGTCGGTGTGCCGCACCACAATTGGGACGCCGTCGTGGCGCACCGCGTCGAACGCATCCTCGTCGGTGATGTCGTCGCCGAGATAGATCGGCGTCAGGTTCGCTCCGGCCTGAGGACCGGCGTGACGCAGGTGGTCGATCACCCACCGAAGCGTTTTCCCCTTGTCCCAGTCGATATCCGGACGCAACTCGATGACTTCGCGGCCGGTGGTCACGCGCAGCGCGTGACGCTGACCCGCCGCGCGCACCGCCGCCGCCGCCTCGCCGACGCGATCTCGGGCGGCATTGCGATAGTGCACGGCCACACCGAATCGCTTGTGCTCCACCACAACACCGGGAGCCGACCCGAGCTGGTCGCGCAGCTGGGCGGCAACCCGCTCCAGCACCGGTATGGCCGCCGCCGCGGCCTCGTTTTGGTGGTGCGTTCCGTCGGGTGCGGTCAGCTCGAAACCGTGGCTGCCCGCATACCAGATGCCGGGCAGGCCGACCCGCTCGGTCACGTCGGCGAGGTCGCGGCCGGACAGCACCGCGACCGGGCAATGCGCGGCCAATTTCCGCAGCGCCTCGACCGCACCGGCGGCCGGCCGGGCCGCGTCCGGATCGTCGACGATGTCCGACAGCGTGCCGTCGAAATCGAAGAACACCGCCGGCTGCCGGGCGGTCAGGCCCGCGGCCAGGCCGAGGGCCTGCAATGCGTCGGGAAGCTGCGAGAGCCGTCGGTCCCCGGTCCGCACGGTCACTTCCTGCAGCCCGGCGACGACCGCGTCGGCGCCGAACCGGCGCAGCTCGTCGCGGTGACCCGTGGGGTCGACCCCGATGACTAACGCGAATCCACCGTCGCGCCCCGCCGCGACGCCGGCCGCGTCGTGCGCGACGACGACGCACCGACCGGGTCGCGCGCCCAGCCCGCCGGCCGTCTCGACCGGGCCACCCACCCGCACGTCGATCCCCGCGAGGGCGTCTCGGCGGTCGCGGTCGTGGGTAAAAACGGCGGTGCCGGCACCGATCTCGTGCAGCAGCCGGATCAGCGTCATCGCCGAGTGCGCCGCGGCGCCCTCGGCCGTCACCACCGCGTCGAGGTCGAACAGCACCGCGTCATGGCGGCGCGGGTCGATGATGACCTGCCCCAACTTGCGCACGACCAACTTTCTCACGGAGCGGAATCGAACATACATTCGATATACTCACCGTGTGGGCTGGTTCAACGGGCCGCCGAGTTGGGCGGAAATGGAGCGGGTGCTCGATGGCAAGCCGCGCCGTGCGGGCGGCCCGGCCCCGGTCGAGCCGGCTTTCGAAGCCGGGGGAGACGTCCCCACGTCGCGCAAGCGCGGGGCGTATGAGCCGCCGGACGACAACCGGAGGGTCCGTTCGTCCGTCGCCTACGCCGAGCTGCACGCGCATTCGGCGTACAGCTTCCTCGACGGGGCCAGCACGCCGGAGGAGCTGGTCGAGGAGGCGGCCCGGCTGGATCTGCGCGCTCTGGCATTGACCGACCACAACGGGCTGTACGGGGCGGTGCGGTTCGCCGAAGCGGCCGCGGAACTCGACGTGCGTACCGTCTTCGGCGCCGAACTGTCTTTCGCGCCCGTCGCCCGCACCGAGGAGCCCGATCCGCCCGGGCCGCATCTGCTGGTGCTGGCCCGTGGCCCGGAGGGCTACCGTCGGCTGTCGCGGCAGCTGGCCGCTGCGCATCTGGCCGGCGGCGAGAAGGGCAAGCTGCGCTACGACTTCGACGCGCTGACCGAGGCGGCGGGCGGGCACTGGCACATCCTGACCGGGTGCCGCAAAGGCCATGTGCGCCAAGCGCTTTCCGACGGCGGCCCGGACGCGGCGGCCCGCGCGCTGGCCGACCTGGTCGACCGGTTCGGCGCGGCGCGGGTCAGCATCGAGTTGACCCATCACGGTCATCCGCTCGACGACGAACGCAACGAAGCCCTGGCCGCACTCGCGCCGCGGTTCGGTGTCGGTGTCGTCGCCACCACTGGCGCGCACTTCGCGGGGCCGTCGCGGCGGCGGCTGGCCATGGCGATGGGGGCGATCCGGGCCCGGCAGTCGCTGGATTCCGCCGCGGGATGGCTGGCCCCGCTGGGCGGTTCGCATCTGCGCTCCGGCGAGGAGATGGCCCGGCTGTTCGCGCAGCGGCCCGAGGCGGTGACCGCCGCGGCCGAGCTTGGCGAGCAGTGCGCGTTCGGGCTGGCGCTCATCGCGCCGCAGCTGCCGCCGTTCGACGTGCCCGACGGGCACACCGAGGACAGCTGGCTGCGGCAGCTGGTGATGGCCGGGGCGCGCGACCGTTACGGACCGGCCGAGGCCGCGCCGCGGGCCTACTCCCAGATCGAGCATGAGCTGAAAGTCATTGCACAACTGCAGTTTCCGGGATACTTCCTGGTGGTGCACGACATCGCCCGGTTCTGCCGGGACAACAACATCCTGTGCCAGGGCAGGGGATCGGCGGCCAACTCCGCGGTCTGCTATGCACTCGGCGTCACCGCGGTGGACCCGGTGACCAACGAGCTGTTGTTCGAGCGCTTCCTGTCGCCCGCCCGTGACGGTCCGCCCGACATCGACATGGACATCGAATCGGACCAGCGCGAAAAGGTCATCCAGTACGTCTACGACAAATATGGTCGGGACTACGCCGCACAGGTCGCCAACGTGATCACCTACCGGGGGCGAATCGCGGTGCGCGACATGGCCCGCGCCCTGGGTTTCTCGCAGGGACAGCAGGACGCGTGGAGCAAGCAGGTCAGCAGCTGGAACGGGCTGGCCGACTCGCCCGACATCGAAGACATTCCGCCGCAGGTGATCGACCTGGCCACCCAGATCCGGAACCTGCCGCGGCACATGGGAATCCACTCCGGGGGCATGGTGATCTGCGACCGTCCGATCGCCGACGTGTGCCCGGTGGAGTGGGCCCGCATGGAGAACCGCAGCGTTCTGCAATGGGACAAAGACGACTGCGCGGCAATCGGTTTGGTGAAGTTCGACCTGCTCGGGCTGGGCATGCTCTCGGCGCTGCACTATGCGAAGGACCTGGTGGCCGCACACAAGGGCATCGAGGTCGATCTGGCCAGGCTCGATCTCTCCGAACCGGCGGTGTACGAGATGCTGGCACGCGCCGATTCCGTTGGCGTGTTCCAGGTGGAGTCGCGGGCGCAGATGGCGACGTTGCCGCGGCTACGGCCGCGGGAGTTCTACGACCTGGTGGTGGAGGTGGCGCTGATCCGTCCCGGGCCCATCCAGGGCGGGTCGGTCCACCCCTACATCCGGCGGCGCAACGGCATCGATCCGGTCGTCTACGACCACCCCTCCATGGAACCGGCGCTGCGAAAGACGCTGGGGGTTCCGCTTTTTCAAGAACAGCTGATGCAACTCGCGGTCGACTGCGCCGGCTTCTCGGCCGCCGAGGCCGACCAGCTGCGGCGCGCCATGGGATCCAAGCGGTCGGCCGAACGCATGCGACGCCTGCGCGGCCGGTTCTACGACGGCATGCGCGCGCTGCACGGCGCCACCGACGACGTGATCGAGCGGACCTACGAAAAGCTGGAGGCATTCGCCAACTTCGGCTTCCCGGAAAGCCACGCACTGTCCTTCGCGTCGCTGGTGTTCTACTCGTCGTGGTTCAAGCTGCACCACCCGGCGGCGTTCTGCGCCGCGCTGCTGCGCGCACAGCCGATGGGTTTCTATTCCCCGCAGTCACTGGTGGCCGATGCGCGCAGGCACGGGGTGGTGGTGCACGGTCCGTGTGTCAACGCCAGCCTGGCGCACGCCACCCTCGAGAACGCCGGGACGGAAGTGCGGCTGGGTTTGGGCGCCGTCCGTCATATCGGCGACGATCTCGCCGAACAACTGGTCGAGGAGCGAAAAGCCCACGGCCCGTTCGCTTCTCTGCTGGATCTGACCGCCCGGCTACAGCTATCCGTGCCGCAGACCGAAGCGCTGGCGACGGCCGGGGCTTTTGGGTGCTTCGGGATGTCCCGCCGCGAGGGATTGTGGGCGGCCGGGGCGGCGGCCACTCAGCGGCCCGACCGGCTACCCGGCGTGGGGTCGTCGTCGCACATTCCGTCGCTGCCGGGGATGAGTGAGCTGGAGCTGTCCGCCGCCGACGTGTGGGCCACCGGCATCTCGCCGGACAGCTATCCGACGCAGTTCCTGCGGGACGATCTCGACGCGATGGGCGTGGTTCCGGCCGAGAAGCTGCTGAGCGTGCCCGACGGCGATCGCGTGCTGATCGCCGGCGCGGTGACCCATCGGCAGCGACCCGCGACGGCCCAAGGGGTGACCTTCCTCAATCTCGAGGACGAAACCGGGATGGTCAACGTGCTCTGCACGCCGGGGGTGTGGGCCCGGCACCGCAAGCTGGCCAACACCGCGCCGGCGCTGCTGGTGCGTGGTCAGGTCCAAAACGCCAGTGGTGCAGTCACTGTCGTGGCCGAGCGGTTGGGCCGCATCACCTTGGCGGTCGGTTCGCGCTCGCGTGACTTCCGCTGACTCAGCCCGTCGGTGTCGTCCACACCTTGGTCGGGGTGATCGTCAGCCGGGTGCTGTAGGAGCCCATCGCCTCGGTGAGGCCAAACTTCGCCGCTTCCTCGCTGTACTTCGCCCAGTAGGGCTCGTCGTCGCGGCAGTCGACGTCGACGGCGTCCACCGTGGCGATCCCGCCGACGACGATGATGCCACCGCCGTTGCCGTCGGAATCCAGATTGAGGCTCACCTTCGGGTGCGACTTGATGTGGGCCACCTTGGCCGCCTGCGGCATGGAGTACACCGTCAGCTTTGCGCCGTCGAAGTAGAACCAGATCAGCCGCGGTACCGGTTGCCCCGATTTTGCGACCGTTGTCAGCCACCCATAGTGGTCGGAGATAAGCCTGCCGGAAACCTCTTGTGTCAGTTCGACGCTCATGGGCCCGAATGTAGTCTCCACCCATGACCCTCAACTTGTCCGTCGACGAAGTTCTCACCACCACTCGCTCGGTCCGAAAGCGCCTCGATTTCGACAGGCCGGTACCTCGCGAGGTGTTGATGGAATGCCTCGACTTGGCGCTGCAGGCGCCGACGGGCTCCAACTCGCAGGGCTGGCAGTGGGTCTTCGTCGAGGACGCCGAGAAGAAGAAGGCGATCGGCGACATCTACCTGAACAATGCCCGCGGCTACCTCGCCTCGCCGTCGCCCGAGTACGCCGAGGGAGACACCCGCGGTGAGCGGATGGGCAAGGTCAGGGATTCCGCGACCTATCTCGCCGAACACATGCACGAGGCGCCGGTGCTGATGATTCCCTGCATCGAAGGCCGCGAGGACAAGACGCCGCTGGGCGGCGTGTCGTTCTGGGCATCGCTGTTCCCGGCGGTGTGGAGCTTCTGCCTGGCGCTGCGCTCCCGCGGCTTGGGCTCCTGCTGGACGACGCTGCACCTGCTGCGCGATGGCGAAAAGCAGGCCGCCGAAGTGCTCGGCATCCCCTACGACCGGTACAGCCAGGGCGGGCTGTTCCCGATCGCCTACACCAAAGGCACCGACTTCCGGCGGGCCAAGCGGCTGCCCGCCGAGAGCCTCACGCATTGGAACAGCTGGTAGCCGCTAGGTCGTCACCGCCTGAACGGGGCGTCCGGCAGGAGGATGGTCTTGCCGTGCAGGCGGCCCGCGTCGGAGTCGGCGTGCACGGCCGCGGCCTGATCGAGCGGGCGCCGGTCGGCGACTTCGATGCGCAGCTGCCCGGCGTCGGCGCGGCTGACCAGCCCGGCCAGCTGCCCGGCGTCGCTGCGTACGAAGACCCGTTGCGTGCGGATCCGGCGGCCGGGGTTTTCCGGGCCAGAAGTCATGGTGCCGACGTGAAAGCCGCCGTCGGCGACGACGCCGATGAGGGCTTCGGTCTCCTCCGGCGAGGTGCTGACCAGGTTGAGCACCACGTCGAACGGTGCACCATCGACGTCGATCGGCGAGCGCGTGTAGTCGATGTAGTCGACGATCCGGTCGGCGCCCAAGCCGCGCAGGCGCTCGGCGTCACGCGCCTTGGCGGTCGCGGTCACGACGGCACCGGCCTGCGTGGCCAGCTGAATCGCGTAGCCGCCGACCGCGCCCGACGCGCCATTGATCAGGATCGTCTGCCCGGCCGTCAAACCGGCGATCTCGAACAGCGCTTGCCACGCCGTCAATGCGGGCTCCGGCAGTGCAGCCGCATCCGCTAGATCCACCGACTGCGGTGCGGCGGCCAGCGACTCGGCCGGCGCTATCGCGTACTCCGCGGCGGCGCCATCGGCATCCAGGGGCAGAAACGCGACGACCGCATCGCCGACGTTCCATCCCTGAACGCCGTCACCGAGTTCGGCGATCGTGCCCGAGACGTCGACGCCGGGGATGTGCGGGAAGCTGATTTGGTACACCTCGGCCAGATAGCCGCCGCGAATGCCGGCATCCACCGGGTTGAACGAGGTGGCGGCCACCTTCACCAGCACTTGCCCCGGGCCCGGCAGCGGTCGCGGGGCCTCCTCGTACTGCAAGACGTCGCTGTCGCCGTAACGGTGGTATCGCACAGCCTTCATGATCTTCCCCTTCCTCGATTGCTTCGATGTTGAAGCAGTTGCACCTGGAGTAACTTGCTTCAATATCGAAGCAATTCCGAAGACGGCTGTGACGGTCGTCTCATTGCTTCGATGTTGAAACATTAAGATGGCGGGATGGCCGAAGGCCTCAAACCCGTGCAACTGCGCACTTACTTCGCCCTGACCGAGGCGACCAGCTTGCTCCAGTACGCCGTGCGACAGCAGTTGCAGGCCGAGGGCGGCCTCAGCTACGTGCAGTTCGAGGTCTTGGCCAAACTGGTCGACGCCGGCCAACCGCTCACCATGACCGAGCTCGCCGATGGCGTGGTCTATAGCCGCAGCGGCCTGACCCATCAGGCGGGACTGTTGGAAAAGGCGGGGCTCATCACCCGCCAAGTCAGTACCCATGACAAGCGCGCCACTGGCGTCGAGATCACCGAGGCGGGTCGAGCCCTTGTCGCCAAGGTTCTACCCGGCCACATCCAGGTCGTGCGCGAACTCCTGTACGGCTCACTTTCCGATCAAGACGCGCAGATCCTCGGGGATCTCATGAGTCGCGTCCGCGATCACATGCGTGATCGGCCACCCCGCTCGGCCGCTCCGCGCAAACGCCACGGCTAGACCGCGCCCGCGTATCCGTGCTGGCGCCAGGCCTCGTACACGGCGATCGCCGCCGCGTTGGCAAGGTTCAGCGAGCGCCGGCCGGCAAGCATGGGGATGCGCACCTGCTGCGTGACGTGGGGGTCGGCCAGGGTCGCCGCGTCCAGTCCGTCGGGTTCCGGCCCGAACATCAGCACGTCGCCGGCCCGGTAACCGATGTCGGCGAACGAGGTGCTCGCGTGCGCGGTGAACGCCACCACCCGCGCCGGCAGCAGCGCGTCCCACGCCGCCGGCAGCGACGGGTGCACGGTGACCGACGCCAGGTCGTGGTAATCCAGCCCGGCCCGGCGCAGCTTGGGCTCGGACAGATCGAAACCCAGCGGCTCGACCAAGTGCAATTCGGTGCCGGTGGCGGCCGCCGTCCGGATGGCGTTGCCGGTGTTGGGGGCGATGCGCGGGCTATAGAACAGCAGCCGAAACATCTGCCGATCATTGCAAAACCGTCCGTGCCGGTGACCCGCCGTGTTTGCCAGATTTGCTTGCCGGTGTAGGCAGAAACCTTAAAGGGCTCTGTCTGCTCAGTAACAATTCTGGTGACCTGAGGCTTGGGCTGTCATACTCGTCGGATTGCCAGGCGTTTTCCGCTCGCGCCTTTCTGCGCGGGGTGGGTGCGAATAAAGCAGGAAGTTTCATGAGGCTCTTTTGTTCAGCGCTGAATGTCAGCGCAGCGGCCCTTCGTGCGGCCGCGATCACGTGACCATGTTCGCCCGCCCGGCCGACTCGGTCGAGGCGGTTCCCCCCGAGTTCGCCGATGCCCCCGCCGCCGCGGCGCCGGTCAAGCGTCCGCCGGCCTGGTCGCTGACCAACTGGCCGGTGCGGTGGAAGGTCCTGGCGATCGTGCTGGTCCCGCTGGTTTTGGCGTCGCTTTTCGCTGCGTTGCGCGTCAACGCCGCCATGGCCAACTCCAGTGGCCTGCGGCTGGCCGCGGCCCGCGCCGACGTCCTACCGGCGATCACCAAGTACATGTCCGCGCTCGACGTGGCGCTGATGGCGAGCTCCGCCAACCGCGACCAGGAAGGCGCGAAGAAGAACTTCGAGGCCCGTAAGGGCGAGCTGGCGGCGCGGCTGGCCGACACCGACGTGACCCCCGACGTCCGGTCGGCGGTGACCAACCTGCTCAACGGCGGGCAGGCGCTGTTGGGCAAGGTGGCCGACAACAGCATCGGTTTGCGGGAGCGGGTGACCACCTATGCGCCGCTGCTGTTGACGGCCGAGGACGTCATCAACGCCTCGGTCCGGGTCGACGACGAGAAGATCCGCGCCGAGGCGCAGGGTTTGAGCCGCGCGGTCGGGGCCCGCGGGCAGATGACCATGCAGGAAATCCTGGTGACCCGGGGCGCGGACCTGCCCGAGCCGCAGCTGCGCACCTCGATGATCACCCTGGCCGGTACCGAGCCGTCGACGCTGTTCGGGATGAGCGAAGTACTGGGCGCGGGCTCGCCGGAAGCCAAGACGCTGCAGCAGCAAATGGTGACCCGGATGGCGATGATGTCCGACCCGGCCAGCCCGCTGGTCGACAATCCCGAGCTGCTGCGCTCGATACGGACCACCGACGGGATCGCCGAACAGGTCATCAAGGACGCCACCGCGTCAGTGACCAAGGCGGTGCACGCCCAGGCCGATGACCGGCGCCGCGCCGCGATCCTCGACAGCATCCTGGTGCTGGCCGCCATTGTGGTCGCTCTGGCCATCGTCTTGCTGGTGGCGCGCGCGCTCGTCGTGCCGCTTCGGGTGCTGCGCGACGCGGCACTCAAAGTCGCGCACACCGACCTCGAGGAAGAGGTCGCGCTGGTCAAGGGCGGTGGCGCCGAGCCGATCCCGCAGCCGTTGCCGGTGTACACCACCGAGGAAATCGGCCAGGTCGCCCACGCCGTCGACGAACTGCACACCCAGGCCCTGCTGCTCGCCGGCGACGAGGCGCGGCTGCGGCTGCTGGTCAACGACATGTTCGAGACCATGTCGCGGCGCAGCCGGTCGCTGGTCGATCAGCAGCTGCAGCTCATCGACCGGCTGGAACGTAACGAGGAGGATCCCGACCGCCTCGACAGCCTCTTCCGGCTGGACCACCTTGCGGCCCGGCTGCGCCGCAACAGCGCCAACCTGCTGGTGCTGGCGGGTGCGCAGCTGGCGCGCGACCAGCGCGAGCCGGTGCCGCTCGCGACGGTCATCAACGCCGCCGTTTCCGAGGTCGAAGACTATCGCCGCGTCGAAATCGCCCGGGTACCCGAGTCAACGCTGATCGGTGCCGCCGCGGGCGGTGCCATCCATCTGTTCGCCGAGCTGATCGACAACGCCCTGCGCTACTCGCCGCCGACGACGTCCGTGCGGATCTCCGGGGCGCCCGGCGGCGACGGCGGGGTGCTGGTGCGGATCGCCGACGCCGGCTTGGGCATGAACGACGCGGATCGGCGCATCGCCAACATGCGGCTGCAGGCCGGCGGCGAGGTCACCCCCGACAACGCCCGCCACATGGGGCTTTTCGTGGTCGGCCGGATCGCCGCCCGGCACGGAATCCGGGTCGGGCTGCGCGGTCCGGGCCCCAACGAGGCGGCGACCGGTACGACGGCCGAGATCTACCTCCCGGCGACGGTGCTCGTGGGTGCCGCCTCACGGGCGGCGGCGGCGCGAGCACGGGCCCGAGGCGTGTCCTCGCCGAGCACCCAACTCGCCAACGCCATGGCGACGACCGACCCCGGCGGCGAGGCCGCCCTGCGAGACGCCGACGTGGCCACGACGTCCGCCCACAACGGCGCTCACACGGCTGCCCCACCGGCTTCCCAATCGCCGGTTCCGCCGATCACCCTGCTGCCGCGCCGTGACCCGGGGTCCAGCGGCATCACCGAAGTTCCCGCCCAACCCCCCGAGAAGCCGCGCCGGCACCGGCGCGAACTGGCCACCCCCTGGTGGGAGACGCAGAAGCAGCCGGAGCCGAAACCGGCGCCGCCCGCGGAGACCGAAACCCCGGCCGCGGCGGTCTCGGACACCTCGGCATTCTTCGCCGCCCGGTCGCGGGATTTGCCCGCGGAGACGCCGGCCGCCGAATCCGCCGACGCGGATGCCGACATGCCGGTCACTGCGGAAGCCGACGCGTCGGTCACCCCGATCCGGTCCGTCCAGTCGATCCCGTCGATCCCCGAGGCGCCGGAGGCGCCGGATGCCGCGGAGACCCCGAGCGAGGACGACGTGATCTACCGGCGGATGCTCTCGGAGATGTTGGGCGACCCGCACGACCTGGTCAACAGCGCCGACCTGGATTGGCAGTCGGTGTGGGACCGTGGCTGGTCGCTGGCCGCCGAGGCCGAGGACAAACCCGTCGAGTCGCACACCGCCGAGCACGGCCTGCCGGTGCGCACCCCCGGCGCCCGGCTGGTGCCCGGCGCGGCCAACGGTGTCGGCCTGTCCGCGCACGACCAGGCCGACGAGGACGGCCCCGACCAGGACGATGAAGGCTCCCTCGTAGGATCGAATGGCGGATCCGGTTCCAGCCGGTCCGAGCGGCGGCCGCAGCACGCGGCCGCGGTGCGCGACCCCGACGCGGTTCGCGCCTCCTTCAGCAGCCATTTCGGCGGCGTGCGCACCGGACGCTCGCATGCCCGTGAATCGAATCAAGGACCCGATCAGGAATGACGTCACCGGATAACTCACTGGACTGGCTGGTGACGAACTTCGCCCGCGAGGTCCCCGGGGTGGCGCACGCGCTGCTGGTGTCCGTCGACGGGCTGCCCATCGCCGCCAGCGAGCATCTACCCCGCGAGCGGGCTGACCAGTTGGCCGCGGTTGCCTCCGGGCTCGCGAGCCTCGCGACCGGGGCCGCGCAGCTGTTCGAGGGCGGCCAGGTGCTGCAATCCGTGGTCGAGATGCAGAACGGCTATCTCTTGCTGATGCGCGTCGGCGACGGCTCACACCTGGCCACGTTGGCGGTGACGTCATGTGACATCGGTCAGATCGGTTACGAGATGGCCATCCTTGTCGAACGGGTGGGCGGCGTCGTGCAGTCCTCCCGCCGGTCCGCTGCACACTCGTGAGCCGCGATGGACAAGCGCGAGTCCTGGCCGCCCTCACGTGAGGCGAGCCTCGTCCGTCCGTACACCCTGACGTCCGGACGGACCGGAACCAAAGTCGACCTTCCGCTGGAAGCGCCGATTCAAGCGTTGCAGGCCGGACTGGCGCACCGATGGCCGCCCAACGACGCGAGAGGCAAGATCATCCAACTGTGCGTCAAAAGCCCGTCCGTCGCGGAAATCTCGGCCCGGCTCGATTTGCCGGTCGGTGTCACGCGCGTCTTGATCGGCGATCTGGTGCTCTCCGAATACGTTCGGGTGCATCGAACGTTGACCGAGCGTTCGACCCGCGATGAGCGCCACGATCTCATAGGAAGGACGCTGCGTGCCCTACGCGCACTCTGACCCGCACCCCGATGCGCACTCCGATGACGGAGCCACCGCCTCGACGAAAATCGTCATCGCGGGCGGCTTCGGTGCCGGCAAGACCACGTTCGTCGGGGCGGTTTCGGAGATCATGCCGCTGCGCACCGAGGAGATGGTCACCGACGCCTCCGCCGGCGTCGACATGCTCGAGGCGACCCCCGACAAGCGGACCACCACGGTCGCGATGGACTTCGGCCGGATCACCCTGGAAGAGGACCTGGTGCTCTACCTGTTCGGCACCCCGGGCCAGCGCCGGTTCTGGTTCATGTGGGACGACCTGGTCCGCGGCGCCATCGGGGCAATCGTCCTGGTCGACTGCCGGCGGCTGCAGGACAGCTTCGCCGCGGTCGACTTCTTCGAGCACCGCAACCTGCCGTTCTTGATCGCGGTCAACGAATTCGAAGGCGCGCCGCGCTATCCCATCGACGAGGTGCGCGAAGCGCTGACCCTGCCCCGCCACATCCCGGTGATCTCCGTCGACGCACGGGATCGCAGATCGGCGACCGACGCGCTGATCGCGGTCAGCGAGTACGCACTGGAAACGCTGGCCGCGAGCTGACCGCTTTGCAGCCCTGGGTCGATTGCGAGTTTTCCGGCAGGGATTTTCGCGACGAGGACCTCAGCCGGTTGTGCACCGAACGGGCCGTGTTCACCGAATGCAATTTCAGCGGCGCCAACCTGGCCGAATCGCAGCACCGGGGATCGGCGTTTCGCAACTGCACATTCGAGCGAACGCTGTTGTGGCACAGCACGTTTGCGCAGTGCAGCATGCTCGGTTCGGTCTTTGTGCAATGCCGGCTGCGGCCCACGACCTTCGACGAGGTGGACTTCACGCTCGCGGTGCTGGGCGGCAACGACCTGCGCGGTGTCGACCTGAGCGGCTGCCGGCTCCGCGAGGCCAGCCTGGTGGAAACCGACCTGCGCAAGGCCGTGCTGCGTGGCACCGACCTGTCCGGGGCGCGGACCGCCGGCACCCGGCTCGACGACGCCGACCTGCGCGGCGCGACCGTCGACCCGTCGTTGTGGAGAACCGCAACGCTGGCCGGGGCGCGCGTCGACGTCGGCCAGGCCGTCGCCTTCGCGGCCGCCCATGGGCTGCGCTTGGACGCGGGCCCGGACGCCTGAGCCGTCGTACCCGCTTGAGCCGCTATCGCTTGAGCCGCATGCGCCACCACACGACGCCGGTATAGAACACCGACAACGCCGCGAGCATGGCCATGTCGAAGAGCCAGGTGCCGGACGTGTGCTGGAAGTGGCGGTCGCGGGGACTCTGCGGGCCGGGCGCCACCGTCCACAAATCCACCGTCGAGCCCGAGGCCGCATACCCCCACCGCGAGGGCACCACCCAGGACAGCTGATCCAGAAAGATGCGGTTGGTGATCGGAACCATCCCGCCGGAGAGCACCATCTGCATCATCAACGACACCACCAGCAGCGGCATGATCTGCTCATTCGAGCGTGCCAGCGACGACAGCAGCAGGCCGAGCATCGCCGAGGCCACGCAGGTCGCCGCGATCGTGACGTAGAGCTCGAAGGTGGCATTGCCGAGCAGCACGGCCGGCCGCGTCGGCGTGCCCTTGCCCACGACCACGATGGTGGTTGCGATCACCGCCTGGACGATGGCGAACACGCAGAAGACGACGACCTTGGCGCCCAGATAGGCCCCGGTCGACAGTCCCACCGCCTGCTCGCGCCGGAAGATCGCGCGCTCGCCGATGAGGTCGCGCAGCGTCAGCGCCGTACCCATGAAGGCGGCGGCCATGGTCAGCAGCATCAAGATCGTCGCGGCCTCGCCGGCGGAGGCGCTCGTCGGGTCGGCGATGCCGAAACCGGTGTCGCCGGGAACGGTCAGCGACAGCGCACCCATGACGAACGGCAACAACGCCAGGAACACGAAATACGCGCGGTCGGACACGATCAGGCGAATCTGGCGCCGCGCGATCGTCGAGAACTGACGACGCACGCTGGTGTGCGCCGCGTCGCCGAGTTCGGCCGCGGGCGCTTCGGCCTCCGGCGGCGGCGGGGGTTTGTTCTGGGCCAGGAACCGGCGATTGGCCTCGTCCGGGTCGGCGCCGACCTTCGCGAAAATGTGGGCCCAGTTGGTGGTCCCCATGACCTCGCCGATCTGGTCGGGCGCGCCCAGGAACGCGGTCTTGCCGCCGGGAGCCATCAGCAGCACCTGATCGCAGATGTCCAGATACGTCAACGAGTGGGTGACCACCAACACCACGCGGCCGGCGTCGGCCAGTTGCCGCAGCATCGTCATGACTTGCAGGTCCAGCGCGGGGTCAAGGCCCGAGGTCGGTTCGTCGAGGATCAGCAGCGACGGCCCGGTGAGCAGCTCGAGCGCGACAGACGCGCGCTTGCGCTGGCCGCCGGAGAGCTTGTCGACCCGGGTGTCCGCGTGCTGCGTCAGCCCCAGCTCGTCGAGGACCTGCGCGACGACCTCTTCGCGGTCGGTCTTGCTGGTGTCCGGCGGCAGGCGCAGCTCGGCGGCGTAGCCGAGCGCCTGGTTGACGGTCAGCTGGCGGTGCACGACGTCGTCCTGGGGCACCATCCCGATCCTGGTGCGCAGCGTCGCGTAGGCGGTGTGGATGTTGTGGCCCTCGAACGTGACGGTGCCGGCCGTGGGGGTGGCGTACCCGGCGATCAGCCGTGACAGCGTGCTCTTGCCGGCGCCTGATCCGCCGATGATGGCGGTCAGGGTGCCGGGCCTGGCCGTCATCGAGATCTTCTCGAGCAGGTTCTTGCCGTCGACGCTGAAGTCGACATGGCGGACCTCGAGACCGCCGGTGCGCGTCGCCGCCTCCTGGCGGCGCAGCAGAACGCCGCCGGTGAAGACCAGGTCGACGTTGCCGATGGTGACCACGTCGCCCTCGGACAGCAGCGCCGACCCGACCCGGAGCCCGTTGACGAACGTCCCGTTGATGCTGTTGGCGTCGCGGATCTCGGTGCCGATCGGCGTCGGGGCCAGGAACGCGTGATAGCGCGACGCCAGCACGTCGTGGATGACGATGTCGTTGTCGATCGCGCGGCCGATCCGGGCGGCGCCGGCGACGGGTGCCGCATCCGATTCGGGCCCCAGGGGTTTGATCGTTCTGGTCGGGGCGTCGGGCCCGGGCCCGGCCGCTGCCGGCGGCACCTGGTGGGTTTGTGCTTTGGGCGCGACGATCGGAACCGGCTGCGGCGAGCCGGGCTGATAGCGGCGCGCGACCGGCGCCTGGGCCGGTGATTGGCGGGGCACGGGGGATGGTGCGATCGTCGGGATCACCTGCGTCGTCCCCGGTAGCGAGCCGACGCTGCCCCGGTGATGTCCGACCTCGAAGGTGATCCGCGGCCCGTCGGGCTTGCCGATGTTGATGCTCTGCCCGTCCTGGATGTCGACGGTGGGCACGCGCTGGCCGTTGACGAACACACCGTTGAGCGAGTTGTTGTCGACCGCCAACCAGCGGCCCTGGTCGAAGCGCAACAGCACGTGCGCGCGGGCGACCAGCGGATGGGCCACTCGCAGGTCGGCGCGCAGGTCGCTGCCGACCACCACGTCACCGCCCGGGGCGAAGCTGCCCTGGGATCGGTTGGACCGAACGGTCAGCACGGGCTGCGCAGGGCGATTCATCGGGTGATCAGTGCCGCTTGAGCCGGATCTTCCACCACACGATGGCGCTGTAGAGGACGCTCAACAGCGCGAGCATCGCCATGTCGAACAGCAGAATGTGTTTGGAGTGCTGCCAGACCGGGTCGTTGGTCGGGATCTGTTTGACCTTCACCAGTGACGGAAAGTCGATCGAGGACGCACCCCCGGCGTAGCCCCAGCGGGCGGGTGTCAGCCATGCGAGCTGCTCGAGACCGACGCGTTGGTAGACCGGGATCATCCCGCCGGACAACACCAGCTGCGACATGATCGACACCACGAGCAGCGGCATGATCTGCTCGTTGGACTGCGCCAGCGACGACAGCAGCAGGCCGAGCATCGCGGAAGCAACACAGGTGCCCGCGACGGTGACGAATAGCGAGAACGTCGAGTTGCCAAAGAAAGGCGGGTCTGCGGTCGGCGCGCCCTTGCCCAGCCGCACGATGAACGTTGCGATCGCTGCCTGCGCGGTCGCGAAGACGCAGAACACCACGATCTTGGCCAGCAGATACGCCGTGGTGGACAGGCCGACGGCCTGCTCCCGGCGGAAGATCGCGCGCTCGCCGATGAGGTCGCGGATGGTCAGCGCGGTGCCCATGAAGACGGCGCCGATGTTCAACAGCACCATGATGTACTGCGGCTGAGTGGGCGCGAGACCGAGCGGGTCGGCGGGGCCGAGGCCGGGTTTTGGACCTTTCACGGTCAGCGACAACGCGCCGATGAGGAAGGGCAGGATCGCCAGGAAGATCGTGTAACCGCGGTCGGACACGACGAGGCGAACCTGACGGCGCGCGATGGTCGATAGCTGCCGCCACAGGTCGGTTTGGGGTGGTTCGCCCAGATCCGCCGGGCTCTCGGGAGCCGGCGCCTGCGACGACGGCTGGTTGCGTTCCTTGAAGCGGCGGTTGGCCTCGTCGGGATCGGCGCCCACCTTGGCGAAGATGTCGGCCCAGTTGCGGGTCCCCATGGCGGCCTCGACCTGGTCGGGCGGCCCGCAGAACGCGGTCTTACCGCCGGGCGCGACGAGCAGGATCTGATCGCAGACGTCGAGATAGGACACGGAGTGGGTGACCACCAACACCACGCGGCCGGCGTCGGCGAGCTGACGCAGCATCAGCATGACCTGACGGTCCAGCGCCGGGTCCAGACCGGACGTCGGCTCGTCCAGGAGCAGCAGCGATGGTTGGGTCAGTAGCTCCAGCGCCACCGAGGCGCGTTTGCGCTGGCCGCCGGAGAGCTTGTCGACCCGGGTGTCTGCGTGTTTGGTCAGCTCGAGTTCCTCGAGCACCTGAGCGACGACCTGGGCGCGTTCCTCTTTGCTGGTGTCGGGCGGCAGGCGCAGCTCGGCGGCGTAGCCGAGCGCCTGGTTGACGGTCAGCTGGCGGTGCACCACGTCGTCCTGCGGGACCATCCCGATCCTGCTGCGCATGGACGCATATTCGGTATGGATGTTGTGACCCTCGAAGGTCACCGAGCCCGACGTCGGGGTGGTGTAGCCGACGATCAGCCGCGACAGGGTCGTCTTGCCGGCGCCGGAACCACCGATGATGGCGGTCAGCGTCCCGGGCCGGGCGGTCAGCGAGATGTGGTCCAGAAGTTGCTTGCCGTGGTCGACGGTGAAGCAGACCGAGTTCACCTCGAGGCCGCCGGTGCGCGTCGCCGCTTCGGTGCGCCGGACCAGGGTGTCGCGGGTGAACACCAGGTCGACATTGCCGATGGTGACCACGTCGCCCTCGGTGAGCACCGCGGACCCGACCCGCACACCGTTGACGAAGGTCCCGTTGACGCTGTGCGCGTCGCGGATCTCGGTGCCCAGCGGCGTCTGAGTCAGAAACGCGTGATGGCGTGACGCCAGCACGTCCTGGATGACGACGTCGTTGTCGGTGGCACGGCCGATCGTGAGCGAGCCGACCGGCTTCTGTATCGCCCCGGACCGCGACGGCATCAGCGCCTGGAACATCTTCGTCGCGAGGTTGCCCACCTCCGGTTGCTTGGGGGCGGTGCGCGATATCTCGGTGTGCGGCGCGGCCGGCGCCGACGCCGCGGATCCCGCAAGCGGCGGTGGTGAGAAGTTGGGTGGCGGTGGCGGCGCGCCGGGCGGAAACGCGGCCGGCCGCGCCGGTGGTGGCCCCGGCGGTGGGCCCGGATGCGGTCGACGCAATGGGGGCGCGGCGCGGTTCGGTGGGCGCCCCGGCGGGCCGGGCGGCGCTGGCGGAGGGCCCGGCTGACCCGGGGCCGGCGAGGGCGGCCACGCCGTTCCCGCCGCGTGCGCCGCCACGGGGATGCCCATCGACTCGGTGCGGGGCGGGCGACCCGCCATCCCTTGGTAGTGGCCGATTTCGAAGGTCAGCTGCGGCCCGTCTGGGTTGCCGATGTTGACGGTCTGGCCGTCGTGGATGTCGACCACTGGCACGCGGCGGCCGTTGACGAAAGTCCCGTTGAGCGAACCGTTGTCGATCGCCAGCCACCTGCCCTGGTCGAAGCGCAGTAGTAGATGGGCACGCGAAATCAGCGGGTGTGTGATGCGCATGTCGGCGCGGAGATCGCGCCCGACCACCACGTCATGGCCCGCCGCGAAAGTCCGTTCGGACCCGTCGTGTCGAACGGTTAGCGCTGGCGGGGGTGCTGCGGTCATCGCCACAACTCTAGCCGGTGCAACTGTCGTCAGCCTGCAATGTCAGGCGCCCCGGTAACCACGCAGTGCGTCCGGCTGTAGACCGTGGGCATGCAGCGATTGCAGTGCGTGCACGCCGAATGCACGCCGCCGTCGGCCGCGATCCGATTGACCAGGTCCGGCTCGGCCAGCAGGGCCCGGGCCATCGCGACGAATTGGAATCCCTCCGCCATCGCGAGGTCCATCGTTTCCCGGTTGGTGATGCCGCCGAGCAGGATCAGCGGCATCGTCAGCTCGGCGCGGAACAGCTTGGCGTGTCGCAAGAGATAGGCCTCGCGGTAGGGGTACTCGCGAAGGAATTTCTTGCCCGTCATGCGGATGCCCCAGCGCAGCGGCGGCTTGAAAGCGCCGGCGAACTCCTTGACCGGTGCGTCGCCGTGAAACAGATACATCGGGTTGACCAGCGAGCTGCCGGCGGTGAGTTCGATCGCGTCCAGCCCGCCATCGTCCTGCAGCCATTTGGCGGTGGTCAGCGATTCCTCGGTGCTGATGCCGCCGCGCACGCCGTCGGCCATGTTGAGCTTGGCGGTCACCGCGATCGGCGTCCCCTCTTTCTCCACCGCGCGCCGGACGGCCATCACCATGCCGCGGGCCAGCTTGGCCCGGTTCTCCAGCGATCCGCCGAACTCGTCGTCGCGGCGGTTGATCAAAGGGGACAGGAACGAGCTCGCCAAATAGTTGTGGCCCAAATGGATTTCGACCGCGTCGAAGCCCGCCTCGATGGCCAGCCGCGCGGCGTTGGCGTGTCCTTCGATGACGTCGTCGATGTCCTCGCGGGTTGCCTTCTTCGCGAACCGCATCCCGATCGGGTTGAAGAATCGCACCGGTGCCAGGGCGGTGGCCTTGTTGGACCGGGCGTTGGCCACCGGGCCGGCGTGGCCGATCTGCGCGCTCACCGCCGCGCCCTCGGCGTGGATCGCGTCCGTCAGCCGCCGCAGTCCCGGCACCGCCTCGGGGCGCATCCAGAGTCCGTTGCCCTCGGTGCGGCCGCCGGGCGAGACCGCGCAGTAGGCGACGGTGGTCATGCCCACCCCGCCGGCGGCCGGCAGCCGGTGGTATTCGATCAAGTCGTCGCTCACCAGCGCGCCGGGTGTGCGCGCCTCGAACGTCGCGGCCTTGATGATCCGGTTGCGCAGCGTGACGGGGCCCAGCTTGGCCGGCGAGAACACGTCTGGGGTCTCGGGCATGTGGGCAGCGTAAACCTTGGCCATGGAACACTGTCAGGCGTGGGCGCAATCACGCTGGACGGCAAGGCCACCTGTGACGAGATCTTTGTCGACCTGAAGAAGCGCGTCGCCGAGTTGACCGCCGCGGGTCGCACGCCCGGGCTGGGCACCATCCTGGTCGGGGACGACCCGGGCTCGCAGGCCTACGTCCGCGGTAAGCACGCCGATTGCGCCAAGGTGGGCATCAACTCGATCCGCCGCGACCTGCCCGCCGACATCAGCGCGGCCGTGCTCGACGAGACGATCGACGAGTTGAACGGCAATCCCGATTGCACCGGTTACATCGTGCAATTGCCGCTGCCCAAGCATCTCGACGAGAACGCGGCGCTGGAGCGCGTCGACCCCGACAAGGACGCCGACGGGCTGCACCCGACGAACCTGGGCCGGTTGGTGCTGAACAAGTCTGCGCCGCTGCCGTGCACCCCTCGCGGCATCGTGCATTTGTTGCGGCGCTACGACGTCGAGATCGCCGGGGCGCATGTGGTCGTCATCGGCCGGGGTGTCACGGTGGGCCGCCCGCTGGGCCTGCTGCTAACCCGCCGCTCCGAAAACGCCACGGTGACGTTGTGCCACACCGGAACTCGCGACTTGCCCGCGTTGACCAAGCAGGCGGACATCATCGTGGCCGCCGTGGGAGTGCCGCACCTGCTGACCGCCGACATGGTGCGGCCCGGCGCCGCGGTGCTCGACGTCGGCGTCAGCCGGGTGGACGGCAAGCTCGTGGGCGACGTGCATCCGGACGTGTGGGACGTCGCCGGTCACGTGTCACCGAATCCCGGTGGCATCGGCCCGCTGACCCGGGCGTTCCTGCTGACCAACGTCGTCGAGCTGGCCGAGCGGCGATGACCGCCAGGACCGTCCTGCGGGCGCTCGTGCGGGCCCAGTGGCCGATTCTGTCGGTCGGGCTGATTTTCGCCGCGGCGTTTGTCTTGGTCGGGGCCAACTTCTGGCGCCGCGGTTCCCTGCTGATCGGCATCGGCGTCGGGGTAGCCGCGGCGCTGCGGCTGGTCTTGTCCGAAGACCGTGCCGGCCTGCTGGTGGTGCGCAGCAAGGGCACCGACTTCATGACGACCGCGATGGTTGGGGCCGCGATGATCTACATCGCGTCGACCATCGATCCGCTGGGGACGCGTTAGATCCCCGGCGTGTAGTTGCCTGGGATGCCGGGCATGCCCCCAGGCACACCCGGCATCCCTCCCGGCATGCCCGGCATCCCCCCCGGCATGCCCGGGACCTGCGGCACACCAGATAGGTTGCCGTTGGCTATGTTTGCCATTTCGGTCGGGCAGTACGTCTGTATCGCGATCGTGGTGAACATCTGGGCCATTCCCGGCGACAGGCCGGCGCCCCGCACGCGCTGCACGGCCGCGGCCATGCTCCCGCCCGGCTGGGCGAGCATCGGGCAGATGGATTCGCCGACAGCCATCGCGTTGCCGGGTTGGCCGAAGTCGACGCCGGCGTGGTTCAGCGCGTCGATGAAGGCATCGTCGGTCCCCGGGTCGGCCTCGGCGGGCGCCGAAAAGGCCGCGGCCATGGTGAGCAGGGCGGCCGTCGCCGCCAGCAGGCGGATCGTCAGGGGCTGACGGCGAAACAACCACAGCCAGTCCTGAGTTCGTGCCAGAGCCTTCAACAGCTTCCCCATCCGTCCCGAGTGCGCTCATGGCACTCAAATCACTCTGGAAACTTTGGTCTACTACTGTCACATTTACAACACGGGGAGATAAAGGTTTGCACACTATGCGTTTCGTGAACGCGACGTGCGCGAGACATCGGTTATTGGGGCGGCTATAGGTCGACACGCGCCGACACGCGCGTCGACACCGGACTTTCGGGGCGAAATGGTCCAGAATCTGGCATGACGACGAATCGCAGCCGTCCGTCTGACCCCGTGATCTCCCGTGTTATCTCCCGTCAGGCGTTGCTCCGCGGCGCCGCCGGAGCGTTGGTGAGCGGGACGGTGTTCGGCGGCACGCGTGCGGCGGCCGACCCGGATCCCGGGTGGGACGGTCTGGCCTCGTCGATAGGCGGTACTATTCTGTTGCCCGCCAACGGAACTCAGTTCGCGACGGGCAAGCAAGTCTTCAATTCGTTCTACGACAACTCCAATCCCGCTGCGGTGGTGAGGGTTTCGTCGCAAGCCGACGTGCAGAAGGCGTTGTCGTTCGCCGCGGCGCACAACCTGAAGGTCGCGCCGCGTGGGGGAGGGCATTCGTATGTCGGCGCGTCCAGCGCCACCGACGCGATGGTGCTCGACCTGCGCGGGCTACCGGGGGGAGCGAACTTCGATGGCGGTAGCGGCAACGTCACGGTGACGCCGGCGACGAATCTCTTTGCGGTCCACCAGGCGTGCGCCGCGGCGGGCCGCGCGATCCCCACCGGGAGCTGTCCGACGGTCGGCGTCGCGGGGCTGGCGCTCGGCGGCGGGATCGGGGCCGATTCCCGGCACGCGGGCCTGACATGTGACGCGCTGAAGTCCGCCACCGTGGTGCTGCCGAGCGGCGATGTCGTCACCGCCTCGGGTAGTGACCATCCGGATTTGTTTTGGGCCCTATGCGGCGGTGGCGGGGGCAATTTCGGCGTGACCACGTCGATGACGTTCGGGACCTTCGCCACCGCCGACTGCGACGTGGTCCGGCTCGACTTCCCGCCGGCGTCAGCCGTTCAGGTGCTCGTCGGCTGGCAGTCGTGGCTGACCGGCGCGGACCGAAACACCGGCGGAATCGTCGATCTCGCCATCGGCGCGACTCCAAGGTGCCATATCCTGGCGATCTGTCCGGCCGGCGCGGGATCCGGGGTGGCCGACGCCATCAAATCGGCGGTCGGCGAGGCGCCCACCGCGGTGCAGACCAAGACGTTGAGCCACATGGATCTGGTGATGTTCCTGGCCGGCGGCAGTTCGGCGCCTCCGCCGCGCGGGTTCGTCGCCGGATCCGACGTCACCGGTCCGGTGGATTCGGCTGCGGCCCATGCCATTGCCACCGCGATCGGGCAGTGGCCCGCCTCGGCGGGACAGGCGTCGGTGCTCGTCGACCCGTTGGGCGGCGCGGTGGGCGATGTGGCCGCCGGAGACACCGCATTTCCCTGGCGTCAGCAGTCCGCGGTGCTGCAATGGTACGTGGAGCCGGCCGCGAGTCAGGTTTCCGCAGCCAAGCAGTGGCTGACTTCCGCGCACCAAGCGGTGCAACAGTTTTCGGCCGGCGGCTACGTCAATTACCTCGAGGCCGACACCACCGCGGCCCGCTATTTCGGACCGAACCTGTCGCGGCTGACGACCGTCCGGCAGAAGTATGACCCGAACCGGATCATGTTCTCCGGATTGAACTTCTGACGCCTTCCGGTCGGTCCACCGTCGTTCAAATTTCTTGCGCCACTTTGGTTTCAGTAGTCACAAACTAACGATTCTTGTCGGTGCGCTTGGATAGTTTCGCATTATGAATTCCGGCGGGGTGGTCGACCGAGAGGCGATGACGGCTGCTTTTGATGCGTTGGACGCCGCACTCGACGTGGTCGCCGCGCTGGACTTCGATCCGCTGACCACGCCCGAACGCTTCCGTTTCTTGGAGCGCTGCGAACGGGTGCGTCGCCGGTTGCCGGCGGTGGAGCATCCGCTGATCAATCAGCTTGGCCGCCAGGCCACTCCGGAGGAGATGGGCGGCAAGCTCTCGCATGCGATGGCCGAGTGGACGCTGATCAGCCGCGCCGAGGCGTCCCGGCGCATCCGCGAAGCCGCCGATCTGGGACCCCGACAAGCATTGACGGGAGAACCCCTCCCTCCTGTGCTGCCGGGCGCCGCCGCCGGGCAGCGCGATGGGACGTTGGGCCCCGGGCAAGTCGCGGTGATCCGCCGCTTCTATCACCAGCTGCCCGGCTGGATAGATGATTCCACGCGCGACCAGGCCGAAGCCCAATTGGCCAAGCAGGGCAGCCAGTTTCGTCCGGAACAACTGGCCGGGCTCGCCGACACGCTGGCCGACTGCCTGAACCCCGACGGAACCTACACCGACGAGGAACGAGCCCGGCGCCGCGGCCTGACCCTGGGCACCCAGGGCTCGGATGGAATGTCGCAGCTGCGCGGCTGGCTGACACCGGAGGCCCGCGCCACCCTGGAGGCGGTGCTGGCCAAGCTCGCCGCACCCGGGATGTGCAATCCTCTCGATGAAGCCCCAACGGTGGATGGGCCGCCCCCGCAAGAGGCCATCGACAAAGACGCCCGCTTAGTCGGCCAGCGCAACCACGATGGGCTGAATGCCGCCCTGCGCGCGCTGTTGGCGTCGGGAAAACTCGGTCAGCACAACGGGTTACCGGCCTCCATTGTCGTCACCACCACCCTGGCCGGACTGGAAGCCGCCGCCGGGAAGGGCCTCACCGGTGGCGGCACCATCTTGCCCATGAGCGACGTGATCCGCCTGGCGCGCCATGCCCGGCACTACCTCGCGATTTTCGACAAGGGCAAGGCCCTGGCGCTCTATCACACGAAACGGCTCGCAAACCCCGCCCAGCGGATTGTGTTGTACGCCAAGGACCGCGGCTGCTCGGCGCCCGGCTGCGACGTGCCCGGGTACTACAGCGAAGTCCACCACGTCACCGATTACGCGAAGTGCCGCACCACCGACGTCAATGACCTCACCCTCGGTTGCGGTCCCCACCACCGACTGCTGCGACCCGGCGGCTGGACGACGCGAAAACGCGCCAACGGCGACACCGAATGGATCCCGCCCACGCACTTGGATCGCGGCCAACCGCGAACCAACACCTTCCATCACCCCGAGAAACTGCTGCGCTACGACGAGGACGATGACGAGTGGTAACTGCTCAGCTTGTCAGCCATTGGCGTACGCCGCCGTGGCCCGAGCATGTGCCCGTGTGGTGGGTGCTGAATGAATAGTCGCCGTCGCGGCAGATCGCGGTGGCTCCGGGAGGTGTACCTACGAGGCCGGGGGCCCCGCCGGGGGGCAGACCCGACGATGGCCGGGGGATACATTGACCGTCCGAGTTTTGGTAATAACCGCTGCTACAACTGGCCAAGACCGCCGTCGGACTGCTGGGGACCACGGTTGAAGCAATGCCTAAGGCTGACGCTCCAATCGCTGACGCGACGACGAGCACCCTAATCTGAACGCGCATATCAAACCCCGCACAAAACTGCGTTGATTGTCAGGCACCCGAAGCCTGCGGGAGAGCCTAACGTTTCTGTGACTCCGTCACATGAATTCGAGCAACAAAGTTCGGCGCGCTGGCCCGACCTACTCGGCCAGCGTTGCGCGGATGCACACGGTGACGTAGGGCATCGCCAGGCCGGTGGAGTTCGCCAGCGCCGGGTGGGTGGCCAGCAACTCGCGCACCTGGTCGAGCGTCCTGGTGCGGACCTCGGTCGGGGAGGTGATGCAGTAACTACGCGAAGCCACCAGGTCGATCAGCGCTTGCGGGGTAAGGTAATTCGTCCATTCGACTTGATGGCGCTGCGACTCGGCGAATGGCGCGGGCAACCCGACGTCGAATCGACCCCTGTCGCCATCGCTGCCGATGATCTCGCCCAATTCGCGTACCCAGCCGAGCCTTTCGTCGCGGGTGTTCCACACCAGACCCAACCGGCCGCCGGGCCGTAGCACCCGGGCCACCTCGGGAACAGCGCGCTCGGGATCCACCCAGTGCCACGCCTGGGCGACCAGGACCGCGTCAACGCTGTTGTCCTCCAACGGAATCTCTTCGGCGGTGCCCAGCACCGCGCGAGTCTCCGGTAGCGAACTGCGCAGCACCTCCAGCATGTCCGGAATGGGATCCACGGCCACCACGTCCAAGCCGCGCTCCACCAGGCGCGTGGTCAGCTTGCCGGTACCCGCACCGAGGTCGAGCACTTGGCGCGCGCCGCGCGGCAACAACCAGTCGATCGCCTCGGGCGGATACGACGGACGGCCACGCTCATAGGCGGCAGCCGCGGAGCCAAACGACAGCGAGCGGTCGTGCCTGGGGCGGGTCACCTTTGTCACGCGCCTTCGTTCCCGGCCAATTCCAGGGTCTTGCGGATCAAGTCGTTGACCGCATCCGCTTCGATCAGGAAGCCATCGTGCCCGTAGGGGGACTCGAGCACATGCAGGCCGGTGCAGCCCGGCAGCAGCTCGGCCAATTCCTCCTGCAACCGCAGCGGGTACAGCCGGTCACTGGTGATGCCGCCGACCACGACCGGTACCGGGCACCCGCGCAGCGCTTTTCGCACCCCGCCGCGGCCGCGGCCGACGTCGTGGCTGCTGCACGACGCGCTCAGCGCCACGTAGGTGCCGGCGTCAAAGCGGTTCACCAGCTTGTCGCCCTGGTGCTCCAGGTAGCTCTGTATCGCGTAGCGGCCGCCGGTCAACGGGTCCTCATCGCCCTGGCTGTCGTTGGCGAACCGGGTGTCCAGCTCGGCCTCGCCGCGGTAGGTCAGGTGCGCGAAGCGACGGGCGATGGACATCCCGAAATCGGGTTTGCGGCCCGTGCCGTAGTAGTCGCCGCCCTGCCAGGCGGGGTCGCCCTTGACGACCGAAATCTGGGTCTCGAGATGACCGATCAGGTCAGCGGTGCTGCGGGCGCTCATCGCCAACAGCAGTCCGGCCCGGACTTGGTCCGGGCGGCTCACCATCCACTCCAAAGCCCTTAGGCCGCCCATCGATCCGCCGATAACGGCGGCAATCTGCTTGATACCCAGTGCGGCCAGCGCGGCGACATCCGCCTCGACCTGATCCCGCACGGAAATGCGCGGAAACCTGGAGCCCCACGGCTTTCCGTCGGGGGCAATCGAGCTGGGCCCGGTGGAGCCACGGCAACCGCCCAGCACATTGGTGGCCACCGCGCACCAGCGGTTGGTGTCGATCGGGGCGCCCGGCCCGGCCACCCCGTCCCACCATCCGGCCGTGGGATGCTCGGGTCCGGCGGGTCCGGTGATGTGCGAATCGCCGGTGAGCGCATGCATCACCACCACCACGTTGTCCCGCGTTGGCGACAATTCGCCCCAGCGCTGGACGGCTATCCGGACATCGTCGATCACCGCACCGCTTTCGAGCGTCAGCGAGCCGATGTCGACCAGGCCGATTTCGCCTTCGGGGGGCAGCGTCTGGGCGGGAGTCTGGCGTGGAATGTCGGACGTCATCATCTCAGAGTTCATCACAACGCCGCCGTCACGCGCTTTCGTTCTGGGCCAATTCGTTCTGGGCCAATTCGCGCTGGGCCACTTCGAGGGTCTTGCGGATCATGTCGCTGACCGCCTCAAATTCCAGTAGGAAGCCGTCGTGCCCGTAGGGAGAGTCGACCACCTGCAGGCCGGTGCAGCCGGGCAGCAGTTCGGCCAGTTCCTCCTGCAACCGCAGCGGGTACAGCCGGTCGCTGGTGATGCCGCCGACCACCACCGGCACCGGGCACCCGCGCAGCGCTTTTCGCACCCCGCCGCGGCCGCGGCCGACGTCGTGGCTGTTCAGCGCCTCGGTCAGGACCACGTAGCTGCCGGCGTCGAACCGGTCCACCAGCTTGTCGCCCTGGTATTCCAGGTAGCTCTGCACCGCGTAGCGGCCGCCGTTCAGGGGGTCCTCATCGCCCTGGCCGTCGTTGGCGAACCGGGTGTCGAGCTCGACCTCGCCGCGGTAGGTCAGGTGCGCGAAGCGACGGGCAATCGCCAGCCCGGCATCCGGTGTTCGCCCGCTGTCGTAATAATCGCCGTCCTGCCAGTTCGGGTCGGTCTTGATGGCGGCGATCTGAGTGCTCTGGGTTCCGATCTGGTTGGCGGTGGCGCGTGCGCCGACGGCCAGCAGTAGCCCGGCGCCAACGTCGTCGGGGTGGCCGACAATCCATTCCAAAGCCCTTGCGCCGCCCATGGATCCGCCGACGACGGCGGCAACCCGCTCGATACCCAGCGCCGCCAGCGCCGCGACGTCCGCTTCCACCTGATCGCGTACGGATATGTGTGGAAATCTCGAGCCCCACGGCTTTCCGTCCCTGGCAAGGGAACTCGGCCCCGTAGAGCCGCTGCAGCCGCCCAGCACATTGGTGGCCACCGCGCACCAGCGGTTGGTGTCGATCGGGGCGCCCGGCCCGGCCACCCCGTCCCACCATCCCGCCGTGGGATGCCCGGGTCCGGCTGGCCCGGTGATGTGCGAATCGCCGGTGAGCGCGTGCAGTACCACCACCACGTTGTCACGCGTGGGCGACAATTCACCCCAGCGCTGTATGGCGATGTAGACGTCGTCGATCACCGCACCGCTCTCGAGGGTCAGCGAGCCGATGTCGACCACGCCGATTTCGCCTTCGGCGGGCAGCGTTTGGGTCGGAATTTCGAAAATCGTCACGTCGGAGTTGTTCCTCAGAACGCCGCCACCGTCTGCGGGTCGCCGGCCTGAGCGGACCCCGCGGCCGGCGCACCGAATTTCCGCGCCGCGGCGAAGCCGAGCTCCAGGTCGGCGAGGATGTCGTCGATCCCCTCGATGCCGACGGCCAGCCGCACCAGCCCCGGGCTGACGCCGGTGCTCAGCTGCTCGGCGGGGCTCAGCTGGGCGTGCGTGGTCGACGCGGGATGAATCACCAGGGAGCGCACGTCGCCGATGTTGGCGACGTGACTGTGCAGTTGCAGCGCGTTGACGAACGCTTTGCCGGCCTCGACACCGCCCGCCAGCTCGAACGCGAGAACGGCACCGGTTCCCTTGGGCGCCAGCTTCTTTGCGCGCTCATGCCACGGCGAGCTGGGCAGCCCCGCGTAGTTGACCGACAACACGTCGTCACGCGCGGCCAGGAACTCGGCGACGCGTTGCGCATTGGCGACGTGGCGCTCCACGCGCAGACTCAGCGTCTCCAGACCCAGCGCCACCAGGAACGCGTTGAACGGCGCCGCCGCCGACCCGTAGTCGCGCAGCAGTTGCACGCGCGCCTTCACGGCAAAGGCCGGCGGTCCCAGCTCGGCGTACACCACGCCGTGGTAACTCGGATCGGGTGTGGTGAACCCGGGAAAGCGGCCCTGCGTCCAGTCGAACGTGCCGCCGTCGACGACGACGCCGGCGATGGCCGCGCCGTGCCCGCCCAGATATTTGGTGGCCGAGTGCACGACGATGTCGGCGCCCTGTGTTAGAGGCTGAATCAAATACGGTGTGGCGATGGTGTTGTCGACGATCAGGGGTACGCCGTTGGCGTGGGCGACCCCGGAAACCCCCGGGGTGTCCAGGATGTCGATCTGCGGGTTGGAGATGGTTTCGCCGAAGAACGCCTTGGTGTTCGGCCGCACCGCCGCCTGCCAGGAATCCAGATCGTCGGGATCCTCGACGAAGCTGACGTCGATGCCGAGCTTCGGCAACGAATAGTGGAACAAGTTGTAAGTGCCGCCGTAGAGGCGCGGGCTGGAGACGATGTGATCCCCGGCACTCGCGAGGTTCAATATGGCGAACGTCTCAGCGGCCTGTCCCGAGGACAGGAAGAGCGCGGCCACGCCGCCCTCGAGCGCGGCGATCCGCTGTTCGACGACGTCGGTGGTGGGGTTGCCGATGCGGGTGTAGATGTTGCCCGGGACCTCGAGCCCGAACAGCGCGGCGGCGTGGCTGGTGTCGTTGAAGGTGTAGGACGTGGTCTGGTAAATCGGCAGGGCACGGGCGCTGGTCGCGGGGTCGGGACTCTGGCCGGCGTGGACCTGCTTCGTTTCGAACGACCAATGGGCAGTCGGATCGGCCTCGGGACTGGTTTCGTCGCTCATGGAAAGCTTCCCCTCTAGTCAGGGGCCCGTCATGGCGGACCCGCGCTTGCCGGATAGCCGGTTGTGGCTACTCAACCTGGTCATCACCCGGGGCACCCCACCGCGGTTGGAGGGTTGCCGGCCAGCAAGCCGGGGCTTGTCGCTGGCGCTCATGACCGATACGAAGCCTAGCTTATTGTGCGGAGCCGACGCCAATAGGCCGCCGCGGTGGCCACCGTGCCGGCGTGTGCGGGCTGGCCTGCGGGTCGACACCTGTCCAAATCCCCTTGATAACGTGGCAAGCAGAACGCTGAGCCCTATCCGTATCTGACCCCAATCTGACCCAACGCCGGGAGATGGACCAACCGTGTGCGCCGAACAGCCGACCGTCATCTACACGCTGACCGACGAGGCGCCGCTGCTGGCGACCTACGCGTTCCTCCCGATCCTGCGAGCCTTCGCCGAGCCGGCGGGCATCAAGATCGAGGCGCGTGACATCTCCGTGGCCGCCCGGATCCTTGCCGAGTTCCCCGATTACCTGACCGAAGAGCAGCGGGTGCCGGACGACCTGGCCGAACTGGGCGCGCTGACGAAGCGACCCGACACCAACATCATCAAGCTGCCCAACATCAGCGCCTCGGTGCCTCAATTGGTCGCCGCGATCAAGGAGCTGCAAGGCAAGGGGTACAAGATCCCGGACTTTCCGCAGAGTCCGAAGACCGACGAGGACAAGGCAATTCGCGAGCGATACGCCAAATGCCTTGGCAGCGCGGTCAACCCGGTGCTGCGTGAAGGCAACTCGGACCGACGCGCGCCCAAGGCGGTCAAGGAGTACGCGCGCAAGCACCCGCACAGCATGGGGGAGTTCTCGCCGGCGGCGCGCACCCACGTCGCGACCATGCGGTACGGCGACTTCTACCACGGCGAGAAGTCGATGACGCTGGATCGCGCGCGCAACGTAAAGATGGTGCTGGAAACCAAAAGCGGGCAGACCCTCGAGCTCAAACCCAAGGTAGAGCTGCGCGACGGCGACGTCATCGACAGCATGTTCATGAGCAAAAAAGCGCTCTGCGAGTTCTACGAGGAACAGATGCAGGACGCCTACGAGACCGGCGTGATGTTCTCACTGCACGTCAAGGCGACCATGATGAAGGTCTCCCACCCCATCGTCTTCGGCCACGCCGTGAAGGTCTTCTACAAGGAGGCATTCGCCAAGCACCAGGCGCTGTTCGACGAACTCGGCGTCAACGTCAACAACGGCTTGGTCGATCTCTACGACAAGATCGAGTCGCTGCCCGCGTCGCTGCACGAGGAGATCATCCGCGACGTGCATGCCTGCCACGAACACCGACCCGAGCTGGCGATGGTCGATTCGGCCAAGGGAATCACCAACTTCCACTCGCCCAGCGACGTGATCGTGGATGCGTCGATGCCGGCGATGATCCGCGCCGGCGGCAAGATGTGGGGTGCCGACGGGCGGCAGAAGGACACCAAGGCCGTCAACCCCGAGTCGACGTTCGCTCGCATCTACCAGGAGATCATCAACTTCTGTAAAACCCACGGGCAGTTCGACCCGACGACGATGGGCACGGTGCCCAACGTCGGCCTGATGGCGCAGCAGGCCGAGGAATACGGCTCGCACGACAAGACGTTCGAGATCCCCGAGGACGGCGTCGCCAACATCGTCGACCTCGAAACCGGGGAGGTCCTGCTCACCCAGAACGTGGAAGAAGGCGACATCTGGCGGATGCCCATCGTCACCGACGAAGCGATCCGCGACTGGGTCAAGCTGGCCGTCACCCGGGCCCGAAACTCGGGCATGACGGTGGTGTTCTGGCTGGACACCGAACGGCCGCACGAGGTCGAGCTGCGCAAGAAGGTCAAGGCCTACCTGAAGGAGCACGACACCGAGGGCCTGCAGATCCAGATCATGCCGCAGGTGTGGGCCATGCGCTACACGCTGGAGCGCCTGATGCGCGGGCAGGACACCATCGCCGCGACCGGAAACATCCTGCGCGACTACCTCACCGACCTGTTCCCCATCCTGGAGCTCGGGACCAGCGCGAAGATGCTGTCCATCGTGCCGCTGATGTCCGGCGGCGGAATGTACGAGACCGGTGCGGGCGGTTCGGCGCCCAAGCACGTTCACCAACTCGTCGAGGAAAATCATCTGCGCTGGGATTCCCTCGGTGAGTTCCTCGCGCTGGGAGCGTGTTTCGAAGACATCGGTATCAAGACCGGCAACGAGCGCGCCAAGATTCTGGGCAAGACGCTGGACGCCGCGATCGGCAAGCTGTTGGACAACAACAAGAGTCCGTCGCGCAAGACCGGCGAACTCGACAACCGCGGCAGCCAGTTCTACCTGGCGCTGTACTGGGCCGAGCAACTCGCCGCGCAATCCGACGACGAAGAGTTGCGCACGCACTTCGCCGCGCTGGCCGAGGAGTTGGGCCGCAACGAGGACGCCATCGTGACCGAGCTCGCGCAGGCGCAGGGCGAGGCAGTCGACATCGGCGGCTACTATCGCCCGGACACCGAGAAGACGACTGCGGTGATGCGGCCGAGCAAAACGTTCAACGAAGCGCTAGCCGCTTCGCAAGCCTCCCAAGGCTAGATCCACAGGGACGCAGCAAGAGGAAAGTCGAACTCGATATGGCAGGCGAATCCAAAACCGAATCCAAGATCAAGGTCAAGGGCCCGGTAGTCGAGCTCGACGGCGACGAGATGACCCGCGTCATCTGGAAGCTCATCAAGGACATGCTGATCCTGCCCCATCTCGACATCAACCTGGACTACTACGACCTGGGCATGGAGCACCGCGACCGCACCGACGACCAGGTGACGATCGACGCGGCCTACGCCATCAAGAAGCACGGCGTGGGCGTCAAGTGTGCGACCATCACCCCCGACGAGGCGCGCGTCCAGGAGTTCAACCTGAAGAAGATGTGGCTGTCGCCCAACGGGACGATCCGAAACATCTTGGGCGGCACCATTTTCCGCGAGCCGATCGTGATCTCCAATGTCCCGCGGCTGGTTCCGGGCTGGACCAAGCCAATTGTCATCGGCCGTCACGCTTTCGGTGATCAGTACCGGGCGACCAACTTCAAGGTCGACCAGCCGGGAACCGTGACGTTGACTTTCACGCCCGCCGACGGCAGCGAGCCGATGGTGCACGAGATGGTGTCCATCCCCGAGGACGGCGGTGTGGTGATGGGGATGTACAACTTCAAGGAATCCATCCGCGATTTCGCCCGCGCGTCCTTCGCGTACGGCCTGAACGCCAAATGGCCGGTGTACCTGTCGACGAAGAACACCATCCTCAAGGCCTACGACGGCATGTTCAAAGACGAGTTCCAGCGCATTTACGAAGAGGAATTCAAGGACAAGTTCGAGGCCGAAGGGCTGACCTACGAGCACCGGCTGATCGACGACATGGTGGCGGCCTGCCTCAAGTGGGAGGGCGGCTACGTGTGGGCCTGCAAGAACTACGACGGCGACGTCCAGTCGGACACCGTCGCGCAGGGCTACGGGTCGCTGGGGTTGATGACGTCGGTGCTGATGACCGCGGACGGCAAGACGGTCGAAGCGGAAGCCGCACACGGCACCGTCACCAGGCATTTCCGCCAGTACCAAGCCGGCAAGCCGACGTCGACCAACCCGATCGCCTCGATCTTCGCCTGGACACGCGGGCTGCAGCACCGCGGAAAGCTTGACGACACGCCTGAGGTGATCGAGTTCGCCCAGAAGCTCGAGGACGTCGTCATCGGCACCGTCGAGGGCGGCAAGATGACCAAGGACCTCGCCATCCTCATCGGCCCTGACCAGGAGTGGCAGAACAGCGAGGAATTCCTCAACTCGATCGCCGAGAACCTGGAAAAGGCTTTAGCCGGTTAGGGGCCGACTAACTAACTGGCCGGCGGGTTTTCGGCCGCCCGCAGCGGCCGGCTGCACTCGTCGATGAATTCGGAGATCACCTGGGTGACCCGCTCGGGCGCCTCGAACATCGGAACGTGTCCGACGCCGTCGAGCTTGGTGATCTTCGTTCCCGCGGGCAGGTGATCGGTGAAATGCCGGCTGAATCTGCGCGGCGGAACAACGCGGTCCTTCTCGCACTGCACCAGCTGGACGGGCACCGCGGTCTCGGCCAACTCGAGCAGGCCCGGCTGCAGCAGCGACTTGACGAGCAGCTGGAAGTAGGCCGGACAGTGCGCGGCGTCGTCGATGACGCCGGACAGTTCGCGTTCGCTGACCCCGTCCGGCGACGCGCTCAGCGGCAGGGTCGCCAGCCGGCGGCTGAACGGCAGCTGCAGGGTCCGTTGACCGAGCAATCGCGCCAGGACCAGCAACGGCATGCCCGACAGGAACTTGCTGATCACCTCGAATTTGACCGGGCTCCAGCGGGTCCAGCCGCCCGCGGCGCCGATGCCGGTCACGCTGCGGGCTCGCCCGCGCCGCTCGAGTTCGAACGCGACCCAGGCGCCCAGCGAGTTGCCCACCATGTGGGCGTTGTCCCAGCCGAGCTCGTCGAGCTGCCGCTCGACGTGGTCGGCCAGCACCGACGAGCTCAGCAGCCAGGTGCCCGCGTACGGTCCGCCGTTGTGCCCGGCCATGGTCGGGGCGAATACCTCGTAGCGGCCGGTGTCGGCCAGCCGCGGCGCCACCCCGTCCCACACGGTCTGCGACATCAGGAACCCGTGCAGCAGCAGGACCGGCTCTGTCGAACCATCCCTGGGGCCGAGGTGCGTCGGCGGGCGAGTCGTCATGTTGCCGACCCTAAAGGTGATACCGCCGGTACCGCAACCAACGGGCGGTGTTCGAACGGCCGTGGGCCCGCACGAAGATCGGGGCGTGAAAAGATCGGGGGCATCATGAGCACCGCTACCGGACCCAGCCGCATCTTTTCGGGCGTGCAGCCCACGTCCGATTCGCTTCACCTCGGCAACGCTTTGGGCGCCGTCACCCAATGGGTCGCGCTGCAGGACGACCACGACTCGTTCTTCTGCGTCGTCGACCTGCATGCCATCACCGTCCCGCAGGATCCCGAGGCGCTGCGACGCCGGACTCTGGTGACCGCCGCGCAGTACCTGGCGCTGGGCATCGATCCGGCGCGCAGCACCGTTTTCGTGCAGAGCCAGGTGCCCGCCCACACGCAGTTGGCATGGGTGCTGGGCTGCTTCACCGGCTTCGGGCAGGCGTCGCGAATGACGCAGTTCAAGGACAAGTCGCTGCGCCAGGGCAGCGACTCCACAACAGTCGGGTTGTTCACCTACCCTGTCCTGCAGGCCGCCGACGTGTTGGCCTACGACACCGACCTGGTGCCCGTCGGCGAGGACCAGCGCCAACACCTCGAGTTGGCGCGCGACGTCGCGCAGCGGTTCAACGCCCGCTTCCCCGACACCTTCGTGGTTCCCGACGTGCTCATCCCCAAGGTCACCGCGAAGATCTACGACCTGGGCGACCCGACGTCGAAGATGAGCAAGTCGGCGGCCACCGATGCCGGGTTGATCAACCTGCTGGACGATCCGGCGTTGTCCGCCAAGAAGATTCGCTCGGCCGTGACCGACAGCGAACGCGAAATCCGTTACGACACCGAGGCGAAGGCGGGCGTGTCGAACCTGCTGACCATCCAATCGGCGGTCACGGGTGTCGACATCGACAAGCTCGTCGAGGGCTACGCCGGGCGCGGTTACGGCGATCTGAAGAAGGACACGGCCGACGCCGTCGTCGAGTTCGTCAGACCGATCAAGACGCGGGTCGACGAATTGCTCGCCGATCGCACCGAATTGGAGGCCGTGCTGGCCGCCGGCGCGGAGCGCGCCCAGGATGTGGCCGGGAAAACGGTACAGCGGGTTTACGATCGGCTGGGGTTCCTCCTCCAACGGAAGTAGATTCATGGATCGGCTGCGGGCCCGGTTCGGATGGCTCGACCACGTGATGCGCGCCTATGAGCGCTTCGACGACCGCAACGGCAGCTTCTTCGCGGCGGGCTTGAGCTACTACACGATCTTCGCGTTATTTCCCTTGCTGATGGTGGGTTTCGCGATCGTCGGATTCACCCTGTCCCGCCGACCCCAGCTGCTGGACACGATCCAGAACCATATCCACGCCTCGGTGCCCGGATCGCTGGGTCAGCAGCTGGTCCAGTTGATGAATTCGGCGATCGACGCGCGGGCGTCCGTCGGTGTGATCGGTTTGGCGACCGCGGCCTGGGCCGGCCTGGGCTGGATGTCACACCTGCGGCAGGCACTGACCGAGATGTGGTGGGACCGACGCATCGACTCGCCGGGTTTCGTGCGCAACAAGCTGTCCGACCTGTTGGCGATGTTCGCCACGTTCTTGGTGCTGATGGCCACTGTCGCGTTGAGCGCGCTCGGCCACGCCCGCCCGATGTCGGCCGTGTTGAGGTGGCTTGGGATACCCGACTTTTCGGTGTTCGACCTCATCTTCAGGATCGTTTCGCTGGTGGTGTCCTGGCTGGTTTCCTGGCTGCTGTTCACCTGGATGATCGCCCGGCTGCCGCGTGAAAAGGTCAGCCTGGCCGCCTCGGTGCGGGGCGGGTTGCTGGCTGCGATCGGCTTCGAGCTCTTCAAGCAGGTGGGATCGATCTACTTGCAGACCGTGCTGCGCAGCCCGGCGGGCGCCGTGTTCGGGCCGGTGTTGGGCCTGATGGTGTTCGCCTACATCACCGGCTTTCTCGTGCTGTTCGCCGCCGCATGGGCCGCCACCGCGTCCACCGATCCGCGCGGCAAGCCCGTCGAGCCGCCGGCGCCCGCGATCATCGCCCCGCGGGTACAGCTGCACGAGGGGCCCAGCGCGCGTCAGACCCTGGCCGCGATGGCCGCGGGAGCCGTTGGCGCGCTGGCCTTTTCCCGCCTGACCCGCCGCAGGCGGTGACTGACTAGCCGGCCCGCCAGTCGCCACGGACCATGACGGCGGTCACTTCCAAAGCGCCGTTCAGCACAACGAGATTGGCATCATAGCCCTCCCGCAGGCTGCCCACCCGCTGCAGGCCCAGCGCACCGGCCGGCGTCGCCGAGGTCACCTGGACCGCGGCGGTCAATCCCGCGTCGGCGGCCACGGTGCGGAAGAGCTCATCCATCGTGGCGGTGCTGCCGGCGATCGTCGAGGTTCCGCGCACCCGCGCCACGCCCGAGGCGACGTCGATCGGCACCGGGCCGAGCCGAAACGCCCCGTCGTCGCATCCGGCCGCGGTGATCGCGTCGGTAATCACCGCGACCCGGTCGGGTCCGGCCGTCCCGATCACCGCGCGCATCATCGCGGGGTGGACGTGCACGCCGTCGGCGATGAGCTCCACGGTGACCCGTGGGTCCTGCAGCAGCGCGAGGGCCGGCCCCGGCTCGCGATGGTGCAGCGGCGGCATCGCGTTGAACAGATGCGTGCCGACGGTGGCGCCCAGGGCGAGCGCGCGGTTGGTCTGCTCGTAGGTCGCGTCCGTATGGCCCACGGCGACAACCACATCCGCGTCCAGGAAGCGCCGGATCGCGTCGTCGCTGCCGGCCCGCTCGGGCGCCAGCGTGACCATGCGGATCGTTCCGGCGCCCGCGGCGAGCACGGCGTCGATCTCGGCGGGTTCGGGGTCGCGCATCTGGGCGGGGTCGTGCGCTCCGCAACGAGCCGCACTCAGCCACGGCCCCTCCAGGTGGATGCCCGCGACGATGCCCTGCCGGGTCGCGTCGGCCAGTGCCCGCACGCCGGCGATCAGCTCCGCGGGCGGGGCGGTGACCAGGCTGGCCAGCGTTGTCGTCGTGCCGTGCGCCAGGTGGAACCCGGCGGCCTTGGCGATTTCCCCGGCCTGCAAGTAGGAAGCCCCGCCGCCACCGTGCACGTGCATGTCGATAAAGCCAGGCACCACAACGCAATCGGGAAAATCGTGGTCCGCGGCCCGGGCCGGCTCACCGGCACCGCAGGCGACGATCTGCGCGCCCGACGTCTCGAGCCATCCCGGCCGGCACACCTTATCGTCGAGTATTACGGTGCCCGCGCTGATCATGGGCTCGTGTTTTCCCAACGGCCACCGTTTTCCCAGAAGTGACTTATCTCCTCGAGTTGGCGTCCCTTGGTCTCGGGAGCAAACCGGTGAACGAAGCCGAAGGCGGCCACCGCGAGGGCCGCGAACACCGCGAAGGTCCCCGCGCCGCCGAGGGAGTGCAGCATCGTCAGAAAGACGGCGGCGACGATCGCGTTGGCGACCAGGTTGGAGGTGAGCATCGCGCTCGAACCGATGGACCGTAGCCGGGACGGGAAACTTTCGCTCGCGTACACCCAGCCCAGAGAGCCGAATCCCAGGGTGTAGCCGATGATGAACAACAGCACGCCGGCGAACCCGAAAAACAATCCGGCGCCGCCGAGATGGCCCTGGGCGAACACGGCGATCAGGACGACGTCGGCGACGATCATCATCGCGATGCCGGACAACAGGATTGGGCGGCGCCCCACCCGGTCGACCAGGAGCAGCGCGGTGCACACCGCCGCCAAGCCGGCGACCTGAACCAGTGCGGGCAGGGCCAGCAGCGCGAAATTTCCCGTGAAGCCCATGGCTTCGAATATCCGGGGGCTGTAGTAGATGATCGCGTTGATCCCGGTGATCTGGATCAGGAAACCGAGCGTGACCACGAAGGTGGTCGCCCGCAGATAGGGCCTGCGAAGCATCTCCAACAGCATTTCGCGCAGCCCCCCGCCACTTTCTTCCCTTATGGCAGTGGCAATTTCGGCGAGTTCGTCGTCGGCCTGTGCGCTGGCCTCCACGCCCAGCAGCGCTCGGCGGGCGTCGTCGGCCCGGCCCTTCAGCAGATACCACCGAGCGGTGTCGGGCAGCCGAGCCAGCGGCGGCAGGAGGAGCACCGCGGGTACGGCGGCGAGGCCCAGCATCCACCGCCAGCTGTGGGTGCCGGCCAGCAGGTAACCGGTCAGGTAGCCGATGATCAGCGCGCTGACGATGGCCAGTTGATAGGCCGTCAGCAGCGCGCCACGCACCGCCGCCGGGGCCGATTCCGCGATGTATACCGGGACGACCACCACCATCACGCCGATGGTCAGACCCAGCACGAATCGCGCCGCCAACAGCATCGGTAGCGAGACGGAGAGCGCACCGACAAGCGCGAACACCGTGTAGCCGGCGGCGATCAGGATCATCGACCTCTTGCGCCCGATCGCGTTGGCCAGTACTCCGCCGCCGAGCGCCCCGGCGATCTGGCCGATCACCACCATCGTCGTCAGGAGTTCTTGTTGCCGGGTCGTGAGTCCGAAGTCCTCGGTGATGAACAGTTGCGCGGCGGCGATGATCGACAGGTCGTATCCGAAGATGATGCCGAGGCTGGCCGCGGTGAGCCCAACCCGCAGGCCCCGCCGCGATGGGCGGGCTTGAGTCATTTCGGTGAGTCTAATGTTGCGGCATCGCGGCCTTGTCCCCCCATCGGGGGACACGCGAATTCCACCCGCGCTGCCCGATCGGCGGATACTTCTGTGAGCTCAGCCACCATAAATTTGTCAGCATGCCCGCAGCCCTGGTAGCCACCGCCCCGGCACAGCCGCGCGTGTTCGGTCGCCTGCTTTCCCAGGGCACCTTCTACAACGCAGGCATGCAACTCAGCAACGGCAGCGTAGTGCTGGCGTTCGTCTGCGCGCACCAGGGTCTCAGCTGGGTGGCCGCGCTGCTCTTTCCGGCCTACAGCCTGGGCGATATCGTCGGGAACTCGGTGTCTCCGGTGGTGCTGCAGCGGGTGGGTCTGATGCGGCACCGGCTGCTGGCCGCGTTGGTGGCGAGCGTGGCCGCACTGATCTTGTGCGACGCGTTCGTTCCTTGGAACGGCGGTCTCGCCGCGCCGGTGTTTCTATTGACCTGCGGGGCAGCCGGAGTCCTTCTCGGGATCGCCGGTGTCGCGTACCCCGACCTGATCTCCAGCAAGCTATCCGCGGCGGGGCGTGGCGAGCTGTTGCTGTTCCAGGGTGCCACCGGGTCGGTGCTGGCCACCGTGGTCACGTTGTTCGTCGTTCCGGTACTGGCCCACGGCGACGAGATGATGTATCGCCGCGATCTGCTGTGGCTGGGCGCAGCCGGACTGGTCGTCTCGGCCATCGCGGCGCTGTCCGTCGGCCCGGTGCGGTCCGTCTCGAACACCACCCGGATGTCCGCGCGGCAGACCTACCGGCAGGGCTTCGCGGTCGCGCGCTCCCAGCCATGGTTTCGCCGGTATGTGACCGCGTGCCTGTTGTTCGCTCCGGTCACCCTTGGCACCACGTTCTATGCGCTGCGCACCGCCCACCACAACAGCAGCCTGCATGTGTTGGTGATCCTGTCGAGCATCGGATTGGTTTTCGGGTCGCCGCTGTGGCGCAAGGTTTTCCGGCTCTTCGGAGTGCGCGGCATGATGCTGGGCAGTGCCCTGCTCAGCATCGCCGCCGCCACGCTGACCGTGGTTGCCGAGTCGTGCGGCCAGTGGTTCCACATCTGGGCGTACGGCACGGTGTTCCTGCTGGCGACGGTGGCCGGCCAGGCTGTCTTCGCCGCCGCGATTTCGTGGCTCAGCGCGGTGGCCGACGAGTCGCACCGCGGGACACTGATCGCGTTCAGCTCGACGCTGGTTGCTATCGAGGCCATGGCGCTCGCATTTGTGCTCGGCAGCATCGCGCAGAACCACACCGCGATCTGGCCGGACGTCGTGGTGCTGGTCCTGGCCGTCGCCGCCGCCATTGCGGCGCTGGGAGCACCGAAGTCGGAGACGCGACCGGCACCCGCCGATCGCGAGCGCACGGCGGCGTTCGCGCCTCGCTCCATCGCGAGGGTCGCGCCGTCGGTGAGCCTTCAGGCCGCCTAGGTCCGGGCCTAGGTCAGGGGCCGTTCCGGCGACTTGTCGGCGGGCGTCTGCAACAGCGCGCGCACCAGACGACGGGCCGCGTAGGGCCGAAGCATTTGGCTGGCCGGGCGCGGGCGCACCCGTTGGGGCCACCAGAACCAGCGTCCGAGCAATGCGGCGATGGAGGGCGTCATGAAGGAGCGCACGATGAGCGTGTCGAAGAGCAAACCCAATCCGATGGTGGTGCCGATCTGTCCGATGATCCGCAAATCGCTGAAGATAAAGAGCGACATCGTGACGGCGAAGACCATCCCGGCGGCCGTGACCACCCCTCCGGTACCGGCCATCGCGCGGATGATCCCCGTGTTCAAACCCGAATTGACTTCCTCCTTGAGCCGGGAGATCAACAACAGGTTGTAGTCCGATCCCACCGCCAACAGCAGGATCACCGACATCGCCATTACGAGCCAATACAAATCGACGTGGAGCAGGTCCTGCCAGACCAGCACGGACAGACCGAAGGACGAGCCCAACGAGAGCAGCACCGTGCCGACGATGACGGCGGCGGCAATCACGCTTCGGGTGACGATCATCATGATGATCAGAATGAGGCTGATCGCAGCGACTCCGGCGATCAGCAGATCGTAGGTGGCGCCCTCTTGGATGTCGCGGAACATCGCGGCGGTGCCGCCGAGAGATATCGCGGCGCCCTGCAGCGGAGTTCCCTTGATGGCCTCCTTCGCCGCCTGCTGGATCGGCTCCACGCGGGCGATGCCGGCAGGCGAGTCGGGATCTCCTTCGAGGGCGATGATGAAGCGGGCCGCCTTGCCGTCGGGCGACAAGAACATCTTGAGGCCGCGCCTGAAATCCGGGTTGTCAAGGGCGGATTGGGGCAGATAGAACGAATCGTCGACCTGGGCGGCGTCAAACACCCGACCCATGGCGCCGGGGTCTTTGGTATTCATCTCTTGCTGTTTGTAGAACGACAAAAGCGTGCCGTGCCAGACGACCATCATGTCTCGCATGATCGTCATCGTCGACAGCATCGGCAGCATCTGCGCACGCATCTCCGGCAAAAGCTTGACGAGGATATCCAGATCCTTGGCGAGGAATGTCAGCTTCTCGCTGAGCTGGTCCACGTTGTCGAACGTGTCGAATACTGCTCGGATCGCCCAGCAAGCAGGGATATCGAAACAATGTTTCTCCCAGTAGAAATAGCTACCGATCGGGCGAAGGAAATCCGAGAGGTCCGCGAGGTGATCGCGAATTGTATCCGTGATATTCGACATGTCATGGGTCAGGCTGTCCATGTCGGCCGTATTGTCGATGATCTTGCCCATGATGTCGTACATGCGATGCATGGTTTCGATCGATACATCCATGGCCTGCACCTGGACCAGCATGTCGTCCAATCGGTCCTTCATGAACCCCATGTTTTCGGCGTTCGTGACGCCTTGCATGCTGATGAGGAATGGAATCGACGTGTGCTTGATGGACGTTCCCAGCGGCCTGGTTATCGATTTCACCTGTGCGATTCCGGGGCTGTGAAATATCGTCTTGGCCACCTTGTCCAACACCAGCATGTCAACCGACGTGCGCATGTCGTGATCGCTCTCGAGCAACAGCACCTCGGGGTTGAGCCGCGCCAGCGAAAAGTGGCGGGCCGCGGCCCTATCCCCGACATTCGACGGCATACCGGCCGGCATGTATTTGCCCAGCGCGTACGTAGTCCGGTACGTCGGCAATGCCAGCAGGCCGATTGACGCGATCAGGCACGTCGCGAAGAGCACTGGGCCTGGCCAACGGACGATCGCCGTGCCCACGCGCCGCCAGCGCCGAGTGTTGAGCCGTCGCCTGGGGTCGAACAGCGCGAAGAAGCTGGCGACGGTCAGCACGGCCGGGCCGAGTGTGATCGCCGCGAGGACGGCAACCAACATGCCGATGGCACAGGGAGCACCGAGCGAGTGGAAATACGGAAGTCGGGCAAAGCTGAGGCAACACATGGCGCCGGCGATGGTCAGGCCCGAGCCCAAAATCACGTGAGCGGTGCCGTGAAACATGGTGAAGAAAGCGGTTTTTCGATCCTCGCCCTCATAGCGCGCCTCGTGGTAGCGGCCGAGCATGAAGATCGCATAGTCCGTGCTGGCGGCAATGGCCAACAGGGTGAGCAAGTTGACCGCGAAGGTCGAAAGACCAAAGACGTTGTGCGCGGCCAGAAATGCCACGGTCCCGCGAATTGCCCCGAGCTCGATCCCGACCATGGCCAGGACCAGGGCCATGGTGACCACGGATCGGTAGATGAAGAGCAACATCACCGCGATCACCACACCGGTAATCAGCGTGACCCTGCCGATGCTTTTGTCGCCGGCCACCGATTGATCGGCGATCTGCGCCGTCGGACCGGTGACGTAGGCCCTGACCCCTGGCGGCGCCGGGGTGCTATCCACGATATGCCGCACGGCGAAAACCGCGTTGTACGCCTCGGTCTCGCTTTTGCCGGCGAGATAGACCACGACGTACGCGGCCTTGTCATCCGCACTTTGCGATCCCGTGGCGGTGAGCGGGTCATTCCAGAAGTCCTGGATGTGCGCGACGTGGCGGGTATCGGCGGACAGCCTGTGCAGCAGCTCGTTATAGAACCGGTGCGCGGCATCGGCGAGTGGTTTGTCGCCTTCCAGGAGCACCGTGACGGCGTTCTCGGAATCAAACTCGCCGAACACCTTGCCGATTCGTTTTATCGCCTGAATCGAGGCGCCGCCCTTGGGGCTCATGGATACCGAGTGCGCTTTTCCGACCGCTTCCAGTTGCGGGACAGCGATATTGAGAATGGCCGTGAGCACCACCCACAACAGGACGATGGGCGCCGCAAGCCGGCGGATCGTCCGCGGGAAGCGTGGTGGGCTGGGTTCCGCGGCGGCCTCCGTTTCGCTCATCCGCCGGCCACTTCGCAATAAGTCAGGGCCTTCGGTCCGGTCACGGACCTTTCGTCCTTAATCGCGCCGTTCACGGTGATCCGGCAGCCGAGCACGTCGCCGCTGCTCTGCGCCTCGAGGTTGACTGTGATCGCGGTCAGCGTCGTCGTCACCGTTTGAGACCAGGGGAGGGGCGCATTTTCCAGTTGTTGCACCCTGGCATCGGGATCCAAATAGGCGATTCTTGCGGACGTGGCAGGTCCGAAGATTTCATAGGTCACCCGTTTTGGGTTGTACGGCGGGATGTCTCGATCGGCCTTAACCCGCACAACGGGATGTCCGTGAACGCCAAACATCCCGTGCAGACGATAGATGCCGAACCCCGCGACACTGGCCACCGCGAGGACGGCCAGCAATAACCACATTCGTTTGACGAACCTGGTAACCCGAATCATCTTTTCCCTCGTCTTGTGCCACCGGGTCGCAATATCGCCTGTTGCGTCATTGCCGCGTCGTCGCATTAGCGACGAAAACGCTACCGCCAATGGACCGCAGCATTCTTGCGTTTCAGCGAATTGTTATGTGCGGCTAGTGCTGCGGGCGGCGGTTCATTGAGCGCGCGACCATGATCAACGCGAACACGATGATGGCGCCGATGACGGCCACGCCCACTCGCACCGGCAGCGCGTCTGCCGACGGCAGGATCCCGCCCGCCTGGGCGTCATTGGCCTGACGGTCGGCCGCCGCATCCGGCTTGGTGGCCATCAGCGAGCGGTCGGGTTCGATCAGGTTGCCGACCTGGGTGCCCGTAGGGGTGCTGAACCCGTAGTCCAGCAGGTGCGCGGCCTGCTCCCACGGGGCGATCGGCTGCCGAGTCCCGTGCAGCAGCACCGCCATCAGCCGTCGCCCGTCGTGGTTGGCCGCGCCGACGAAGGTCTGCCCGGCGTCGTCGGTGTAGCCGGTCTTGCCGCCCAACGCGCCCGGGTATTTGAACAGCAGCTGGTTGTCGTTTTCCAGCTCGTAGCCCGGATGGTCGCCGTGGCCGGGGAAGTCGAACGTCCGGGTGGCCACGATGTCGGCGAAGGTGGGGTTCTGCCACGCATACCGGTAGAACAACCCGATGTCGTAGGCCGACGTGCTCATGCCGGGCCCGTCCAGTCCCGACGGCGTCACCACCCGGGTGTCCTGTCCGCCGAGCTTGGCGGCCAGGACGTTGATCTTCTCCAGCGCCTGCTGCATCCCGCCCAGCTGCATCGACAGCGCGTGCGCGGCGTCGTTGCCGGAGTGCATCAGCAGCCCGTGCAGCAATTGGTTGACGGTGTAGGTACCGCCGTCGTCCACACCGACTTTGGTGCCTTCGGCGGCCGCGTCGTCGGCGCTGCCGACGACGGACTTGTTGAGCGGCAGCGCGTTCAGGGACGCCATCGCTACGAGCACCTTGATGATGCTGGCCGGGCGGTGACGGCCGTGTGGGTCCTTGGCGGCGACGACGGCGCCGCTGTCCAGGTCCGCGACCAGCCAGGCGTCGGCGGAGACGTCGTTCGGCAGCGGCGGGGTGCCCGGCGCGGCGACGATGCCGCAGCCGCCGAGCACGTCGCCGCCGACCGGCTTGGGCGGCACCGCCAACGGGATCGGCGCGTCGCCGGCTTGCGGCACCTCCGACGAATCCACCGCGGGCGGAGTGTTCACCTGGTACGGGCAGTTGGTGGGACCGGCGTTGGGCCCGGGGCTGGGCTCGGCGTTGGCAACAACCGGCACAGCGATCGGCGCGCCGGCCATAAAAACCGCCGCTGCCAGGCATGACGCGGAACGTAACAGGCTCATTGCTTCAGCAGACTAGGCGATCGGAAGGTCAATTCCCGGGAGCCGCGCTGTGACTGATGGGGCAGATGTTACAAACTCGCCGGTGCGAGCGCGGACGGCGCCAAAGCACTACGCTGACACCATTCAAAACAACCGATTTTGGACTCGAATGTCGAAGGGGCGGCGCGACGGTGACGATTCCGCGCCGCGCTCGCTGGAACAGTTGCTCAAGCAGGTCGAGAAGGGGACGCAGGTTCGCAGCTCCGGGGCCGACGGTGTGTTGGACGACCTGAAGCGGCATCGCGACAGCACCACCAACGACGACCTGCGTTCGGCGCTCGCCTGGCTCTGCAACGCGCAATCGCGGATGGCGAGCAGCCCGTCGCCTGCGCATTCCAGGGATGTGTTGCTGGCCGCGTACGAGGTCAAACGGGTCCTCGCCGTCGGCTAAGCCGCCGCCTGGTCTGGCAGGTCCCCCGATCGGGGGACATGCAATTCGTCCGGCGGTATCCGATCGGAGGATAGTTCTGCCTGCTCAGCGCCCATATTGTCGGTGTCATGGCCGGATCGCTGGACGGGGTCTCCGTACACACGAACCCGTTCCCGCGCCTGCCCTCCCAGGGCGCGTTCTACACCGCCGGGATGCAGTTCAGCAATGGCGCGGTGGTGTTGCCGTTCATCTGCGCACACCTGGGGCTCACCTGGCTGGCCGCGCTGCTGTTTCCGGCGTACGGGCTTGGCTCCATCGTGGGAAATTCGGTGTCTCCCGCGGTTCTGCGGCGAGTGGGCCAGATGCGGCACCTGCTGCTGGCGGCGATGGCCGCGAGTGCGGCCGCGCTGATCCTGTGTGGGGCGGTGATCCGCTGGAGTGGCCTGCTTGCCGGGGCGGTATTTCTGCTGATGAGCGCCGGGGGCGGAGCCCTCGTCGCGGTGTCCAATGTCGCCTACCCCGACATGCCGTCCAGCAAGCTGTCCGCGCTGAGGCTGCTGATGGTCCAGGGGGCCATCGCATCGGTGGTGGCCACCGTTGCCGCGCTGTTCCTGGTGCCCGGGTTCGCCACCGGTGACAAGGCCACGTTGCACCGCGACCTCTTGTGCCTGGGCGCATTCGGCCTGGCCGCCGCCGGCTTCGCGGCGCTGTTCGTCGGCCCGGCGCGGTCCACGTCGACCGCCCCGAGGATCTCCGTGCGTGACACCTGCCGGCAGGGCTTCGGGGTCGCCCGCACCCAGCCGTGGTTTCGCCGGTATGTGATCACGTGCCTGCTGTTCGCCCCGCTTTCGCTGGGCACCACCTTCTATGCCCTGCGCACCGCGCACGAGAGCGGCACTTTGCGGGTGTTGGTGGCCCTGTCCAGCATCGCGCTTGTCATCGGTTCCGCGCTGTGGCGCAAGGTTTACCAGCTGTTCGGCGTGCGCGGCATGCTGCTGGGCAGTGCGCTGCTCAGCGCCGCCGCCGGCGTGCTGTCCATCGCGGCCGAGGCGTGCGGCCAGTGGGTTCACATCTGGGCCTACGGCAGCGTGTTCTTGCTGGCGACGGTGGCCGCCCTGGCCGTCTTCGCCGCGGCGATTTCGTGGATCGGCGTGGTCGCCGCCGAACCCCACCGCGGCATACTGATCGGGTTTTGCTCGATGCTGCTTGCCATCGAAACGACAGCGCTGGGAGGCGCCCTCGGCGGCATCGCACAAAACCACGCCACGATCTGGCCGGTCGCCGTCGTCCTGATCCTGGCCGTCGCCGCCGCCGTCGCGGCACTGGGCGCACCCGCGTCGCAGAAGCACCTCGCGGCGGAGCCCGCCTAGGGCCGGGTCGGCTGCGCCGGCTTGTCGGCGGGCGTCCGCAACAGGGCACGCACCACGCGACGGGCCGCGTAGGGCCGAAGCATGTGGCTGGCCGGGCGCGGGCGCACCCGTTGCGGCCACCAGAACCAGCGTCCGAGCAACGCGGCGATGGACGGCGTCATGAACGAACGCACGATCAGTGTGTCGAAGAGCAAACCCAACCCGATGGTGGTGCCGATCTGACCGATGATCCGCAAATCGCTGAAGATGAAGAGCGACATGGTCACGGCGAAGACCATGCCGGCGGCCGTCACCACCCCTCCGGTGCCCGCCATCGCACGGATGATCCCCGTATTCAAGCCGCCACCGATTTCCTCTTTGAGGCGGGAGACCAGCAACAGGTTGTAGTCCGATCCCACGGCCAAGAGCAGCATCACCGACATCGCCAACACCAGCCAATACAGATCGATGCCGAGCAGGTCCTGCCAGACGAGCACGGACAGGCCGAAGGACGAGCCCAGGGAGAGCAGCACCGTCCCGACGATCACCGCCGCGGCGACCACGCTTCGGGTGACGATCATCATGATGATCACGATCAGACTGATCGCGGCCACTCCGGCGATCAGCAGATCGTAGGTGGCGCCCTCTTGTAGGTCCTTGAACGTCGCGGCGACGCCGCCCATCGAGATCGCGGCGCCCTGCAACGGAGTTCCCTTGATGGCCTCTCGCGCCGCTTGCTGGATCGGCTCGACGCGGGCGATGCCCTCAGGCGTGTCGGGCTCTCCTTCGAGGGCAATGATGAAGCGGGCCGCCTTGCCGTCGGGCGACAAGAACATCTTGAGGCCGCGCTTGAAATCCGGGTTGTCAAAGGCGGATTGGGGCAGATAGAACGAATCGTCGACCTGGGCGGCGTCGAAGTCCCGGCCCATGGCGCCGGGATCTTTGCTATTCATCTCTTGCTCGTTGTCGAGAGACGCAAGTGTGCTGTGCCAGACCAGCATCATGTCCCGCATGATCGTCATCGTCGATAGCATCGGCAGCATCTGCGCTCGCATCTCCGGCAAGAGCCGGATGAGAACGTCCAGATCCTTGGTGAGAAATCGCAGCTTCTCGCTCAGCTGGTCCACATTGTCGAACGTGTCGAATACCGATCGAATCGCCCAGCAGACCGGGATATCGAAACAATGTTTCTCCCAGTAGAAATAGCTACCGATCGGGCGAAGGAAATCCGAGAAGTCCGCAAGGTGGTCCCTTATCAAGTCGGTGATGTCCGACATGTCGTGGGTGAGGTGATCCATGTCGACGGTGTCGTCGACAACTCCGCCCATGAGTTGATACATGCGCTGCATCGCTTCGATCGACACATCCATCGCGTGTACCTGGACCATCATGTCGTTCAATCGGTCCTTCATGAACCCGATGTTTTCGGCGTTCACTACGCCTTGCATGCTGATGATGAACGGAATCGACGTGTGCTTGATGGACGTTCCCAGCGGCCGGGTTATCGATTTCACCTGCGCGATGCCGGGGCTGTGAAAGATAGCATTCGCGACCTTGTCCAACACCAGCGTGTCCACCGGATCGCGCATGTCGTGATCGGATTCGAGCAACAGCACCTCGGGGTTGAGCCGCGCCTGCGAAAAGTGTCGGCCCGCGGCCGCGTCCCCGACATTGGACGGCATGCTAGGGGACATGAATTTGCGTAGGTCGTAAGTCGCCCTGTAAGTCGGCAAGGCGAGCAGGCCAATTGACGCAACCAGACATGTCGTGATGAGGACTGGGCCGGGCCAGCGGACGATTGCGGTGCCCACTCGGCGCCAGCGCCGGGTATTGAGCCGTCGCTTGGGGTCGAAGAGCTTGAAGATGCTGCCGACGGCCAGCACCGCCGGCCCGAGCGTGAGCGCGGCGAGGACGGCAACCAACATGCCGATGGCACAGGGGGCGCCGAGCGTCTTGAAATACGGAAGTCGGGCGAGGCTCAGGCAATACATGGCGCCGGCGATAGTCAGGCCCGAGCCCAAAATCACGTGGGCGGTCCCGCGAAACATCGTGTAGAAGGCGGTTTTTCGGTCCTCGCCCGCATAGCGGGCCTCGTGGTAGCGACCGAGCATGAAGATCGTGTAGTCGGTGCTGGCGGCAATGGCCAGCAGGGTGAGCAAGTTGGTGGCGAACGTCGAAAGACCAAAAACGTTGTGGTAAGCGAGAAACGCGACGGTCCCGCGGATTGCCCCCAGGTCGATCACGACCATGACCAGGACGAGAACCATGGTGACGAAGGACCGGTAGATGAAGAGCAACATCACCGCGATCACCGAGGCGGTGATCAGGGTGACCTTGGCGACGCTCCTGTCACCGGCCTCGGTTTGATCGGCGATGAGCGCGTACGGTCCGGTGACGTAGGCCTTGACGCCGCGCGGCGCCGGTGTGCCATTCACGATGTGGCGGACGGCGTGAACGGAGTTGTATGCCTGCGTTTCGTTGTTGCCGACGAGGTACACCACGACGTACGCGGCCTTGTCGTCCGCGCTTTGCGATCCCCCCGCGGTCAGGGGATCACTCCAGAAGTCCTGAATGTGCGCGACGTGGCGGGTGTCCGCCGACAGCTTGTGCATCAGGTCGTTGTAGAACCGGTGCGCAGTGTCATCGAGTGGCTTGTCGCCTTCCAGCACGATTGTCACCCGGCTGTTGGAATCAAACTCGCCGAATACCTGACCCACGTGCTTGATCGCCTGAACCGCGGGCGCGTCTTTCGGGCTCAGCGATACCGAGCGCGCTTTTCCGACGACTTCCAGCTGCGGGACGGCAATGTTGAGAATGGCTGTGAGCCCTAGCCATAACAGGACGATCGGCACCGCAAAGCGGGTGATCATCCGCGGCATAAACGGCGCTTTGGGGGGCCGGCTGAGAGCGCCCATCGCGCAGAACGTACACCTGCGACGGGCAACCGCGACTTGTATTTCAGCTAATCGTTATGTTTGCCGGCATTCAACGTAGGGCAATGTAGGGCGACTACACCTCGCGGAGCACGGTGCGCAGGATGGATTCGATCGTGTCGAACTCGGCCTGGCCGCTGATCAGCGGCGGGGCCAGCTGGATGACGGAATCGCCGCGGTCGTCGGTGCGGCAATACATCCCGGCCTCGAACAGCGCCGCCGAGACGCCGCCCAGCAGCGCTCGGCGTTCGTCGTCGCTGAAGGTCTGCTTGGTCGCCTGGTCCTTGACCAATTCGACGCCGTAGAAGTATCCCTCGCCGCGCACGTCGCCGACGATGGGCAGGTCGTACAGCTTCTCCAGGGTGGCGCGCAATGCCGGGGCGTTGGCCTTGACGTGATCGTTGAGGCCCTCGCGCTCGAAGATGTCGAGGTTGGCCAGCGCCACGGCGGCCGACACCGGATGCCCGCCGAACGTGTACCCGTGCGGAAACATCGTCTTGCCGTCGTCGAAGGGCTCGAACAACCGCTCGCTGGCGATCATCGCGCCGATCGGTGAGTAGCCCGACGTCATACCCTTGGCGCAGGTGATCATGTCGGGCACGTAGCCGAAGTCGTCGCAGGCGAACATCGAACCGATCCGGCCGAACGCACAGATCACCTCGTCGGAGACCAGCAGCACGTCGTAGGAGTCGCAGATCTCGCGGACCCGTTCGAAATAGCCCGGGGGCGGCGTGATGGAGCCGCCGGCATTCTGCACCGGTTCCAGGAACACCGCCGCGACGGTCTGCGGCCCCTCGAACTCGATGGCCTCGGCGATCCGGTCGGCGGCCCAGCGCCCGAAGGCTTTCGGGTCGGTGTCGAACGGCTCGGGTGCGCGGTAGAAATTGGTGTTGGGCACGCGGAAACCGCCCGGCGTCACCGGCTCGAACGGCGCCTTGTACAACGGCAGCCCGGTGATCGCCAGCGCACCCTGGGTGGTGCCGTGATAGGCGACCGATCGCGAAATCACCTTGTGTTTCCCGGGTTTGCCGGTGAGCTTGAAATACTGCTTGGCCACTTTCCACGCGGTCTCGACGGCCTCGGTGCCCCCGGTGGTGAAGAACACCCGGTTGAGGTCGCCCGGCGCGTAGCGCGCGAGCCGCTCGGCGAGCTCGATCGCGGGCGGGGTGGCGTAGCCCCACAGCGGGAAGAACGCCAGGGTGCTCGCCTGCCGGGCTGCGACCTCGGCGAGTTCGGCGCGGCCGTGGCCGACCTGCACCGTGAACAGACCGGACAGCGCGTCGAGGTAGCTCTTGCCGCGGTCGTCGAAGATGGTGACGCCCTCGCCGCGGGTGATGATCGGCGGCGTGAAGTGGGGGCCGTGCCGGGTGAAATGCAGCCAGAGGTGTTCGGTCATCGCCGCGAGCGTAACGCTAGGCTCGCGATATGACCGCAGCGCAGCAGGTCAGCGAGTTCGAAGAGCTGCGGCCGCATCTCCTGTCGGTCGCCTACCGGCTGACGGGAACGGTGGCCGACGCGGAGGACATCGTCCAGGACGCCTGGTTGCGCTGGGATTCCGCCGAGACCGCGGGCGCGATCACCGACCTGCGCGCGTGGCTGACGACCGTGGTGAGCCGGCTCGGCCTGGACAGGCTGCGGTCGGCAGCGCATCGCCGCGAGACCTACACCGGCAATTGGCTGCCCGAGCCGGTGGTCACCGGTCTCGTGGATGCGCAAGAGCCCGATCCGCTGGCCGCGGTGGTGGCCACCGAGGATGCCCGGTTCGCGGCGATGGTGGTGCTCGAGCGGCTCACGCCCGATCAGCGGGTCGCATTCGTGTTGCACGACGGGTTCGCCATGCCCTTCGCGGAAGTGGCCGAGGTGCTGGGGATCAACGAGGCCGCCGCCCGGCAGCTGGCGTCGCGGGCCCGCAAGGCCGTCGCCGTCGAACCACCGCCGGAGCCCGACCCGTCGCACAACGAAGTGGTTGGCCGGCTGATGGCCGCCATGTCCGCCGGTGACGTGGAGGCCGTGGTGGCGCTGCTGCATCCCGACGTGACTTTCACCGGCGATTCGAATGGCAAGGCGCCCACGGCAGTTCAGGTCATCCAGGGGCCGGACAAGGTGGTCCGGTTCATGCTCGGCCTGGCCCGCCGCTACGGCCCCGATTTTTACACGGCCTATCAACTGGGGCTGGTCAACGGCGAGCTCGGCATTTACACGTCCGGCTTCCCGGCCGGCGACGGCTACCGCGAGATGTGTCCGAGGGTGATGGCGATGACGGTACGCGACGGAAAGGTCTGCGCCCTATGGGATATCGCCAACCCCGACAAGTTCACCGGCTCTCCGCTGCGGCGCGAGCGGTCGTAAGTCAGTCGAGTCAAGCGCGGATTGGAGAGGGTAGATGGCCGGCGGCGTCGCCGAGGCGATGGGCAAGTTGATGTTCCGCGGAATGGACAAGATGCGGCACCGCAGCGCGTTCGACGTCGGCGCCAGGACTCCGCAAGGTAAGGACTTCACCGGTTTCGAGAAGACGCGGCAAATCCTGTTGGTGACGTTCAGGCGTTCCGGCGAGGCGATGCCGAGCCCGATCAATCACGGTGTCGCCGACGGGAAGATCTACGTGCGCACGGATGGCTCCACCGGAAAGGTCAAGCGCATCAAGAACAATCCGCGCGTCGTGGTGGTGCCGAGCAGTTTTCGCGGCAAGCCGAAAGGTCAAGCGGTTGCCGGGGTGGCCAGGATCCTTTCCGAGTCCGAACATGCGCACGCGGACAAGGTGATCGCGGCAAACTGGAGCCTGCCGATGAAGTTGTTCGAGCGCAGCCTGGACAAGGGCAGCGCGGCGTTCGACATCCCGACCACCTACATCGAGATCGCGCCGGCGCCCGAGGCTTGATTGGAGCGCATGGTTTCCAGCCCGACCCGCAGCGCACCGGCCGCCTCACTGGCGGCTTCGGCGAAGCGGCCGCCGAGGCCGACGAAGTTGAGGTACGCATGGGGCAGGTCAGCCTGACATGTGAAGGCAACCGGGATTCCGTTGGCGCGCAGCGTTTTCGCGTATGCCGCGCCGTCGTCGCGGATCGGATCGAAACCGGCGCTGGCGATATAGGCGGGCGGCAGGCCGGTGACGTCTCCGTGCAACGGTGACAATCGCGGATCGCCGCGATCGGTTCCCGGCGGCACGTAGTTGGCCAGTGCCCACTCGAGGTTCGCGTCGGTGAAGGTGGAGCCGCGGGCGAACAGGTCGCGCGACGGACGGCGCGTGCTGAGGTCAGTCGGCGGATACATCAGTAGCTGAAACGCCGGCACCGGACCGCCCCGCCGCACCGCCTGCTGCGCGGTGACGGCGGCGAGATTGCCTCCGGCGCTGTCGCCCCCGACCGCGATGCGGCCGGGATCCGCTCCCAGATCCGTAGCGTGGCGGTGCGCGTGCTCGAACGCGGCGACGGCGTCGTCGAGGGCTGCGGGGAACCGGTGCTCGGGCGCACGCCGGTACTCGACGGACAGCACGCGCACGCCGGCGTGGCTCGCCAGGTACCGGGCGACGGGGTCGTGGCTCAGCCGTGAGCCGACGGAGAAGCCGCCGCCGTGGAAGTACACCAGCAGCCCCGACGGCTCGGGCACGTCCCCCGGCGCGTACAGGGTGGCCGGGACGCCGCCGCGCTCGGCGGGGATGGTGATTTCCCGCGTCGCCACCGGTATGGGTGATGCGTAGCCGATGAGCCGCGAGAGTTGGTCATAGCGCGCGCGGGCCTTTTCGACGGGGTCGGTGAAAACGTCGGAGCCCGAGAGGTTTTTGAGCCGGATCATTAACTGCGCGTCGAGGGTGAGTTCCTGGCCGTCGATGCGGAGCGGAGGGCCGGCCAACAATCGTCGGACCGGCCGGGGCGCCGCGAAGAGGGCCCGGATGACGGCCGCCTTCGCGTGGGTACCTAGCGGTGCTGCCATGAGATCAAGCGTGGGGCAATCCGACCGGGGACGCTTGTACGGATCCGTCAGACTTCGCGAACCGCTTGCGCGAAGGCACGCGGGGCCGCGCCGGTCATCTCCCAGCACACCTTGTTGGCGTGCGAGCCGTCGGCGAATCCGGCCAGGTGGGCGGCATCGGTCACGGAGCGCCCGTCGAGGAGGTGGCCGACGGCGGTCACCAGCCGCTGCCAACGGATCGTGGCCGAGAACGAGACGCCGGTCTGTTGTCGGCATAGCCGCCCGAGGTAATCGGGCGACAGCGCAACGGCATCCGCGACCGAGGCCACATCGATGTGGGCGGGAACCCGGCTGGACACGACGTCCATCGCCCGCCGCAGCTGCGGGTGAACGGACCGGGGTTCGCCCGGGCGCCGGTCGTCCGTGCCGCACAGCTCGTCGACGAGTAAGTCCGCTCCGGCCCGCGGGCCATCGGCGGCCAGCGACGCCGCGGTCATCTCGGCCAATCGCTGCCCGTCGCCGACGATCCAGACTCCGCGCCGACCGCGGCTGTGGCCCAACGTGTTCAGCGCAAAACCCTGCGGTGTCTGCAACCCGAAATACAGCGTCAGCGCCCCCGATGCCGAATCCGACCGGACGGCGTGGCGTGCTCCGCTGGCGACGACGACCAGCCGGCACACGTCCCGCGCATCGCCGTCGCGCGTGACAGTAACGGGGCCCTGCGTACCGACTGTGACCTGAACCGCGGGATGGTGGTGGACGGCAAGGTCGGAGAATCCGCCGCCCGCGATGAGCCGCCCCGGCTGCACATCCCAGACGCGCATGCCGCCACTTTAGCCCCGTCGTGCTGCCTGGCTCGTGACGTCCGCCCACGGAACACGGCAGGCGTCACCGGAATTGAAGCCCTGCTCGGTGATGCCCAGGGCGGAGTTCACCCGGGCCCGCATGTTCTCGAGCCCGATCTGATAGGTCAGCTCGAACACCCCCGCGTCGCCGAAGCGGGCCCGCAGGTCGGCGACCTGCTCGTCGGTGACGGTGTGCGGATCCGTGGTTATCGCGTCGGCGTAGGCGATGGCGGCGCGCTCGTCGTCGGTGAACGCCGGTGAGGTGGCGTAGTTGTCGATGTCCTTGAGCCGCTCCATGTCCAGGCCGTCCAAGCGCTGCAGCATCGACCCGAAGTCAACGCACCAGGAGCAGCCGATGGCGCGCGCGGTCCACAACACCGCGAGCTCACGCACGCTGACCGGAAGCGTCTTGGACGCCCGCTCGACCATGGTCTCGTGGACGGCGCCGGCGATCATCAGTTTGCGATGATGCGCGGACACGGCGAACGGTTCGGGAACTTGGCCGTAGCGCCGCTTGGCGACCCGGTACATCGCGCGGGTCAGCAATCCGGCGCGCTTGGGGGGCAGGGGCTCGATACGTGTTTTCTGTGTCATACCCCTCAGACGAGACAGGTCGACAATGTGTGACGAGCGCGGTCAGCGCGAGGGGCGACTTCGCGCCTTCTGCCTCGCGGGCCGCGAGACAGCCGTAACATGCGGCTAGCCTCTCGGCATCGATGGCCAGTGGTGGCGATTGGGAGTCAACGATGACTGCGCTGTTTAGCCGGCGGGCCGACCAGTACGACTGGCTCTCCGGCTACCTCGCGTCGCGCGGCATCGGAGGCGCCACTCGGGCCGTGATGGCGTTCATTGCGACGTCGATGGTGTTGTGCCTGCTCGCACTGCTGGCCAGTTCGGACGGTCCCCGCGGACCGGTGCCGGTGGCGATGACATGGGTTGCCGTCGCCGGCGGGGTAGCGGGCGTGTTGCTGTGGGTTTGGCGGTGGCCGACGCGCAGGCAGTCAATCGCATTCGCCATCACGTGCAACACCGCCGTCGCCTTGGCGTGCCTGGCACACCCGAACCCGCTCGCCGCGCTGATCGGGTGCATAGCATTCGCGACCTTCGGCGCCTACATGGCGTTCTTTCACACCACGGGTTTGGTGCTGTACAACTTCGCGGTTGCCGCCGCCGTCGGCTCCTGGGAGGCGGTGTCGTTGGCGAGATCTGGACACCCCAGCCTGGCGGGGGTGGACCTCTGGCTGGTGATCGAGGTCAACATCGCCCTACCACTCGCCATTCGCATCCTGGTGCGCGCTTTGGCGGGAGATCTGCTGACTGCCGACCGCGATCCGTTGACGGGCCTGCTCAATCGGCGCGCATTTCAGCACGAGGCGCTGGGAATGATCTTGGCCCGACGCGGCATCGACTCCCACCTCGTGGTCATGTTGATCGATCTCGACAACTTCAAATCCGTCAACGACAGGTGCGGCCACGCGGCGGGCGATCGCGCACTGGTCCAGGTCGCGCGGGCGCTGTTGGCCGCCGCCGACAATCAAGCGGTGGTGGCCCGGAGCGGTGGTGAGGAATTTCTCGTCGCCGGCACGTCTTCGACCTGCAACGCAGAGTCGCTGGCCGCGCGCGCGTGCCGGGCCATCGCGATCTCGGCCGCGGGAGTCACCGCCAGCGTCGGCACCGCGTGCGCCCGCCTCGACGACGCCGCAACCGAACCGCAGTCAGTTCTAGAGGAGTTGATCACGGCCTCCGATGCCGCGATGTATCAGGCTAAACGGTTGGGGGGCAACCAAAGTAATCACCACGAACTTTGTTGACCCGTGCAGATATCAGCGCGTGAACATCAGCGCGCGCTTGACCTCCTGGATCGCCTTGGTCACCTCGATGCCCCGCGGGCAGGATTCGGTGCAGTTGAACGTGGTCCGGCACCGCCACACGCCGTCGACCTCGTTGAGGATGTCGAGGCGCTCGGCGGCGGCCTCGTCGCGGCTGTCGAAGATGAAGCGGTGCGCGTTGACGATCGCGGCCGGGCCGTAGTAGCTGCCCTCGTGCCAGAAGATCGGGCAGCTGGTGGTGCAGCACGCGCACAGGATGCACTTGGTGGTGTCGTCGTAGCGGGCGCGGTCGGTGGGGCTCTGGATGCGTTCCCGCGTCGGGGGATTGCCCGTGGTGATCAGGTACGGCTTCACGGCGCGGTAGGCGTCGAAGAACGGCTCCATGTCGACGACGAGGTCCTTCTCCACCGGCAACCCGCGGATCGGTTCGACCGTGATGGTCAAAGACTTGCCGGGCTTCTTGGGTAACAGGTCGCGCATCAGCACCTTGCACGCCAGCCGGTTGACGCCGTTGATGCGCATGGCGTCCGACCCGCACACCCCGTGCGCGCACGATCGCCGGAAGGTCAGCGTCCCGTCGAGGTAGCTCTTGATGTAGATCAGCAGGTTGAGCAGCCGGTCACTGGGCAGGCAGGGCACCCGAAAGCTTTGCCACCCACCGGTTTTCGCGAAGGCGTCCGGTTGGTCGGGGTTGAACCGGGCGATCTTGACGGTCACCAGCACCGCGCCCTCCGGAACCGGCGGCAGCGGCGGGTCCCCCCCGCTTGCGGGGGACGGCGGGTCCAAAGTTTCGGCGTCCTCTCCTGGTTCCAAGGCCATCAGTACTTCCGCTCCTTCGGTTCGTAGCGGGTCTGCACCACCGGCTTGAAGTCCAGCGCGACGTCGCTCAGCAAGTCGGTGCCCTGCTTGTAGGCCATGGTGTGCCGCATGTAGTTGACGTCGTCGCGGTTCGGATAGTCCTCGCGGGCATGGCCGCCGCGGGACTCCTTGCGATTCAGGGCGCCGACGACGGTGACTTCGGCCAGCTCCAGCAGGAAGCCCAGCTCGATGGCCTCCAACAGGTCGCTGTTGTAGCGCTTGCCCTTGTCGTGCACGGTGATTCGGGAGTATCGCTCTTTCAAAGCGTGGATGTCGGTCAGCGCCTGCTTGAGCGTCTCCTCGGTGCGGAACACCGCGGCATTGTTGTCCATCGTCTGCTGCAGGGCGCCGCGGATGTCGGCGACGCGCTCGTTGCCGTGCTCGGAGAGGATGTCGGCCACCCACCCGACGACCATCGCCTCCGGCGTCGGCGGCATGTCGACGAAGTCGTGGCCCCGGGCGTATCCCGCCGCCGCGATGCCGGCCCGGCGCCCGAACACGTTGATGTCCAGCAGCGAATTGGTGCCCAGTCGGTTGGCGCCGTGCACCGACACGCACGCGCACTCGCCGGCCGCGTACAGGCCCGGGACGGTGGAAGTGTTGTCCCGCAACACCTGTCCGGTGACTGTGGTCGGGATGCCGCCCATCAGGTAGTGACAGGTCGGATAGACCGGGACCAGCTCATGCACCGGGTCCACACCCAGGTAGGTGCGGGCGAACTCGGTGATGTCGGGCAGCTTGGCCTCGAGCACATCCTCGCCGAGGTGGCGCACGTCGATGTAGACGTAGTCCTTGTGCGGCCCGGCACCGCGGCCCTCGAGCACCTCCAACACCATCGAGCGGGCGACGATGTCGCGGGGGGCCAGGTCGACGATGGTCGGGGCGTAGCGCTCCATGAAGCGCTCGCCCTCGCCGTTGAGCAGCCGGCCGCCCTCGCCGCGCACCGCTTCGGAGATCAGGATGCCCAGGCCGGCGAGCCCGGTCGGGTGGAACTGGTGAAACTCCATGTCCTCCAACGGAAGTCCCTTGCGGAAGACGATGCCGATGCCGTCGCCGGTCAGCGTGTGCGCGTTGGACGTGGTTTTGTACATGCGGCCCGAACCGCCGGTGGCGATCACGACGGCCTTGGCGTGGAAGACGTGGATGTTGCCGGTGGCCAGCTCGTAGGCGATGACCCCGGTGGCCACCGGACCGCTCGGGGTCTGCGTCAAAGCCAGGTCGAGCGCGTAGAACTCGTTGAAAAACTCCACGTCGTGCTTGACGCAGTTTTGGTAGAGCGTCTGCAGGATCATGTGGCCGGTGCGGTCGGCGGCGTAGCAGGCCCGGCGTACGGGTGCCTTGCCGTGGTCGCGGGTGTGCCCGCCGAACCGGCGCTGGTCGATGCGGCCCTCGGGGGTGCGGTTGAACGGCATCCCCATCTTCTCCAGGTCGAGCACCGCGTCGATGGCTTCCTTGCACATGATCTCCACGGCGTCCTGGTCGGCGAGGTAGTCGCCGCCCTTGACGGTGTCGAAGGTGTGCCATTCCCAGTTGTCGTCCTCGACGTTGGCCAGCGCGGCGCACATGCCGCCCTGCGCGGCGCCGGTGTGGCTGCGGGTGGGGTAGAGCTTGGTGAGCACCGCGGTGCGCACGCGGGGGCCGGCCTCGACGGCGGCCCGCATTCCCGCACCGCCCGCGCCGACGATCACCACGTCGTATCGGTGTTGCTGGATCACCGGTCAGCCTCCGATATTCGGGTCGAACGTCATCAGTACGTAGGTGCCCAGCACCAACGTGAATCCCATCGACAGCAGCAGCAGGCTGTTGAGCCAGAATCGGGTGCGGTCCGTGCGGCTGTAGTCGTCGATGATGGTGCGCAGGCCGTTGCCGCCGTGCAGCTGCGCCAGCCACAACAGCGCCAGGTCCCAGAACTGCCAGAACGGTGACGCCCAGCGCTGGGCCACGTAGTTGAAGTCGATGCGGTATACCCCGTTGTCCCACATCAGCATGATGAACAGGTGCCCGATGGCCAGGAAGACAAGCGCGACGCCGGAGAACCGCATGAACAGCCACGCGAACTTCTCGAAGTTGGGTATGCCGGCGCGACGCCGCGGCGAGCGCGGATTGTCCAGGCTCGCCGGACGGTCGTGGCTGCGCTGGTGTACCGGCGCGACCTCGCCCCGGCCGAGCTGAAGGTCGGGGCTGCTCATCGGAAGTGCTCCCACATGTGGATGCCCAGCACTACCCCCACCGGAACCATGAGCAGCAGGAAGACGACGCAGACGACCCAGAACATCACACGCTGGTAGCGGGGGCCCTGCGACCAGAAGTCGATCAGGATCACCCGGATCCCATTCAGGCCGTGGAACGCTACGGCGGCGACCAGGCCGAATTCCATCAGGCCCACGATCGGGGTCTTATAGGTCGCGATCACCTCGTTGTAGGCCTGCGGGCTGACCCGGACCAGGGCGGTGTCCAAAACATGCACGAACAAGAAGAAGAAGATCGTGGCACCGGTGATGCGATGCAGCACCCACGACCACATGCCGGGATCCCCCCGATACAGGGTTCGCGGCGGCCGCCGCTTGCGCGAGGGTGTCGACGCCGGTACGGCCGGATCCGCGGTTGTCGCCTGTGTGCTCACTGAAGTTCTCACCGCCTTCGTCAACAAGCCGGGCAACCGAGCTTAGCCCCGCAACGATGGGCCGCGGTAGGAGATCGGTCCGGCCACGACGCCGTGTCGCATCGGAGTTAGGGTGGCTGCTTGAGCCGGCCCAACAAGTCAGCCCATCGGTGAACGGGGGTTGCGAAATGCCAGATGTCGATTGGAATATGCTGCGGGACAACGCGATCCAGGCGGCTGCGGGAGCCTATGCGCCGTACTCGCGGTTCCCGGTGGGTGCCGCCGCACTGGTCGACGATGGCCGCGTCGTTACCGGTTGCAATGTGGAGAACGTCTCATATGGCCTTGGTCTCTGCGCCGAGTGCGGTGTGGTGTGCGCCCTACATTCCACCGGCGGGGGCCGGCTGATCGCGCTGGCGTGCGTGGACGGGCAGGGATCCTCGCTGATGCCGTGCGGGCGATGCCGGCAGGTGCTGCTGGAGCACGGCGGTCCGGAGTTGCTGATCGACCATCCGGCCGGGCCCCGCCGGCTCGACGAGCTGCTGCCCGACGCGTTCGGCGCCGAGGTCCCCCGGGAACGTTCTTGACCGATTTCGCATTCGACGCGCCGACGGTGATCAAGACCAAGCGCGACGGCGGCAGGTTGTCCGACGCCGCCATCGCGTGGGTCGTCGACGCCTACACCGACGGCCGCGTCGCCGACGAGCAGATGGCGGCGCTGCTGATGGCGATCGTGTTGCGCGGCATGGACCGCGGCGAGATCGCCGAGTGGACGGCGGCGATGCTGGCGTCCGGTGAGCGGTTGGACTTCGGCGACCTGCGGCGCGACGGACGGCCGCTGCCCACCGTGGACAAGCACTCCACCGGCGGGGTCGGGGACAAGATCACCCTGCCGCTGCTGCCCGTCGTCGCCGCGTGCGGGGCGGCGGTGCCGCAGGCGTCGGGCCGGGGGCTCGGGCACACCGGCGGCACCCTGGACAAACTGGAATCCATCGCCGGATTCACCGCCCAGCTGTCCAACGGGCGGGTCCGTGAACAGCTCGTCGATGTGGGCGCGGCGATCTTCGCCGCGGGCGAGCTGGCGCCCGCGGACGCCAAGCTCTACGCGCTGCGTGATGTCACCGGCACCGTCGAGTCGCTGCCCCTGATCGCCAGCTCGGTGATGAGCAAGAAGCTGGCCGAGGGCGCGGGCGCGCTGGTGCTCGACGTGAAGGTCGGCGCGGGGGCGTTGCTGACGTCGGAGGCGGCTTCCCGCGAGCTGGCGCACATCATGATCGAGCTGGGCGCCGCGCACGGGGTGCCCACGCGCGCGCTGTTGACCGACATGAACGCCCCGCTCGGCGCTGCCGTCGGCAACGCGCTCGAGGTCGCCGAATCCCTGGAAGTCCTGGCCGGCGGCGGGCCGCCCGACGTAGTGGAGCTGACGCTGCGGCTGGCTGGCGAAATGCTCGAACTCGCCGGGATCGACGGCGCCGACCCCGCCGACGCGCTGCGCGACGGCACCGCGATGGACCGATTTCGCCGGCTCGTGGCGGCCCAGGGCGGCGATTTGTCGATACCGTTGCCGATCGGTGCGCTGTCCGAGACCGTGACCGCCACCCGGGGCGGCACAATGGGCGATATCGACGCGATGGCAGTGGGGCTGGCGGCATGGCGGCTCGGTGCGGGCAGATCCCGCCCGGGTGAACGGGTGCAATTCGGCGCCGGCGTGAAGATCCACCGCCGTCCCGGCGAACCGGTGGTGGCCGGTGACCCGTTGTTCACCCTCCACACCGACACGCCCGAACGCGTCGGCGCCGCGATGGCCGAGCTGGACGGCGCGTGGAGCGTCGAAGACACACCGCCCGCGCCGCGGCCGCTGATCATCGATCGGATCGCCACGTGACCACACCTCTGGATCTGCGGCAGATCGAAAAAGCGCCGAAGGCCCTGCTGCACGATCACCTCGACGGTGGGCTGCGCCCGTCGACCGTGCTGGAGATCGCGGGCCAGACCGGCTACGACGGGCTGCCCGCCACCGACGTCGAGGAGCTGGCCACCTGGTTTCGCACCCGGTCGCACAGCGGTTCGCTGGAGCGCTACCTGGAGCCGTTCTCGCACACCGTCGCGGTGATGCAGACGTCCGAATCGCTGCATCGGGTGGCCTACGAGTGTGTGGAGGACCTGGCCGCCGATTCGGTGGTTTACGCCGAGGTGCGGTTCGCGCCCGAGCTGCACATCGACCGCGGGCTGTCTTTCGACGAGATCGTCGACGCCGTGCTTGCGGGTTTCGCCGACGGGGAGAAGGCCTGTGCCACCGCGGGGCGTCCAATTGTCGTGCGGCTCTTGGTCACCGCCATGCGACATGCCGCGGTGTCACGGGAGATCGCCGAGCTGGCGATCCGCTTCCGGGACAAGGGCGTGGTCGGGTTCGACATCGCCGGGGCGGAGGCCGGCAACCCGCCGTCGCGACACCTGGATGCGTTCGAATACATGCGAGATCACAACGCGCGCTTCACCATTCACGCCGGTGAGGCCTTTGGGTTGCCGTCCATCCACGAGGCGATCGCGTTCTGCGGGGCGGACCGGCTGGGCCATGGGGTGCGGATCGTCGACGACATCGATGTCTTGGAAGACGGTGGTGTGCGGTTGGGCAGGCTCGCATCGATCTTGCGGGACAAGCGAATTCCGCTGGAGCTGTGCCCCAGCTCGAACGTGCAGACCGGTGCGGCCAAGAGCATCGCGGACCACCCGTTCGATCTGCTGGCCCGATCCCGGTTTCGGGTGACCGTCAACACCGACAACCGGCTGATGAGCGATACCTCGATGAGCCTGGAAATGCACCGCCTGGTCGAGGCTTTCGGCTACGGATGGAGCGACCTCGAGCGGTTCACCATCAATGCGATGAAGTCGGCGTTCATTCCGTTCGACGAGCGCCTGGCCATCATCGACGAGGTGATCAAGCCGCGCTACGCGGTGTTGATCGGCTAGGCCAGCTGGCTCGGCGCCATCAAGTTCGCTTTGGGTGGCCGGGATTTGTCGTACCCCTTTGTGATGATGTGGTCATGTCTTCGACTGCATCGCTTGCCTCGGCGGGGTTGAGTCCTGCTGAGCGCCTGGGGGTGCTCTTTGAGGAGTTGGCGGAGTTGTCCGGTCAGCGCAATGCGATTG